>JANPKL010000202.1:0-2267 GCA_031425975.1 Sphingomonas sp.
GACCAACCTCAAGTTCGTGCAAGCAAATGCGGAGGATCTGTCGGCCTGGCCCGACGGATATTTCGACTGGGTCCAGACGACCATGTTCCTGCACGAGACCAGCGGCAAGGCGCTGCCCAGGATCCTGGCCGAGGGCTATCGCGTGCTCGCGCCCGGCGGGCTGAAGCTGCACCTCGAGCAGCCGCAATATGGGCCCGACATGCCACTCTACGAACAGTTCATCCGCGACTGGGACGCCTATAACAACAACGAGCCCTTCTGGTCGGGGATGCACGGGCTCGACTTGCATGACGAGATGGTGCGCGCCGGGTTCGGCCGCGACGAGCTGTTCACCACCGGAGTGCGGGCGGTGGTCGACGAGGCGATATTCCCCTCGGCAGCGAAAGAGGGCGAGGCGGAGGACCATGGGCGGGCGGCGGTGTGGCATGCCTATGGGGCGTGGAAGCGGGCCGAAGGATGAGCGACGAACTCGACTGGATGCTGCGCGCGAACCTTGGCCCCAAGGGCAAAAGGCCCGATTTCCTGGGTGACCCCGACAAGGAGAAACTGCTGTCGATGGTGCTGGCGCTGACCGGCGAGCTGGCGGTGACGCGGCTGCGGCTGGATACGGTCGAGCGGCTGCTCGGGGTCGATCCGGCGGCGGTCGATGCCTTTGCGCCCGACACGGCGGCGGGGCAGGAGCGGGGCGAGTGGCTGCGCGAATATGCCGCCCGCATCATGCGCGGGCCGCAGCAGGCGATGGAAGCGATGGAGCGGGGCGGAGACAAGCCGCTGGACGAGGTAGCAAGCGAACTGCGCGACATGTAGGCGGACGGCGGGGCAAGGGAAACGACTCCACTTGCCCGTTACTCAGTCCTTCATTGTCATGCCCGTGTCATGATCATCATCGGCAAGGTGGGCTAAGGGCGTAGCTGAACAACGGCTGACGCAACCCGATATACGTCGAGGCAAAAGACTTGCCGATATTGCCCCCAAGAAGGATTTCAACATGGCTGACATCGTAGACACCGCGGTTGCCGCGGGCTCGTTCAACACGCTCGTCGCTGCGGTCACCGCCGCCGGCCTGGTCGACACGCTCAAGGGCCCCGGCCCGTTCACCGTCTTCGCGCCCAGCGACGATGCCTTCGCCAAGCTGCCCGCGGGCACTGTCGATGACCTCGTCAAGCCCGAGAACAAGGACAAGCTGACCAAGATCCTGACCCTGCACGTGCTGCCGGGCAAGGTCATGGCCGCCGACGTTTCGGGCCAGAAGATGAACCCCGCCTCGGTCGCCGGCGAGACGCTCGACGTCGACGGCACCAATGGCGTGACCGTCAACGGCGCGACCGTGACCACGGCCGACATCGCCTGCGATAATGGCGTCATTCACGTGATCGACACGGTGCTGCTGCCGAAGGGCTGATCATCGTCCCGTCACATCACGCGAGAGGGCGGCCCTTCGGGGTCGCCCTTTTTCGTGTCCGCGGGAAGCGCGGGAGTTTCCTGAACAAGGTCCTGAATGTCACCGGTGGCGGGGGGTAGAGCGAGCGGCTCCTCTCGGCGGGCGAGCGGGGTCAGGCCGTGATTGGCGAGCCAGGCCTTGGCCTCGCCCGCCGGGGCATAGTTGAGTGGATCGCGGACCCGCAGCAGGTAGAGGCCGAGCATGTCGTGGTGGACGGTTCGCGTGGCGACCACGTCGCCGTCGTGGAGGATCAGCACCTGATGGCCGTGGATCGCGCGGTCGAACAGCGTGTCGGCGAGCGTCGCGGTGACCCCGCGCACCGCCGTTTCGAAGGCAGCGGCGAAAGCGGGCGCGCGGGGCAGCAGCCTATTGACCGAGCGGCGCGACATACCGGCGGCGTGCGCGGCCCTCAGGATGCTGCCATGCTCCTCCAATATCTCGAGGAACAGGATGCGGCGATGGGCGGTCCAGCCGTCGACGCGGACGCTGGCCGGCACTTCGGCGCGGACCGCGGCATAGCCGGATTCCTCCTCATCCTCGAACACGTGGACGGCGGGGTCGACGCGCTCGCTCTGTGCGCGCAGCCGTTCCTCGGCGTCGCGCTCGGACGCCTGGCGGCGGCGGACGCTCCAGCGGTCCTTGGGCGGCGGGCCGCGCTGCGCGCCCTTCCCCCTGGCCGCATCGGCAACCCGCGCCTGCACCGCCCAGGCGAGCTGGAATTCCTCGTCGCTGGTGCAGGAGTTGAAGGTCGGGTCGAACAGACGGTCGATGAGGGGATTGTCCATCGACCAGGGTAGGACATTCCAAATCCTACTAGTCAAGCGCG
>JANPKL010000203.1:0-2110 GCA_031425975.1 Sphingomonas sp.
GAGACCAGCGCGATGATGTCGCCGAAAGTGGTCGGGCGCACCGCCGCCAGCGTCCGCCGCATACCCTCGGACTCGAGCTGGAACACGCCGACCGTCTCGCCCCGTTGCAAGAGGTCGTAGACCGCCGGATCCTCCCACCCCAGCGCGCTGAAGTCGACCACGATCCCGCGCTTTTCGAGCAGCCGCCGCCCCTCGCGCAGTACCGACAGGGTCTTCAGCCCCAGGAAATCGAACTTCACCAGCCCCGCCGCCTCGACATATTTCATGTCGAACTGCGTCACCGGCATGTCCGATCGGGGATCGCGGTGGAGGGGGACCAGCTCCTGCAGCGGGCGGTCGCCGATCACCACGCCTGCGGCATGGGTCGAACTGTGCCGCGGCAGGCCTTCGAGCTTCTGGGCGAGGTCGAAAAGCCTCCGCACCTGCGGCTCGTTCTTCACTTCCTGCGCCAACTCGCTGACGCCGTTCAGCGCTCGCCCGAGCGTCCACGGATCGGTCGGATGATTGGGCACCAGCTTGGCCAACCGGTCGATGTGGCCATAGCTCATCTGCAGCACGCGGCCGGTGTCCTTGAGCACCGCGCGGCTCTTCATCCGTCCGAAGGTGATGATCTGCGCCACCCGGTCGCGGCCGTATTTCTGCTGGACGTAGCGGATCACCTGGTCGCGGTGGGTTTCGCAAAAGTCGATGTCGAAGTCGGGCATCGACACGCGCTCGGGATTGAGGAAGCGCTCGAACAGCAGCCCGAGCTCGAGCGGGTCGAGATCGGTGATCAGCAGCGCCCAGGCCACCGCCGACCCCGCCCCCGATCCGCGCCCAGGGCCCACCGGAATGTCATTGGCCTTGGCCCACCCGATGAAGTCCGCGACGATCAGGAAATAACCCGCGAACCCCATGCGGATGATGACGTCGAGCTCGAACTCCAGCCGCTCGCGATAGCCTGGCTTCGCTTCCTTGGCATAAGCCGCGATCCGCGCCTCAAGCCCCGCGCGCGCCGCCGTCCGCAGAGCCTCGTCCTCGTCATCCCCCATGCGCGGCAGGATCGGCCGCCGCTTGGGCGCCGCCACCGCGCAGCGCTGCGCGACGACGAGCGTGTTGGCGAGCGCCTCCGGCAAATCGGCGAACAGCGCCTCCATCTCGGCCGCGGGCTTGAGCCAGGCATGTTCGGATGAGCGCCGCCGCTCGGCGCTGTCGACATAGGCGCTGTCGGCGATGCACAGCATGGCGTCATGCGCGGCGTGGAAGCCCGGCTCGGCGTAAAGCGCGGGATTGGTTGCGACCAGCGGCAGGTCGAGGTCGTAGGCGAGGTCGATCAGCGCCGCTTCCGCGACTTCCTCCGCCGCCTCGCCGCGCCGGCTGAGTTCGACATACAGCCGCCCCGGGAACAGCCCTGCCAGCCGCTCCAGCGCCAGCCGCGCCTTGGCATCCTGCCCGTCGGCGAGCAGCCGCACCGCGCTCCCCTCGCCCCCCGCGGTCAAGGCGATCAGCCCGTCGCTCAGCGCGTCCAGATCGTCGATCTGGACATGCGGATCGAGATGGTCGGGCCGCTCCATATGCGCCTTGGACACCAGCCGGCAGAGATTGGCATAGCCCGCCGCGTCCTTGGCCAGCAGCACCAGCCAGTCGATGGTCTCGGCCTTGCCGCCCCATTCCGTCGGCCGCGCGATCCCGAGCGTCGCGCCGATGATCGGCTGGACCCCCTCGCCCATCGCCGCCTCGCCAAATGCCATGACTGCGTAAAGCCCGTTGCGATCGGTCAGCGCAGCGGCGGGAAAGCCAAGCTTCTTCGCCTGCTTGGCTAGGTCCTTGGGCTCCATCGCTCCCTCAAGCATCGAAAAGCAGGACAGGCAGCGCAAAGGGACGAAGGTCATGCTCTGTGACTAAGCCAAGGCGGTCAAACGGGGAAGCGGAAGGGCGAAGTTATCCACCATTACGTCGTCCCGGCGCAGGCCGGGACCTCAGGCGTATCGCGTTAAACTATGGGGTCCTGGGCTGCGCCGGGACGACGCTCACCCCTGCGTAACTTACCGCGGCGCGACCCAGCGGTCGGCCATGATGTCGCCGATCTCACGGATCCGCCCGCGATAGGCATCGGCGATGCACTGGTCGT
>JANPKL010000204.1:0-11175 GCA_031425975.1 Sphingomonas sp.
TGCCGCTTCACCCCTTCCTGCTCGGCCTATGCAATCACCGCCTGGCAGCGCTATGGGGCGCTCCACGGCAGCTGGCTCGCGCTTCGGCGGATCGGTCGCTGCCACCCCTGGGGCGGCCAGGGACCAGACCCGGTACCCCCAAAAGGATCTCCACTTCCGTGAACGATACGCGCAACATGATCCTGGCGGTGGTGCTGTCCGCACTGGTGTTGATTGGCTGGACGGTCTTTTCCGAGCGCTTCTTGCCGCAGCCCGAGCCGAGCGCGACCCAGGCGCCAGCCGTCGCTGGCGCGACCCAAGCGCCAGCCGTCGCTGGCAAGGCCGCGCCGATCGCGACCGGGCCCGGCGTGGCCGCCTCTGCCTCCGCAGTAACCGCCGCCGCCAACCTCAGCCGACCGCAGGCGATCGGCGCGGTGCCGCGCGTGCGCATCCTCACTCCCAATCTCGAGGGCACGCTCAGCCTGACCGGCGCGCGCTTCGACGATCTGCGCCTTGTCCGCCACACCGGCGACCTCAAAAATAATGAAGTCCCGACCCGGCTGCTGAGCCCAGCCGGCGCGCCCGGCGCCTTTTTCGCCAGCTTCGGCTGGGTTGGCCAAGGCGTCGCTGCGCCCGACGCCAATACGATCTGGACCGCCAGCAGCCGCTCGCTCACCCCGGGCAAGCCGGTCCTGCTGAGCTGGACCAATCCCACCGGCCAGCGCTTCGAATTGCAGGTCGCGGTCGACGACAAGTTCCTCTTCACCATTCGCCAGCGGGTCGTGAACCCCACCGGCAATGCGGTCGCCTTGCGTCCCTACGCCTTGCTCAGCCGCTCTGCGCGCAGCGGTGATGCCGATGGCTGGACCCACCATGTCGGGCCCATGGGCGTGTTCGACGGCGCCGCCAATTACGACGTCGATTACGGCACGCTCGACGATGCTGGCCCCGAGGGCAGGAAATTCGCCGCCAGTAGCGGCTGGCTCGGCTTCACCGACAAATATTGGCTGACCGCGCTGGCCCCCGCCGGCGAGACCCCGATGACCGCGACCCTGCGCCGCGGCGCAGGCACGAGCTATGCGGCCGACTATACGCTCGAGCCCCTGCTGCTCGGCGCCGGCCAGAGCGCGACCACGACCACCCATTTGTTCGCCGGTGCCAAGGAGTATGGCATCCTCAAATCCTATGAAGCGACGGTGCCCAACCTCAACCGCTCGATCGACTGGGGTTGGTTCCGCTTCGCGATGATCCCGATCTTCAACCTGCTGCTGTGGCTGTTCGGGGTGATCGGCAACTTCGGCTGGGCGATCATCGCGCTGACCTTCATCGTGCGCCTGATCATGTACCCGATTTTCGACCGCCAGTTCCGCAGCATGGCCGGGATGCGCGCGATGCAGCCTCGGATGAAGGAGATCCAGGATCGTCACAAGGACGACCGGACCAAAATGCAGCAGGAACTGCTCGAACTTTACAAGCGCGAGAAGATTAACCCGGCTGCGGGCTGCCTGCCGATCTTCCTTCAGATCCCGGTCTTCTACGCGCTCTACAAGGTGCTGACGGTCAGCGTCGAAATGCGCCACCAACCGTTCATTGGGTGGATCAAGGATCTGTCCGCGCCAGACCCGCTGACCCCGATCAACCTGTTCGGGCTGCTGCCGTTCGACCCGCCGGGCCTGCTGCACTTGGGCGTGCTGCCGATCCTGCTAGGCGTCACCATGTGGCTTCAGTTCCGCCTCAATCCGGCGCCGATGGACGAGATCCAGAAGCAGATCTTCTCGATCATGCCGTGGGTGCTGATGTTCGCCATGGCGCCATTCGCGGCCGGGCTGCAGCTTTACTGGGTGGTTTCGAACGTGCTCGGCATCGCTCAGCAGAAATATCTCTACTCGAAGTATGACGCGGAAAAAATCGCGGCCCGCCAGGGCACCACGGCGGCCAAGACGTGAGCGAGCCTGAGGATCTGCCGGGCAATCTGGAGGAACGCGCCCGCAAATTGTTCGCGGGGCCGGTCGAGTTCCTGAAGTCGGCCCCCGGGCTCGAATTCCTGCCCGAGGGCACCGTGCCCGAAGTCGCCTTCGCTGGCCGCTCGAACGTCGGCAAGTCATCGCTTCTGAACGCGATCACCAACCGTCACAAACTCGCGCGGACGTCGAACACGCCGGGGCGGACACAGGAGCTCAATTTCTTCGACGTCGGCCAGCCGCTGGTGCTGCGACTGGTCGACATGCCCGGCTATGGCTTTGCCGAGGCCCCGCGCGACATGGTCAAGCGCTGGCGTTTCCTGGTCAACGACTTCTTGCGCGGGCGCGCGGCGCTGAAGCGCGCGATCGTGTTGATCGACAGCCGCCACGGCGTGAAGGACGTCGACCGCGAGATCATGGACATGCTCGACGGGGCGGCGGTCGGCTATCGGCTGGTGCTGACCAAGGCCGACAAGATCAAGGCGAGCGAATTGGCCGCGGTGCACGAAGCGGTGCGGGCCGAGGCGATGAAGCGCCCCGCCGCCTTCCCGGTGCTGATCTCGACCAGCAGCGAAAAGGGCATGGGCATCGCCGAGGTTCGCACCGCAGTGCTTGAGGATGCGTTGAGCTAGGAGCCGAGAGAAAGGCCGTTACCTCGGACTTGACCCGGGGCCTGGCTTCCTTTTCACGAAGCAGGCGGCAAAGGCAGTCGGATCCTGGGTCGAGCCTGGGATGACGAAGGAACATGGATGCTCAAGCTCATCATCGGCAACAAGGCCTATTCTTCCTGGTCGATGCGCGGCTGGCTCGCGGTGAAGACTGCCGGCCTCGACTTTGAGGAGCTGGTCGTGCCGCTCTACGATGGCGGCTGGGACGAGCGGCGCGAGGGGGATGAATTTGCGCCCTCGTCGGGCAAGGTACCCTTGCTGTGGCATGACGATCTGGTCGTCTGGGACAGTCTCGCAATCATCGAATATTGCGCCGACCTGACCAGCCGCGACCTGTTCTGGCCCGAGGATATCGCCGCCCGGGCGATGGCTCGATCGATGGCCGCCGAAATGCATTCGAGCTTCGCCGCCTTGCGCCGCGACTGCCCGATGAACGTCCGTCGCACCGTCCCGACGCCGCGATTGGCGGAGGAGACGGTCGCGGATCTGAATCGCGTCCTCGTCCTGTGGGCGCAGGCCCGTGCGCGGCATGGCGGCGGCGGGCCGTTCCTGTTCGGCCAATGGAGCGCGGTCGACATCATGTACGCGCCCGTGGTCACGCGGCTGCTGACCTATTCGATCCCCGTACCCCCGTTCGCGCGACAATATATGAGCGACGTCCTCAAGCAGCCCCATGTCGCGCAGTGGATCGATGCGGCGCAGGACGAGCCGTGGGTGATCGAACAATATGAGGGCCCACAGGGAACTCACTGACTCCTGCAAGCGCTTGAGTGGCATGCGTTATCTTTTTGTTATTGCAGCACTCCTGCCCCTTGCCGCCTGTGCGTCGCCGAGCGCCCGGATCGCCGACAGCCTCACCGGTTTCGGCCTCGATAGCGGACGGGCCAATTGCGTCGGGGCGGACCTCCAGCGCAACCTCTCGACCGCGCAACTGCTCGAACTCGGCCGGGTCGCCCGTGCCTATCGGATGCGCGACCCCGACCCTTCGCGCCTCACCGCCAGCGACCTGCTGCGCGCCGCCAGCGAGATCGACGACCCGTCGATCGCGCTGACCGTCGCGCGCGCTGCGGGCCGCTGCAACCTCGCCCCGATCGGCTTCGCACCGAGCCTGGGCTAGCCCGCGCTCTTGGGCACGAAGCGCATGGTGCGCGCATCGAGATGCATATCGATATCGGGATAATGGCAATCGCTCGCCGCTGGCCTGCCGATGGCGATGAAGCGGCATGGTAAGTCGCTCTCGTTGACCAGATGATGGCCGTCGGCGACCCCTTTGGGGAAGGCGGCGAGGTCCCCGGCCCGAAGCAGGGTCCGCGCTCCCTCCTCGACCAGGATCGCTTCGCCCTCGATCATCACCACCAGTTCGTCCTCACCTTCGTGCCAGTGGCGCTGGCTCGACCAGGCGCCGGGCTCGAGCGTGACGTGGCTGGCCCCGAAGTCGGTCATTCCCGAGGCGGGGGCGAGCCGCCGGTACCTGCGCCCTGCGACCGCTTCGGCATAAGGCGCGGGATAGCCGGTCGCGTTGGTCTGCTCGATCGTGTCGAGGTCGAGTTTCGGCATTTGCGCTTCCCCATGCTAGCGGCTCGGATCATGCCCGATATCGACCCCATCGACCTTGCTGCCAAGCTCATCTCGGTCCCCTCCGTCACGCCCGCCTGCGGCGCCGTGTTCGACGTGCTGGACGCGGCGCTGAGCGGGATTGGCTTCACCGTCCACCGCTTCACCACCGGCGAGGCGCCCGACGGCCCGACCGAGAATATGGTCGCCATCCGCGAGGCCGGCCCGGGGCAGCACATCGGCTTTGCCGGGCATCTCGACGTCGTGCCCGCGGGCGATGGATGGAGCGGCGACGCCTTCACCGCGCGGATCGAAGACGGTCGGCTGATCGGACGCGGCGCCAATGACATGAAGAGTGCGATCGCGGCCGCCGCCGCCGCCGCATCGCGTATCGAGCAGCGCTCGGGCACCCTCTCCTTCCTCATCACGGGCGACGAGGAAGGCTATGCTACCTACGGCACCCCGCGGATTATCGACTGGCTGACCGAGCGCGCCATCCGTCCCGACATGATTCTGATCGGCGAGCCGACCAGCGAGACCCGGCTCGGCGATACGGTCAAGATCGGACGACGCGGATCGGTCAATTTTTGGCTGACGTGCAAGGGCACGCAGGGCCATGTCGCTTACCCCCACAAGGCCGACAATCCGGTCGGGCGACTGGCTCGCATCGTTGCCGCGCTCGACGAACTTCATTTCGACGGCGGAACCGCAGCCTTCCCCGCCTCCAACCTTGAATTTACCGCGCTCCACACCCCGACGCAGGCGAGCAACGTCATTCCAGGCGAGGCGACCGCACAGGCCAATATCCGCTTCAACAACCTCCACTCGGGCGAAGAGCTGGTCGCGCTGGTCACCCGCATCGCCCGCGACATCGATCAAGGGGTGGACGTCCGCTCGCGTATTTCGGGCGAAGCCTTCCTGACCCCGCCGGGGCGGCTCTATGACCTCGTCACCGCAGCGATCGAGGCCGAATGCGGGATCGGGCCCGAGCTGTCGACCGGGGGCGGCACGTCGGATGGGCGGTTCCTGATCAGGCTCTGCCCGGTGGTCGATTTCGGCCTGCCCAATGCCACCATGCACAAGGTGGGCGAGAGCGCCGCGCTGGCCGATATCGAGGCGTTGGCGCGGATTTACGCGCGCGTGTTCGAAGGCGGGCTCGGCCAGGCCTAAGCGGCGCTGCGCCCGGCCTCGCGGGCATCGCCGGTCCAGGCGACGAATTCGGCCTCAAGCATCGGCTGCGCAAAGACGAAACCCTGGATGGTCTCGCAGCCCATGGCGCGGAGGATATCGGCTTGGGCCACGGTCTCGACCGCCTCCGCGACCAGATCGCAATCGACCCCCCGGCACAGGGCGATCACCGCCTGGACCACCATCCGCGCCTGCTCGTTGGTATCGATATCCTCGATCAGCGAAGGGTCGAGCTTGACCCGGTCGATCGGCAAGGTCCGGAGCCGCGCGATGTTCGAATAGCCAGTGCCGAAATCGTCGATCGCGATCCGCGCGCCATCGGCCCGCAGGGCGGCGATCTCCGCCAACACGCTGCCCGAGCAATTCATCGCCGCGGTTTCGGTGAATTCGATCTCGATCCGGTCGAGGCCGACCCCGGCATCGGCGAAAATCTGGCGGAGGCGGGGGAAGAAATCGTGCCGCTCCAGTTGGCGCGGGCTGACATTGAAGGCCACTCGACGGCGCGGCACCCCGTCCGCATCCCAGCCGGCCAGGATCGCCGCAACCTCGGCCATCACCCAGTCGCCGATGTCGCCGATGATCCCGGTCTGCTCGGCGATGTCGATAAACTCGCCCGGCGAGACCAGCCCGCGGGTCGGGTGGTTCCAGCGCAGCAGCGCCTCGGCTCCGGTGACCCGCCCGGTCGACAGGCTCAGCTGCGGCTGCAGCGCGAGCACGAATTCGCCGCGCTGGACCGCGACCACCAGGGCCTGCTCGGTCTCGAGCCGATTGCGATGCTCGGCCGCGAGGGCATCGTTGAACAGGATGTGCTGGTGCCCGCCCAGCGCCTTGGCGCGATACATGGCGATATCGGCGGCGCGCATCAGCGTTTCGATCGAGCGGCCATGTTCGGGCGCAAGCGCGATCCCGACCGAGGCACCGATTTCGATGCTGTGGCCGTGGAGCTCGAACGGCTCGCCCAGCGCCAGCACGACCCGGCGCGCCAGCCGCTCGGCCTCGGCGGCGCTCGCCACCATTGGAAAGAAGAGCGTGAATTCGTCGCCGGCGAGCCGCGCCAGCAGCGGTCGTGCGCCAGCACCCGGCGTCTCGCTGTTGACGACCACGCGCAGGCGGTTGGCGACCATCACCAGCAGCTGGTCGCCGCGAGCATGGCCGAGGCTGTCGTTGACTGCCTTGAACCGGTCGAGGTCGAGGAACAGCATGGCGCTGCTCCGCGCGCTCGGCTGACCGAGCAGTCGCTCGGCCTCGGCACGGAAATTGAGCCGGTTGGGGAGGCTGGTGACCGGGTCGTACATGCCCAGCGCATGGGCATTGTCGATCGAGCTGCGGACTTCGGCGAACAGGCTGTCGAGCGCGGACGCGACCTTGGGCATGACCCGCTGGACGAGCGCGGGCGCAGTGCTGGTGAGATCGCCCTCCTCGACCGCCAGCAGGCGGTCGCGAAGCGCGCCCAAAGCACGCGCGCCCTCACTGTTCGGGCGCTCCGACGCAACATAGCAGATGATCAGGCAAAAGGCCCCCGCAACGACCGCAGCGAACACCTGCTGCGGCAGCTGGGTGAGGGTCATGAACGCGGTCAGCGAAAACACGAACGACGCGATCCCCGCCAACCCGGAGAGAAGCATGTTGCTGATCTTCTGGGCGGAGCCGACCTTCATGGCTTCGAATGGTTAAGGCGCGAGAGTTAAAAAGCCGTGTAGCATCGCATCCGCATCGGCAGCGCCTGGCGCACGATCAGCGCCGCAGGATGAGGTAGAGGCTGCCGCCGCCGCCATGCCGCCGATGGGCGTTTCGCACCGCGGCGATGCGCTCCGCATGGCGCGAGACGGCGAGCCAGTCGTGGACCGCGGCGCGGATCTTGCCGCGCTGGACCGGGGGCTCGCCCGCGCGCTGATGGCCGGTGACCAGCAGCAGCAGGCGGTCGCCGGCGGCGACGGCCCGCTCGAGCGTCCCGTCGAGCGCTTCCCAGGCCGTGCCGAGATTGTGGCCATGGAGGTCGAGCGTGCGGTCGATCGCGACCGTGCCGTTCTTCAGCCGCCGCTCCCAATGTCCGTCGAGATTGCCGTGGATGGTGGCGCGCCGGCGCGGCGGCGGAAGGAGCTTAGGTGGCGGCGGAATGCGGCCGGCGGGACGCCGTGCGGTGGCGGCAATCGGCGCTGGTGACGGAGGCGCCGGTGCGACCGGCCGTGCGACCGGCTCACGGCTCAGGGGCGTGATGGTCGCGGCGACCCGCGCCCACAGGGCCTCCTCCTCAGGGCTGAGTGGGCGCAAGGCCGGCCGGAGCGGGCGCGCGCGTGGGCGCAACCGTCGGCGCCGCGGCGGCCCGCGCGCGCGCCGCCGCCAGACTACCGCGCGGCAGCAGGATCAAGGCGCTGCCCTTGGCCGCCATACCGCCCGCGATCCGCGTTGCCTCGGCCCCATGACCCCAGAAGGTGTCGAAGCGGTTCGAGCCCTTGATCGCCCCGCCGACATCCTGCGCTACCCACAGGCCGTTGGCCTCGGGCCGGTCGACGGTCAGGAACACCGGCGCGCCGAGTGGTACGAACAAGGGGTCGGTCGCGACCGAGGCATAGCCTGTGACGGGGACGTTCATCGCGCCCAATGGCCCCGGCCCGGTCAGCTCGCGGAAGAAGATATAGCTCAGATTCTCGCGCATGATCGCGCGGCCCTCGATCGGATTGGCGCGCAGCCAGGCGACGATATCCTGCATGCTGGTCTTGCCCGGCACCAGGAGTCCCCGTTCGCGCAGCAGGCGGCCTATGGCGATATATTCGCGACCGTTCTGATTGTCGTAGCCGATCCGCATCACTCCGCCGTCGGGCAGGCGAACCCGGCCCGAGCCCTGGATCTGCAGGAAGAACAACTCGACCGGATCTGCGGCATAACCGAGCTCGAGCCCACGGTTGGCCAACGCCCCGTCCTCGATCTCGCCGCGGGTGAAGTAGAGCACGCATTGCCCGGTCAGCGGATCGAGCCGTCCGCGCCCGGTCTGTCCGTCAACCCGGGTGCAGCGGGTCAGGTCAGGCGGGGTGCGATAGACGGGAATTTCATAACCGGCCTGGCGGACGCGCGATCCGGCAAGCTCAGGCTCGTAATAGCCGGTGGCAAAGGCCTTGCCGTCGGCCACCTGGACCCATTCGAAGCGGGTCTCGAAAAAGTCCTTGGCGCGTCCCGGCGCAAGCGTAGCGGCCTCGTCGCACAAGGGACGCCACTCGGCCGCCTGGGTCAGCCCCGATCCATCGGTGCGGCGCAGCAGCGGCGGGCAGGAGATGCGAAAGGCGGCAAGCGCGCGCTCGGCCTGGTCGGGCGCGATGCTGCGCGGCGCGGTGATGAAGCCCGCCGTCTCGATCGCGCGGCGGGGCGGCGGCGGGATGATCGGCACAGGCGACGGGACCGGACTCGTCATTGGAGGCAGCGGCATGGCCGGAGCAGGAGTACGCAACGGCCGAGAGGCGCAGCCGGCGACCATTAGGGCGATGAGCGCCGCCAGCGCCGAACCGCGCATCGTCTGACGCACCCGCACTATTCTTCGTCGGTCTCGATCAGGATCCAGTTGGGATCGTTGCTGCCAAGGTCGCGGCGGAAGGTCCAGCGGTCGCGGGTCTGGACCGCGTCGCTGAGCGAACCGGCCACCACCTGGCCGTCTGCGTCGCGGGTGATCGCGGCGATATCGGCCTCGAAGCGGACGGTCACGGCGGCGACCTTGCCGGTCAGCAGTGCCTCGGCGATGACCGCCTGCTCGATCGCGATCAGGCGGTTGTCGAGCGTCTGCCCAGCGGCGACGCGCTGCGCCACCGCCTCGTCGAAGGCAGCGGCGATGTCGGGGTCGAGGAATCCGCGGACTTCGTCCACCTCGCCCTTCCAGAAACTTTCCAGGATCATGCGATAGGCGCCCTGCGCGCCTTCGAGGAAGCGGGCGACGTCGAAGCTCGGGTCGGCGGCGAGCAATGCGCGGACCCCCGGCCCGGCCGTCGGCAGATAGGCCGTGTCGAGCGGCTCGTCCTTCGCATATTGGCCCGGCAGCGCGGCGGCGGGACGCGGCGGCACGGCGGCCTCGCCCTCCGCATCGGCGGGCTTCAGCGTCAGCGGCTGCTCATGTCCGGTGCGCTCGCCCAGCACGCTGTAGAGGCGCAGGCCGATGAACAGGGCGAACAGGCCAAGAATGATGATCGCAACCAAGGAACCGCTTTCTTCTCTGCGCCCGATGGGCGTTCAACGCACAATATAGGATGCGGTGCCGTGAGCTTCAAACCCCTAAAGCGACGCTTTCCCGTGCCATTGCACCGTTCCAGCCCGGCTGCTAGTCGCCCGCCGGTCGAGAAGGGCGCATGACCCTTTTCTCATCATAGCATGAATAAAGGCTTCAGTTGATGGCTTCCGATCCGACCAGCATGGACCCCGCCGGCGCCAATGGCGCCTTGCCCGAGGGCGCGCCCGGCGATGCCCCGCAGGTCGCGGCGCTGGCACAATATGTAAAGGATCTGTCGGTCGAGAACCCGTCCGCGCCGCAGGTCTTTCAGTGGAACGAGCAGCCGGCCCTCGACGTCCAGTTCAACATCCAGGTCAACAAGGTCGCCGACGAAGTTCATGAGGTGGTGCTCAAGATCGACGCTTCGGCGCGCTCGACCTCGGGCGTCCAGTTCGTCCTCGATCTGAGCTACGCCGGCATCTTCGGGCTGCGCAACCTGCCTGAGGACCAGCTTCCCGCCTTCCTGCTGGTCGAGGCCCCGCGCCTGCTCTTCCCCTTCGCCCGCCAGGTCGTCGCCTCAGCGACGCAGGACGCCGGCTTCCCTCCGCTGATGCTTGACCCGATCGACTTTGCCGGCATCTACATGGCTCAGATGGAGCAGCAGCAGGCAGCCGAAGCCGCCCAGCCGCTGGGCGAGCAGACCGTCCAGTAAGCTTTTAATCGCTCCTCCCCCGGGCACCAGGGGGAGGTGGCTCGGCGCAACCGAGACGGAGGGGGCCGGCCACGATATGAACCTGCTCAAAGCCACCGGGACTATCGGCGGGCTGACCATGGTCAGCCGCGTGCTCGGCTTCGCCCGCGACATGATCGCCGCGCGACTGCTCGGCGCATCACACGCCAACGACGCCTTCAATCTCGCCTTCCTTCTCCCCAACATCTTCCGTCGCCTGTTCGCCGAAGGCGCCTTTTCGAGCGGCTTCGTCCCACTGTTCAGCCGTCGCCTCGCCAGCGGCGGCAAGGAAGAGGCGACCCGCTTCTCGAACGAAATCCTGGCCATGTTCATGCCGGCATTGCTGTTGGTCACGGTAGTTTTCACCATCTTCATGCCGGGCGTGCTGGCGCTGGTCGCGGCGGGCTATCGCGAGGTTCCGGGCAAGTTCGACCTTGCCGTCGAGCTGACCCGCTGGACCTTCCCCTATCTCCTCTTCATCAGCCTGGTGGCCTTGCTCTCCGGCGTGCTCAATTCGCTGACCCGCTTCGTCGCCGCGGCCTTTGCGCCCGCCTTGCTCAATGTCGCGCTGATTGTCGCCTTGCTGGTCTCGCGCGGGGCGACCGACATCGAGACGGTCCGCAACATGGCGATCGCGGTGCTGGTCGGCGGGATCGTGCAGTTCGCGCTGTGCTGGGTCGCGGTCCGCCGCGCCGGGATCCGCCTCCATTTCGGCCGTCCGCGCATGACCCCGGCGGTCAGGGAGCTCGTCATCCTGATCCTCCCAGCGACCATTGCCGCGGGCGCCTATCAGATCAGCCAGCTGTTCTACGCCTTCTTCTCCAGCCAGCTCGGCGAGGGCGCGCTGACCATGCTGAGCTATGCCGACCGGCTGAACCAGCTGCCGCTGTCGATCATCGGCACCGC
>JANPKL010000205.1:0-8066 GCA_031425975.1 Sphingomonas sp.
TGCAATATCTCGTGGCGCTTCACGATCATGGGCATTTCGGACGCGCGGCGACCAGCGCGTTCATCACCCAGTCCACGCTCTCGGCGTCGCTCAAGGAGCTCGAGACCTTGCTCGGCGCCGTGCTGGTCGAGCGCTCGCGGCGGGTAGTGCGCTTCACGCCGCTGGGGTCGCGGATCGTCGCCAAGGCCCGGCTGGTGCTCCGCTCGGTGGAGGAACTGGTCGACCTTGCCCTGGCCGAGCGCGAGCCGCTGACCGGCGACCTCAGGATGTCGGTCATTCCGACCATCGCGCCCTTCCTGCTCCCGCCCTTGCTGCCGCGGTTGCGTGCCGCCCATCCGCACTTGCGATTGTTCCTGCGCGAGGAACCCAGCGCCGCCGCCTGCGATCACCTCCATCGCGGGATGGTCGATTGCGTGCTGCTCGCGATGCCCTTCGAATGCGGCGAGATCGCACAGGAACTGCTGTTCGAGGACAAGCTGCTGCTGGCCGCGCCCGCGGGCGAGTTCGCTGGCGGCACCATTCGCCCGGACGAGATTACGGGGGGCCGGATGCTGCTGCTCGAGGATGGCCATTGCCTCAAGGACCACGCCCTCGCCGCGTGCCGCCGCCCCGAATTGCGCGCCTCTGCGATGATGCTGGGCACGTCGCTGCACACGCTGGTGCAGATGGTCGATAATCGCCTCGGGGTGACGCTCATTCCGCAAATGGCGGTCACGGCGGGTCTGCTCGAGGGCACCGGTGTCGAGCTTCATCCGCTAAGTTCGGACCACGCGCATCGCGAGATCGCGTTGATCTGGCGCCAGGGCAGCCCGCGCGAGGCGGAATTTCAGATGCTGGCGGCGGAATTGCGAGGACTTCGGCCTTGAGGCGTCGTCCCTGCGAAGGCGGGGACCTCAGGTATGTCGCGTAAAAACCCGAGGTCCCCGCCTTCGCGGGGACGACGCAAGAGATCAGACCCCCACGTTGGTCCCGTCGCCCGCCTGGTCGGCCGACACCTCGCCCCTGGGCAGGAGGTCGAAGCGGTCGGCGTTCATCACCTTGACCCATGCCTCGACGAAGTGCCGCACGAACAGTTGCTCGTTTCCGCGCTCGGCATAGACTTCGGCAATGGCGCGCAGCTCGCTGTTCGAGCCGAACACCAGGTCGGTGCGGGTCGCGCGCCACTTCTCCTGCTTGCCGCCGCGGTCGTAACCGATGAACTCCTCGTCGCCCGAGGTATCGACCACTTCCCAGAAGGTGTCGTTGTCGAGGAGGTTGATGAAATAGTCGTTGGTGAGCTGACCCTTGCGATCGGTCAGCACGCCCTCGGGCTTGTCGCCGGCATTGGCGCCTAGCACGCGCAAACCGCCGACCAGCACCGCCATCTGCGGGGCCGACAGGCCGAGCAAGGACGCGCGGTCGAGCAACAGCTCCTCCGTCCGCACGCTATGCCTGGTCTTGAGATAGTTGCGGAAGCCGTCGGCCGCCGGCTCCATCACCGCGAAGCTTTCGGCGTCGGTCCACTCGTTCGTGGCATCGCCGCGACCGCCCATGAAGGGCACGGCGACGTCGAAACCGGCGTCGCGCGCCGCCTTCTCGACCGCCGCCGTGCCGGCAAGTACGATCGCGTCGGCCAGGCTCATTGCACCCTTCAGTTCGCCGATCTTCGTCAGCGTCGCCGACAGTTCTGCGGGATCGTTGACCGCCCAGCCGCGCTGCGGCTCCAGCGCGACGCGTGCGCCATTGGCACCGCCGCGATGGTCGGTCTTACGATAGGTGGAGGCCGAGGCCCAGGCCGCCTTGACCAGCTGGCCGATCGACAGGCCTGACCCGAGGATCGCACTCTTGAAAGCCGCAACTTCGGCATCGGACGGGGCGCGCCCGGCCGGGACCGGATCCTGCCAGATGAGCTCCTCCGACGGGACTTCCGGCCCGAGGTAGCGCACCCGCGGGCCCATGTCGCGGTGGCACAATTTGAACCAGGCGCGGGCGAAAGCGTCCTTGAACGCCTCATGGTCGTCACGAAACTTCTCGCTGATTGCGCGAAATTCGGGATCGACCTTCAGCGCTATGTCGGCGGTGGTCATCATCGTCGGGACGCGGACATTGGGGTCATGCGCGGCCGGCGCCTTGTCCTCCTCGCGCTGTTCGATCGGCTGCCACTGCTGGGCTCCAGCCGGCGAGCGCACGAGCTCATATTCATAGTCCATCAGCAGGCGGAAGTAATTCTCCGACCACTCAGTCGGCGTGTTGACCCACGCCCCCTCGATGCCGCTGGTGATGGTATGCGCGCCCATCCCGCTCTCGTGGGTCGAGGTCCAGCCCATGCCCATCGACGCGATGTCCGCACCTTCGGGGGCAGCGCCGACATGGCTCGGATCTCCAGCGCCATGCGCCTTGCCGAAGGTGTGGCCGCCGGCGGTCAGCGCGACGGTCTCCTCGGCGTTCATCGCCATTCGCTCGAAGGTGATCTTCATGTCGCGCGCCGAGGCGAGCGGGTCGGGATTGCCGCCCGGGCCCTCGGGGTTGACGTAGATCAGTCCCATCTGGATCGCCGCCAGCGGATGCTCGAGCGCCATTTCGCGGTCTGGCTGGATGCGGGTCTCCTCGGCCGCGACCCACTGCTCCTCGGCGCCCCAATAGATGTCGCGCTCTGGCTCGAACACGTCGCGGCGGCCGCCGCCGAAGCCGAACACCGGACCGCCCATGCTCTCGATCGCGACATTGCCGGCAAGGATGAACAGGTCGGCCCAGCTGATGTTTTTGCCATATTTCTGCTTGACCGGCCACAGCAGGCGGCGGGCCTTGTCGAGATTGCCATTGTCGGGCCAGCTGTTGAGCGGGGCGAAGCGCTGCTGCCCACTATTGGCGCCGCCACGACCGTCGGCGGTGCGATAGGTGCCCGCCGCATGCCAGGCCATGCGAATCATGAATGGCCCGTAATTGCCATAGTCCGCCGGCCACCAGGGCTTGGAATCGGTCATCAGCGCGGTCAGGTCGTTCTTCAGCGCCTGATAATCGAGCGCATTGAACGCCTCGGCATAGTCGAAGTCGGCACCCATCGGATCGGGCGACAAGCCCCCCTGCGACAGAATGTTGACCGGCAGCTGCTCGGGCCACCAATCCTTGTTCTGCCGACCGAGCAGCGAGCGCGCCTTGCTCTCGGAATGGAAGGGGCAGCCCCCGCTCAGTTCGCCCGTCTTCGCGTCCATGTTTGCCCTCCAAAGATGATTTCGAGGCTGCCCTAGCTGCCTCTGCCCGATCGCCCAAACAAACAATTCTCGCCGGTCTGACCGGAAAATCCGATTGATCGGGACTTGGTGGCAAAGCCCATGAGGGAACCGAAGCCGCGTCTTCCTGTTACAGGGGCATAATGACCGCGACCTCGGACGCGCGCCGCGCGCGCATGACCGCCTTGTGCGGCTGGCTGGTCCTGTTGCTGGGCGGGGCCGCGCTGCTCCTGCCCGAAGTCGCCGCCTCCAGCGGCGCGTTGGTGGTGGGCGAATTGCTGCTGCTCGCGGGCCTGGTCGAGTTGGTCGCCGGCGTCGGACGCCAGGCCATCCGCATTCCCGCCTCCCTTGCCGGGCTGGTCACCATGGCCGCCGGCCTGTTGTTTGTAGCACGCGAGGAAACCCGCTTCCTGCCCAACCTCACCGTCATCACTCTGTGGTTGATCCTGCGCACCGGTCTGTTGGTCGGCGCGACCTACATGACGCGGGGCACCGGCGTCTCGCGCTGGACCGGCCTTGCCGCCGCGACCGATTTCACCCTGGCCGTGATCCTCATCCTCGGCCTGCCACTGGCAAGCATCATCGTCGCCCTCTTCGGCACGACCAGCGACCTCATCGCGACCTTCAGCTGGATTCTGGCGCTGAGCTTCCTCGCGACGGGTGCGATGCTCCTTCAGATCGCCGCCTGCGAGCGCGAGGGGAGCGATTAGTCCAAGGCCGCGCGCTCGACGCTGAAGCCCTTCTCCTCAAGCCGCGCAACCAGCGCTTCCATCGCCTCTGCGTCCCGCGCTTCGCATTCGACCTCGATCACCGTGTCCTTGGCGGGAAGCTTCGAGAAGATGCGCTGGTGGTTGGTCTCGATGATGTTGACCCCCGCGGCATGGAAGCAGGCGGTGATCGCGGCCAGCGCGCCCGGCCGATCCTGCGCGCCCACCTTCAATCGCGCGATCCGCCCGCAGCGCACCAGCTCGCGGATCAGCACGTTGGCGAGGAGGTGCGTATCGATATTGCCGCCGCACAGCACGGTCCCGACCCTGCGCCCGCGGTAGGCCTCGGGCGCGGCGAGCAGATGCGCGAGCCCCGCCGCCCCCGCCCCTTCGACCACGGTCTTCTCGATTCCTACCAGCACTGCCACCGCATGCTCGAGGTCCCGCTCGGCGACCAGTTCGATCCGGTCGACATGGTCCGCGATGATGCGGCGGGTTAGCTGCCCCGGCACCTTGACCGCAATCCCCTCGGCCAGAGTATCCCCGCCGATCGCCGCGCTGCCGCCCTCGACCACATTCTTCATCGAGGGATAGAGCTCGGCCTCGACCCCGACGATCTCGATCCCCGGCTTCATCGCTCGCGCCGCGATCGCAATCCCGCTGATCAGCCCGCCGCCCCCGATCGGGATCACCAGCACGTCGAGCTCGGCCATGTCCTCGAGCATCTCGAGCGCGATCGTCCCAGTCCCTGCGACGATCGCGGGGTCGTCGAACGGATGGACGAAAGCGAGGCCCTGCTCGGCCTCCAATTCGCGCGCCCGGGCAAAAGCGTCGTCAAATCGCTCGCCGTGGAGGATGACCGTCGCCCCATGTTCCTCGGTCTGGCTGACCTTCACCAGCGGCGTATTCATCGGCATGACGATGGTGACCGGAATGCCGAGCCTTTTGCCGTGATAGGCGACCGCCTGCGCGTGATTTCCCGCACTGGCCGCAATCACGCCGCTCGCCCGCCCCGCCTCGTCCAGCTGGAGCAATTTGTTGAGTGCGCCGCGCTCCTTGTAGGCTGCGGTGAACTGCAGATTCTCGAACTTGAGCCAGGTCTCGGCGCCGATGATCTCGGACAAGGTGCGGCTGCAGCGGAAGGGCGTGCGCTCGACCGCGCCGGCGATGCGGGTCGCGGCGGCGCGGATGTCGGCGATGGTCGGCGGTAACATGGGGGTCTCAGAAGTCATGCCCTCGGGCTACCCCTTCCCTGCCGGAGCGACAATGCTAGGCATGGCGGCATGATCACACGCATCCTCCTCGCCGCCACCGCCCTCTTCTCGTCCGCACCGGCCTCAGCCGACCTCCTCGTCACCAATGTGAAGGGGATCCGCGCCAGCGCCGATCGCGAGATCGAACGGTTCACCGGCCTCCTCATCGGCGACGACGGTAAGGTGAAGCGCGTGCTCAAGGGCGAGATGATGAAGCTGGCGCCCGGTACGCGTGTGTTCGACGGGGGCGGCCGCCACCTCCTGCCAGGCCTGATCGACGCGCATGGCCACGTCATGCTGCTCGGCCAGGGGCTCGGCCAGTTGGACCTCGTCGGCACGCGCAGCCTGGGCGAATTTCAGCAGCGGCTGAAAGCCTATGCCGCGGCCAATCCCGATCTGCCGTGGATTACCGGGCGCGGCTGGAACCAGGAGCTGTGGCCGACCAAGCGCTTCCCGACCACCGCCGACCTCGACGCCGTCGTGTCCGACCGCCCGGCCTGGCTCGAGCGGGTCGACGGGCATGCCCATGTCGGCAACAGCGCCGCGCTGCGCGCCGCCGGCATCACGCCCGAGACCAAGGCTCCTCCGGGCGGTTCGATCGAGAATGGCGTGTTCGTCGACGCCGCGACCGCCTTGGTCGACAAGCATGTTCCGGCCCCGACTGCGGCAATGCGCGACGCAGCGCTACAGCGGGCGCAGACGGCTCTGCTGTCGCGCGGGCTGACCGCGGTCGCCGACATGGGCACCAGCATGGACGATTGGGCCGCGATGAACCGCGCCTCGATCGAGGATCGGCTGCCGCTGCGCATTTTCGTTTATGCCGCGGGCAGCAGCACGCTCGAGAAGATGGTCATGACCCCCCACGTTCTTCGGACCGCCGACAAGGTCGTGCCGGTGGTCGGCGTCAAGCTCTATGCCGATGGCGCGCTCGGTTCGCGCGGCGCCTGGCTCAAGGTCCCCTATTCGGATGCTCCGCAGACCCGCGGCCTGCCGCTGCTGAGCGTCGAGGAATTGCGCACGCAGGCGCGCTCCGCCGTCGCGCTCGGCAAGCAGGTCGCGGTCCACGCTATCGGCGATGCCGCCAACGACATGGTTCTCGACGCGCTGACCGTGGTGGGCTGCCCCGAACAGGATCGCCGTTGCCGGGTCGAGCATGCCCAGGTGCTCGACGCCAAATCGGGTGATCTCCAGCGCTTCAATTCCCTTCGCATCCTCGCCTCGATGCAGCCGGTCCACCAGACCAGCGACCGGACCATGGCCGAGGCGCGGCTCGGTCCCGACCGGCTCGAGGGGGCCTATGCGTGGGCTACGCTCGACCGCTTGGGCGCGAGTATGCCCTTCGGCTCGGATTTCCCGGTCGAGGATGCCAATCCGTTTCACGGCATCGCTGCCGCGATCAGCCGGCAGGGGCTCGACGGACAGCCTGCGGGCGGATGGCGCCCGCGCGAACGGCTGAGCCTCGGCAAGGCGCTCGCCGGTTTCACCCGCGTCGCCGCTTACGCCAGCTTCGCCGAACAGCGCATGGGCGGGCTCGAGCCCGGGCAGGAGGCCGACTTCATCCTCGTCGACCGCGACATCGCCACCGTCGCCCCGCAGGCCCTGGCGCGCACGGAGGTGCTGGAGACGTGGATCGGCGGCAAGAAGGTGTGGGAGAAGCGGCGCTAGCGCGAGGCCCGCGACATCAACATTCCCGGCGTGAGCAATTGCGGCAGTTCTTCCGGCTCCGGCTTGCCCGGTGCGTACCACAAGTAGAGCGGGATCGCCGCTCGTCCGCGCGCGTCGAGGAAGCGGGTGATGGCGGGGTCGTTGTTGGTCCAGTCGGCCACCAGCACCGTAACGCCCGCCTTTTGAAAGGCCGCGCGCACTGAATCGCGCTGGATCGCGGCGCCCTCGTTGACCTTGCAGCTCAGGCACCAGTCGGCGGTGAAATAGACGAACACCGGCGTGCCCGTCGCCCGCGCCGACGCCACCCGCGCCTCGGACCAGGTCGCATCGCTCGCCAGCCGGGACCCGCCGACGCCCACGTCAGGGAGCCGGGTCATCGCGCCTGCGCTCATCACCAGCAGGACTGCTGTCACGACTGCTCCTGCCTGCCGCCCTCGTGTCTGTGCGACCCCGTAACCGGTGAGGAGAATGATCGCCGCGACGACCAGCACCAGACCGATCAGCAGTGCCCCCTCGCCCCCCTGCCGCCACAGCAGCCACAGGGCCGCCGCCGCGCTCAGCCCCATCGGCACCGCCAGGATGCGCTGCAGCCGCAGCATCCACGGCCCCGGCCTCGGCAGCCGCCGGCGCAATGCGGGGATGAAGGCGAGCGCGAGGAACGGCAGGGCCAGCCCGAGGCCAAGCCCCGCGAACACCAGCATCGCGCCCGCCGCCGGAAGCAGCAACGCGGTGCCCAGTGCCGCGCCCATGAACGGCCCCGCGCAGGGGGTCGCGACGAATGCGGCAAGCGAGCCGGTCGCAAAACCGCCGCGCGGACTGCTGTCCCCGCCCAATACCGGCAGCTTGAACAGGCCGAGCAGATTCAAGGTAATCGCGGTCGCCAGCAGCACCAGCAGCAAAATGGTGCGCGGGTCCTGCAGCTGGAATGCCCAGCCGGCCGCCTCCCCGCTCGCGCGTAGCAGCAGGATCGCACCGCCCAGCGCGGCCGTCCCGGCGATCGCCCCGGCGGTATATCCCAAAGCATCGGCCCGCGCCGCGCGCTCCTCGCCGCCAGCGCGCGCCAGCGCCATCGCCTTCAGCGCGAGGATCGGGAACACGCAGGGCATCAGGTTGAGGATCAGCCCGCCGACCACCGCGCCGAGGAAGGCGAGCAGCAGCAATCGCCATTGCTCGTTCCCGCCGAGCGTCCGCCCGCCCTGCGGCACCGGGCCCGGCCGGGCCTCGAACGCCAG
>JANPKL010000206.1:0-23268 GCA_031425975.1 Sphingomonas sp.
CTCGGGCGCACCGGCTCCGGTGAACATGTTCTTGGCCATGACGGCCGTTACCGCTGCAATCAGCAGTGCTCCGACCAGCAGCGCAATCTTCTTCACATCCATGGCGACACTCGCCCCCTCACTAAGGAGAATTTCTCGAACGCCGGATCAATCGGCCAAATTGGTTAAGATAAGGTTGGGCGAACCTGACCCGGTTCGGCTTTTTCGCGGATTGCTTGGGGCAGAGGCTGGACGCGCCCCCGGCTCCGACCCTAACCGGCCTCGACATGAGGTGGAGCGACATCCTGATCGTCGGTGGCGGAATCGCCGGTGCCAGCCTCGCTGCGGCGCTCGGTGGACGCGCCCGCGTGACGCTGATCGAGGGCGAATCGCAGCCGGGCTATCATGCCACGGGGCGCTCGGCGGCGTTCTGGCACGAAGGCTATGGCGGACCGCTGGTCGCGCCGCTGACCCGTGCCAGCCGGCCGATGCTGGAAGCGGGCGGCTATCTCGATCCGCGCGGCGCCATCCACCTCGCGCGCGCGCACGAACAGATCGCCCTCGTCCCGGGGGTTGTCGCCCGACCGCTCGACCGCGCCGAGCTCGAAGCGCGGCTGCCCGGGCTCCGCGCGGAGTGGACTCACGGCGCGTGGGAGGAGGGGCTGGCCGACATCGATGTCGCCCGCCTCCACGTCGACATGCTCGCCACCGCGCGGCGATCGGGCGCCACCTTCATGGCCGATGCGCGACTGGCGGCGGCGGAACGCGAGGGTGCTGGCTGGCAGGTTCGGCTCGAAGACGGACGCATACTGGCCGCGGACCTGTTGGTCGATGCGGCGGGGGCATGGGGCGATACGGTCGCGCGCGCCGCCGGCGTCGCTCCGCTCGGCCTGTCGGCCAGGCGCCGCACTATGGTTCAGCTGCGGGTCGCGCGGGACGGGCTGAAGCGGCTGCCGCTGGTCATCGGCGCCGATGAGACCTTCTATTTCAAGGGCGAGAGCGAGCACAGCCTGTGGCTCAGCCCGCATGACGAAATCGCCTGCGATCCGTGCGACGCCGCACCCGAGGAGATCGACGTCGCCACCGCCATCGATCGTTTCCAGCGGGTGGTCGACTGGCCGGTCGACCGCGTCGAGCGGCGCTGGGCGGGCCTGCGCACCTTCACCCCCGACCGCCTTCCTGCGATCGGCTTCGACGTTGCCGAGCCGGCCTTCTTCTGGTGCGTCGGCCAGGGTGGCTTCGGCATCCAGACCGCCCCCGCGGCAGCGGCGTTGGGCGCTGCGCTGATCCTGGGCACTGAGGAGATGCCGGCGGGGGTCGATGCCGGGGTTTACGATCCGCGGCGGTTTGCCTGATCGCCGCCCTCCTTCAGGAGGGCAGCTTGCGTGGCACACGCACGCGGGAGGTCAGTGGCGCGAGGTAAGTGATCCGAACCCCTCCGCCACCTTTGGCGGCACCTGCCCTGAAGGGGAGGGTGAGCCCTGGCGCCCCGCCGCCGCCGCCGCCGCACAGGCAAGCTGGTCGACCCGCTCATTCTCGGCATGACCGGCATGGCCCTTGACCCATTTCCACTCCACCCGGTGGCGCTCGGCGGCGTCGCACAGGGCCTGCCACAATTCGGCATTCTTGACCGGCTTGCGGTCGGCCGTCCGCCAGCCGTTGCGGCGCCAATTGTGGACCCACTTGGTGATCCCGTCCTTGACGTACATGCTGTCGGTCGAAAGCGTCACGCGGCACGGCTGGTTGAGCGCCTCCAATCCCCGGATCGCGGCCATCAGCTCCATCCGGTTGTTGGTGCTCGGCGCCTCGCCGCCCGACAGTTCCTTTTCGTGCGGGCCCATGCGGATCAGCGTGCCCCAGCCGCCGGGGCCGGGATTACCCTTGCAGGCGCCGTCGGTGAAGATCTGGACGTGAGGCAGTTCGCCTTCGAGCTCGCTCACGCCACCAGTTCGCGCGGCAACTTGAAGGTGAGGTTCTCGGGCACGTGCTCGGTCTCCTCGCTGGTCAGCGTGAAGCGCTCGGACAGGGCCTCGATCACTTCCTCGACCAGCACTTCGGGCGCCGAAGCGCCGGCAGTCAGCCCCAAGGCGGTCGGCGTGCCGAGCCAGTCCCAGTCAATTTCGACCGCGCGCTGGATCAGCCGGGCGGGCACGCCCTCACGCTCGGCCACTTCGGCCAGCCGCAGCGAGTTGGAGCTGTTGGGGGCGCCGATCACCAGCATCTTTTCCACTCGCGGCACGATCGCCTTGACCGCGGTCTGGCGGTTGGACGTCGCGTAGCAGATGTCCTCGCCGCGCGGCGCCCGGATCAAGGGGAAGCGGCGCTGCAAGGCGGCGACGATCGCGGCGGTGTCGTCGACCGACAATGTGGTCTGCGTGAGGAAGGCGAGGTTGTCGGGATCGGGCACGACCACGGTCGCGACATCCGCCTCGGTCTCGACCAGGGTCATCGCGCCATGCGGGACCTGGCCGAAAGTGCCGATCACCTCGGGATGGCCGGCATGGCCGATGAACACGATGTGCCGCCCCGCCTCGATCAGCCGTTGCGCCTGGCGGTGGACCTTGCTGACCAAAGGGCAGGTCGCGTCGAGATAATCGAGGCCGCGGGTGCGCGCTTCTGCGGGTACGGTCTTGGGCACGCCGTGGGCCGAGAAGACCACCGGCACGCCGTCGGGCACTTCGCTCACTTCTTTGACGAACACCGCGCCCATCGCCTTCAACCGGTCGACAACATATTTGTTGTGGACGATTTCGTGCCGGACATAGACCGGGGCGCCATAACGCTCGAGCGCGAGCTCGACGATGCGGATCGCGCGCTCGACGCCCGCGCAGAACCCGCGCGGTGCGGCGATGATCAGGTGAAGCGGGGGCAGGGGCGGTAGCATGGCCGCCATGTAAGCCATCGCTTGCCTCGTTAGAAGGCCCTTCCTATGAGCTTGCAGCCATGACCATGATGACCCGCGCCGCCACTGCCGCCGCCCTCGCCCTGCTACTCGCCGCTTGTTCGCGTGAGGGACAGATTGGCGAAGGGGGCGTCTATGTCACCCGGACTGGCTGCCCGCAGGTGGCCATTCCCGCGGCAACCGGCGACGTCACCCTCTTCGATCCGGCCGGCAGCAGCGATGCGCGCGCGATCGACGTGGTGGCGACCATCACCAATGTCCGCGACGCCTGCACGCAGGACGGGCAGAACGTCGTCTCGACGGCGACCTTCGACGTGGTCGCCACTCGCCGCGATGCCGGCGCCGCGCGCCAGGTCGTGTTGCCTTACTTCGCGGTGGCGGTGCAGGGCGGGACCAATATCGTCGCCAAGAAGGTCGGCGCGGTCGCCTTGAATTTCCCGGCCGGATCGTTGCGCGCCCAGACCAATGGCCGGACCACCAGCCGGGTCGCCCGCGGGGCCGTCGCGCTGCCCGCCGACATCCAGCGCGAACTGACCCGCGAGCGCAAGGCCGGCGATGCCGACGCCGCGGTCGATCCACTGACCGATCCGCGCATCCGCGCCGCCGTCGCCAATGCGACTTTCGAGCATCTGGTGGGCTTTCAGCTGACCACCGAGCAACTGCGCTACAACGCTACCCGCTGAGGCTTTCCTTTCGAAGAGGCGGCGAGTTTGGCGGCGAGGAGCGCTAGGCAGATGCCGGCCGCCGATACCCACAAGGGTTGCGGCACGCTCAGTTGATTGGCGAGGATGCCGAGCGCGACCAGTCCGCCGACGATCCAGGCTGCGCCCCGCCAGCGCGCCAGCGCCACTCCGGCACACCCGCCGAGATAGGCACCAAGCGTCCATCCCACGATGACGACGGCGAACATCGCGGGCGTAAGCTGCGGCGGGCCTCCGTCGCCGGCCGAGTCACCTAAAGCGGCATGCCCGAGCCATTCCACCGTCATGATCACCGCCGTCGAGACGACCACGCCCGCCAGCGTGCCCAGGACCCGCCGGACGATCACGCGGCCGGCCTCACTTCGCTCGCCGGAAGCGGTTGCAGCACGCGCTCAAGCGTCAGCCTGGCAAGCTTGCGGCCCATCGCTTCACCGGCCTCGTTGCTGAAGCGGTAATGGACCCCGCCCAACGTCCGCGAATAGCTGACCTGCCGCGCCCATTCGTCCCAATCGGGTAACACTTGCACCGCCGCACCGGCCAGCGACACGGAACTGATCCGGACGCCCCATTTAGGCGCCTTGCCGCCGGTGGCGCTCATCAATTCGGCGATCCCGCCGGAAAACAGGCAGTGACCGCAGGGATATTCGCCGTGATTGGGCGTATTCATCAGCGGCTCCCACGCGGGATCGGCAGCGGTGGCGGGATTGTCGTCGCGGTCGGCGTTGCGAATGGCCGTGATCGGCCGCCAGAAATTATAATGCAGCTTGGCATCGGTCGATGCGACCCCAAGGTCGTCCGCCAGCATCGCATAAAGCGCAAACAGCCGGGCATTGTCGACCAGCTTGCGCCCCTCCTGGTCGGCGATCGTGCGCAGCGCCGGCATCTCGTTTGAGGTGATCCGATAGCGCGCCATCAGCGTCTGGACCGGCGTCCGTTCCTTGCTGTCACGGCCGCCGAGCCGCTTCACTTCCTCGAAGTCGCGGGCATAGCGGGCGCTGCTGAGCGCGGGCGGAGCGGGCGGACGTACCTCATCGACGCGCTTCATGACCCAGGGCTTAAAAGCCAATTGGTGCGGCCGGGTCGCGGGCAGGCTGGTCGGGACCCATACGCCGGGCTTGGTCAGCGGACGATAAGGCGTCTGGACGACGGTCCGATCGATGTCGCCGCGGGTCAGCGCGGCTTTCGCCGCCGCCTCGCCAACCGCTATCCCAGCGGCCTTGGCCGCGCCATCGGGCACGCCGGACAGTGCCAGCTGATAACTTTCCTCGATGTCGCTCCGCTTGGCCGGGAAGTGCGCCAGCATGACCCGCGCTGCCGCGGTCATGGCCGCGACATCCTGGTTGGCTCCGGCCTCGGCCAGCGGAAATTCGACATAGCTGCGATAACGCCGATCGATCGCATTGACCGCCTCGAACATCGCCAGCGCGACCTGCGTGCCCGCCGCGCCATGCTCACCGGTATAGACGGGCGTCAGGCCGTTCACCACGCTCGGTCCCGGCGGGATCAATTTTTGCGTGAATTCTACCCACTCGCAGACGGTATCGGCCGAGGCCGGCGCAGCGATGGTCAAGATGGCGGCGGCGGCAAGCAGGCTGGTCAGGCGCATGGTTCAAATCCCCCCCGGAAAACGACTCGGCCATCCCAACATCGCCCAGCGTGAAAATCTCGCACCCCGTCCAAAGCCGCGTTGACTTGGCATTCCCGCCCCCTAGAGCCTGCGGAAGCCGATCCGGTGGCGACACCGGCGACTCGCGCGGGAGAGTGTGGCGGTCACAACCGCCACCGCCGAAGGAGCAACCGCCCCCGGAATCTCTCAGGCACCGTGGACCGCGCGGGACGAGGCTGTCTGGAAAGTGCGTGCTCGGGTTCGCCCGGGCCGCCGCCGAAGGTGTAATCTCGGGGTCTGACCCCGGGAGAAAGCTCTCAGGCCAAATGCGACAGACGGGGGTTCGACGCGCCGGACGGCCGCTGCCAAGCGGACGCACGGCGACCCGAACCTGCCGGAGTGCGCTGATATGGCCGAACCCACCGACGTCCTCCCCGCCGCGCTCCCGCTCGATGCGTGGCACCGTGCCCGCGGCGGCCGGATGGTTCCGTTCGCGGGATATCACATGCCGGTCCAATATGAGGGCATCATCGCCGAACATCGCTGGACCCGCACCAGCGCCGGCCTGTTCGACGTCAGCCACATGGGCCAGCTCATGATCCGCGGCCAAGGCGCCGGCGCGGCACTGGAGGCGCTGATGCCGGGCGATATCACCGGCCTCCAGCCCGGCCGGATCCGCTATTCGCTGCTGCTCAACGCGGCCGGCGGCATCGTCGACGATCTGATGGTCACCAACGTCACCCGCACCGGCGGCGGCGAGGAATATTATGTCGTGGTCAATGGCGCGACCAAGCATGGCGACATCGCCTATTTGCAGCGCCACTTGCCGGCCGGAGTCGCCCTCGAACATCTCGACGATCGCGCCCTCCTCGCGCTGCAGGGCCCCCAGGCCGCGGCAGTGATCGCGGACCTCTTTCCCGGCGTCACGGACGAAATCATATTCATGCAGGGCACGTCGCGCGACTGGAACGGCGCTGCCGTCGGCTTCGGCCGCTCGGGCTATACCGGTGAGGACGGATTCGAGCTGTCGGTCCCCTGCAGCCACGCCGAGGCCCTCGCGGAACTGCTCCTCGCCGACGATCGCGTTCGTCCGATCGGGCTGGGCGCGCGCGATTCGCTCCGGCTCGAGGCGGGCCTTCCGCTCTACGGTCACGACCTCGACGAGGAGACTACGCCGGTCGCCGCCGACCTCGGCTTCGCGATCAACAAGCGCCGCCGCGCCGAGGGCGGGTTCGCGGGCGCCGAGCGGATCCTCGCCGAGCTCGCCAACGGGCCCATTCAACGCCGCGTCGGCTTCACCGTCGAGGGCCGCCAGCCGGTCCGCGAAGGGGCGCGTATCCTCGATGGTGAGGGCAATGAGGTGGGCAAGGTTACCTCGGGCGGCTTCTCGCCCAGCCTCGAGGCGCCGATCGGGATGGGCTATGTCGCGACCGCGCTCAGCGAGCCCGGCACTGCACTGACCCTCGAACAACGCGGCAAGCTGTTCCGCGCGACCGTCGCGCCGCTGCCGTTCGTCTCGCATAATTATCAGCGCAAGGGGAAAGCGTCGTGAGCCTTTATTTCACCAAAGAGCATGAATGGATCCGGGTCGAGGGCGACACCGCCGCGGTCGGCATCTCCACCCACGCCCAGCATCAATTGGGCGACATCGTCTTCGCCGAGGCGCCCGAGGCGGGCCGCACGGTCACCAGGGGCGGTGAAGTGGCGGTGGTCGAATCGGTCAAGGCCGCAAGCGACGTCTATTCCCCGGCCTCGGGCGAAGTGGTCGAGGCCAATTCCGCCATCGCCGCCGATCCCTCGATCATCAACAGCGACCCCGAAGGCGAAGGCTGGTTCTTCAAACTCAAGCTGAGCGATCCGGCCGAGCTCGAAGCGCTGATGGGCGAGGACGATTATCGGGCGTGGGTGGGGACGCTGTGACAACGGGCACCCACCTCCGTTCGCCCCGAGCGAAGTGGAGGGGCCTGGCACGGCCATGCCTCGACTACGCTCGGCACGAATGGGGAGAGGAGTGCAGGCTTGACTGACGCCCCCGCCTCCACCTCCGCCTGGGACGCCGCCGACTATGCCCGCGTCGGCGGCTTCGTTCCCGCGCTCGGCCGCGCCGCGTTGGCCTTGCTCGATCCCCAGCGCGGCGAGACGATCCTCGACATCGGCTGCGGCGACGGCACGCTGACGCTCGAGATCAAATCGCGCGGGGCAGAAGTGGTGGGTATCGACAACAGCCTGTCGATGATCGGCGCCGCGCGCACCAAGGGCCTCGATGCGCGGTTGATGGACGCCGCCGAACTGAAATTCTCCGAAGCGTTCGACGCGGCCTTTTCCAATGCCACGTTGCACTGGGTGCTCGACAAACAGCGCGCCGCCCGCGCCATTTGGTTTGCCTTGAAAGCCGGCGGGCGCTTCGCCGGAGAAATGGGCGGCGCGGGCAATCTCGCCAGCCTGCGCCAGGCGCTCGATGACGAACTGGTCGCGCGCGGCTTCGGGCCGCCGACGTATGCCGCCAATTGGTATCCGACCCCGGAAGAGTTCACCGAACTCTACGAGGGTGTCGGCTTCCGCGCGGTCGAGGCCGAGCTGATCGAGCGACCGACCCGGCTCGATCATGGCGTCGAGGGCTGGGTGCTCGTCTTCCGCAAGGGCTGGCTCGACCGCGCCGAAGTGCCCGAGGACCAGCGCCCCGCCATCGCCGCCGCCGTCGCCGCCCGTGCCGGCAGCGACCTGGCCGATTACGTCCGCCTCCGCTTCCTGATGAGAAAGCCCTAGATGCGTTATCTTCCCCTCTCCGACGGCGACCGCGCCGCCATGCTCGATACCATTGGCGTGGCCAACGTCGATGAACTGTTCTGCGATGTGCCTGAGGAAGCCCGACTCGACGGCCCTGTGCGCGGCCTGCCGCTTCATGCCTCCGAGCTGTCGGTCGAACGGCAATTGGGCGCGCTTGCCCGCAAGAATTTGCCCGCCGGCGAGGCGCCCTTCTTCCTTGGCTGCGGTGCCTACAAGCATCATGTGCCCGCCAGCGTCGATCATCTGATCCAGCGGGGTGAGTTCCTGACCGCCTACACCCCCTATCAGCCCGAAATCGCGCAAGGCACGCTCCAGGTCCTGTTCGAATTCCAGACGCAGGTCGCGCGGCTTTATGGCTGCGAGGTCGCCAATGCCTCAATGTACGACGGCTCGACCGCTTGCTGGGAGGCGATCGGCATGGCGCGGCGGATCACGCGCCGCTCGAAGACCCTCATTTCGGACGGGCTCCACCCCCATTATGTCGGCGTCTGCCAGACCATGGCCAAGTTCACCGGCGACACGCTGGAAACGGCCATTCCGACGCTCGCTGCCGAGACCGACCTCGCCGGCCTGATCGACCGGATCGACGGCGAGACCAATGCGGTCGTCGTCCAATATCCCGACATCCTCGGCCGGGTCGGGGACCTGCAGCCGATCGCCGACGCCGCCCACGCCGCGGGCGCGCTGCTGATCGCGGTGGTCACCGAACCGGTCGCGCTCGGCCTCTTGAAGTCACCCGGCGAGATGGGCGCCGACATCGTCGTTGGCGAAGGCCAGTCGATCGGCGTCGGGCTCAATTTCGGCGGGCCTTATGTCGGCCTGTTCGCCTGCCGCGAAAAGCATATCCGGCAGATGCCGGGGCGGATCGCGGGCGAAACCATCGATGCCGACGGCAAGCGCGGCTTCGTCCTCACCTTGTCGACCCGCGAGCAGCATATCCGGCGCGAGAAGGCGACCAGCAACATCTGCACCAATTCGGGCCTGTGCGCGCTCGCTTTCAGCGTCCACATGACTCTGCTCGGTGAGAAGGGGCTAAGACAGTTGGCCGAGCTGAACCACGCCCGCGCGTCGGTCCTGGCCGAGCGCCTCGGGGCGATCCCGGGGGTGCGGCTGGTCAACGACCTGTTCTTCAACGAATTCACGCTCCACCTGCCGGTCGAGGCCCGCCCCGCGGTGCATGCGATGGTCGAGGCAGGCGTGCTCGGCGGGGTGTCGCTCGGGCGGCTCTATCCGGGTGAGGAGCAGCTCGCCCGGGGACTGGTCGTGGCGGTGACCGAAACCGCGACCGACGAGGATTTCGATGCGCTGGTCCAGGCGCTGACGGAGGCGGTGAAATGACCATCAACCAGAGCGGCCGGAAGCCCAGCAGCCCCGTTCAGGGCGCGACCGACACCGGCACCGTGACCGGCAACCGCGCGCTGATGCTCGAGGAAGCGCTGATCTTCGAGATCGGCGACCGGGACACCACGGGGGTGGATTTCACTTCCCCCCCTCCCGCCTGCGGGAGGGGGCCGGGGGATGGGCCTGACGGGCAGATTGAAGTGCTGGCCCACCCCCAGCTCCTCCCGCAAGCGGTGGGGGAGCGGCTTGGATCCCTCCTCCGCACGGCCCCCATCGACCTCCCCGGCCTGACCGAGCCCGAGACCGTGCGCCACTACACCCGCTTGTCGCGCCAGAATTATGCGATCGACCTCGGCCTGTTCCCGCTCGGTTCGTGCACCATGAAGCATAATCCGCGATTGAACGAGAAGATGGCGCGGCTGCCGGGCTTTGCCGACATTCACCCGCTGGCGCCGCGCGAAACCGTCGTCGGCGCGCTCGAGCTGATCAACAGCCTCGCTTTCTGGCTGATCGACCTGACCGGCATGCACGGCGTTGCGATGAGCCCCAAGGCGGGTGCCCACGGCGAGTTGTGCGGGATCCTGTGCATCCGCGCCGCGCTCGAGGCGCGGGGCGATGCGCGCGAAGTCGTGCTGGTGCCCGAAAGCGCCCACGGCACCAACCCGGCGACCGCTGCCTTCGCCGGCTACAAGGTCGAGAACATCCCCGCGACACCCGCCGGCCGGGTCGATCTGGAGGCGCTGAAGGCGCGGCTGGGCCCGGACGTTGCCGCGGTGATGATCACCAATCCCAATACCTGCGGCCTGTTCGAGCCCGAGATGAAGGCCATTTCCGACGCGGTCCACGCCGTTGGCGGTTTTGTCTATTGCGACGGCGCGAACTTCAACGCGATCGTCGGCAAGGTCCGCCCGGGCGACCTCGGGGTCGATGCGATGCACATCAACCTCCACAAGACCTTCTCGACCCCGCATGGCGGCGGCGGTCCGGGCTCGGGCCCGGTGGTGCTGTCCGAAGCGCTCTCGCCCTTCGGCCCCTTGCCCTATACCGCCAGAACCGCCGATGGCGTCGTCCACCTGGTCGAGGAAGAGCAGGCCGAAGCCTTCAGCAACGAGCATTTCGGCGGCAGGCTGCAAAGCTTTGGGCGGATGACCGCCTTCCACGGTCAGATGGGGATGTTCGTCCGTGCCTTGGCCTATATCCTCAGCCACGGTGCCGACGGGCTGAAGCAGGTTGCCGAGGATGCGGTGCTCAACGCCAATTACGTCCTGCGCAGCCTCGAGGATGTGCTCGACGCGCCCTTCGCCCACTCCGGACCGTGCATGCACGAGGCTTTGTTTTCGGACAAAGGTTTTGCCGACGGGTTCAGCACGCTCGACCTCGCCAAGGGCCTGATCGACGAGGGCTTTCACCCGATGACCATGTATTTCCCGCTGGTCGTTCACGGCGCGATGCTGGTCGAACCGACCGAGACCGAAAGCAAGGCCGCACTGGACCAGTTCATCATGGCCCTGCGCTCGGTGGCCGAGCGCGCGCGGGCAGGGGATCCAGGGCTCAAGGCCGCCCCGGTCCACGCCCCGCGCCGCCGCCTCGACGAGACGCTGGCGGCAAGGAAGCCGATCGTTGCCTGGAAACAGCCCGCGCCGCCGAGCATGCCGAGCCCGTCCGAAATCGGCGACCGCTGAGGTCTCCCGCGCCGATGGCCAATGCTCGCCTGCCCGGGCGGCACGAGGAGCAAATATGATGTGGCATACCCTGTTCGGCATCACCAACCTCGTCGCAGTCATTGCCTGGGCTGCCTTGCTGCTCCTGCCCCGCCGCCCGCTGACCCACAGCCTGATCCTCTATGCGGGCGTCGGCCTGCTGAGCCTGACCTATACTGCGCTGTTCGTCCTGCTGATGAGCCGCGCCGTCGATCCCGGCGCGGTCCCGGGAGCCGCCCCCTTCGTCCCCTCGGACTACAGCATCGCTGGCCTGCGCAAATTGTTCATGACCGACGGCGGCCTGGTCACCGGCTGGACCCATTATCTCGCCTTCGACCTGTTCGTCGGCCTATGGATCGGCCGCGACGCCGACGCCAAGGGCTTTTCCCGCCTCGTCCAGGCCCCGATCCTGATCCTGACCTTCTTCGCCGGCCCAATCGGCCTGTTCCTCTGGCTGGTCATCCGCGAGCGCCGCGCCCGGCGGCAGAAGTGAAGCGCGAGGCGCCCGCCGCAAGCCGTAACCGAGCGCCGATCATTGCCACCTTGCGCGACTGGCTTCCGTCCGCCGGCCTAGTTCTGGAAATCGCCAGCGGCACCGGCGAGCACGCCATCGCCTTCGCCGCCGCCTTCCCGCAGCTCGACTGGCAGCCGAGCGACCCCGATCCCGCCGCCCGCGCCTCGATCGCCGCCTGGGCCGCCGACGCGCCCTTGCCCAACCTCCGCCCACCTTTCGACCTCGACGCCGCTGCGCCAACCTGGCCCATCGCCGAAGCCGCCGCGATCCTGGCGATCAACCTCGTCCATATCAGCCCGCCCGCCGCCGGGCTCGGCCTGCTCGACCATGCCGCGCGCCTGCTTGCTCCCGGCGCGCCGCTGATCCTCTACGGCCCGTGGCGCGTGCGGGGCGAGCCGCTCGCCCCCTCGAATCTCGCTTTCGACGCGTCCTTGCGGACACGGGACCCCGCTTACGGCCTGCGCGAACTCACCGCCTTCGCCGCCGAGGCTCGCAGCCGCGGCTTCGTCCTCGCCGAGCGCAGGGCCATGCCCGCCAACAATCTCATGCTGCGCTTCGATCGCGCTGCCAGCGCCACAGCAGGTTGAGCAGGGCCAGCCCGAACAGCCACCCGCCGACCACGTCGCTCGGCCAATGCACACCCAGCATCGGCCGAGTCGCGCCGATCGCCAACGCCAGTGTCACTCCCCCCGCCAGCGCCCTCCGCCGCCACGCCGGAGGCGCCAGCATGATCGCCAGCGCGCCGTAAGTGATCATGCTGTTGCCTGCATGGGCGCTCGGAAAGCTGTGCGAAAAGGTCTCGACCGGATGCGCGTCGAAGCTCGGGCGGGGCCGGTTCACGACCAGCTTGACCAGCTCGATCCCGATCCGCCCGCCCGCCAGCACCAATGCCAGCACCAGCGCGTCGCGCCACACGCGCTTGACTGCGAGCCACGCCACCGCGCCGCCGCCGATCGCGATCAGCACCGGGCCGTCGCCCAATTGGGTGAATCGAATCACCACCCCGGTCCATTCGGGGAAGGTCGCGCGCCAGCCGACGAAGTGACGGATCACTACCGTATCGCCGCTCGCCCCGCCACCTCCGAGCAGTGCCAGCAGCAGAAAACCGCCAAGTGCGGCCATGGCAAACATTATCGATCTCATCGCCGACGTTAAACGAAGTTTTACCTCGATCGTCTAGCTCTCGCCATCATGGACGAAAGCGCTTCTGTACAGAATCGGCGTCAGCGCCGTTCCAACGTGTTGATGACCGCCACGCTTGAGCTCTCGGGCCAGGCGCTGGAGGTGGTCCTGCGCAACCTGTCCGCCGACGGCGCGCTGGTCGAAGGCGACAAGCTGCCGGTCGAAGGCGCTGCCGTGCGCTTCCGTCGCAACGAACTGGTCGTCAGCGGCAAGGTGGTGTGGGTCCGCGGCCGCCGCGCCGGCCTCTCGTTTAAGGAGAAGCTGACTCCGGAGGCGCTGCTGCGCCACGTGCCGACCCCGCGTCCGCGCGTCATTCCAGACTTCCGCCGCCCCGGCTTCCAAGCCAAGCGCCTCAACAGCGACGAGCGGCACCTTCCGGCCCATTGGGCCAAGACGCAAAAGCCCGACTTCCCCGCCGAATAAGCGACGATTTACGGCGCACCCGGTCAATCGATCGGCAGTACGAGCAAGCCACGCAAATTCAGTCGCCGCGCCGGCCGATCAAGGCCGTCGCGGTGAGCGCCGATAGACTGGGTAGGGGATCGCCCTCAGGCGGCGCGCGGTTCCCCCGCGCGTGATCGCAGCCATTCGATCAAACTCGGCAAGGCCAGCAGGCGGTTGAACGTAATCCCCGCATAGCCGCCGTCGGTCCAGCGCACCACGCCCGGCTGCGGAGCCAGCCCGGGGAGGGAGACCACCACGTCGGCGTTGCGGGGAAAGGCCACGGGGGTCTCGACCTTGAGGCCGCCCTGGCTGATGTCGCAGACCCTGCCGCGGTGGATGCTTGCGCCCTCGCGCAGGGTGACAAAGCTACTGGTCTCGATCCGCGGCATCCGCGGCCGCGGGCCGTCCTCATTCTGGGTGAGCATGGCTACGACATCGATCGCCTGGTCGAACACCAGTCCGACGTTGGGATCACGGACCCAGGCGACTTGCCCCTTGAGCGGCTGGCCGCTTTTCAGTTCGACCGTGAGTTCCTGACCGACGGTCAGCCCGCCGGTGTAGAGCCGCAGCATCGCGCCGCCGGCCGAGATATTCTTGATCAGGCACAATTCGCGCCGACCATCGACCAGCATGGTGCCGACTCGGAACAGGGTCAGATGGCGGTCCCCTCCCCGCCGCTCGTCGGGGGAGGGGGCTTGATCGCTGAGCGAGTAGAGGGTCGTTTCGACGGGCATCTCTTCCACTTTATAGCTCCCCGGTCGCCAATCTGGCGGACCGACCGCCAATCCCCACAGATTCATGTCTTAAGCGCTGAATCTTGACGGATGGTTAGGCCGATGGCTCCATTTCGGGACTCATGATATCCAGCAGGCCGAGAGGATCTTCATGATGCTGACCGCCTTCCTTGCCGCCGCGTTGGCGGGCCAGCCCGTGCCCGCGGTTCGCACTCCTCCGACCACCCGGCTCGAATCGACCGCGGCGCCGGCGATCCTGCCCGATACGGGCAGCGACGAATTCCGCCTGTCGACCACCGCGGACGACCGGCTAACGGTGGCGGTCTCGCTCGGCACGCATGGCCCGTTCCGCTTCCTGGTCGATACCGGCGCCGACCGCACCGTCGTCTCTGAGCAGCTCGCCACGCGGCTCGATCTGCCGGCGGGCATCGGCGTCAGGCTGCACAGTGTGACGGGAATGAGCCAGGTGCGCACCGCCACCGTCAAGGGACTGCGCATCGCCGCCCGCGACCTGCCCGACGTCACTGCCCCCTTGCTCGATGCCGACCACGTCAAGGCCGACGGCATTTTGGGGACCGACGTCCTGCGCTCGGCCCAGGTCCGATTCGACTTCAAGGCCGGGCTGCTGTCGATCAGCACGGCCCCGAAACGCGAGCGTAAAATCTCCGATCCGGATACGATCGTCGTCCAGGGACGCCGTCGCGCCGGCCGGCTGATCGTCACCGAGGCCGAGATCGACGGCCAGCGGCTGACCATCGTCCTCGATACCGGCTCCGAAATCTCGATCGGCAACAGCGCGCTGCGCAAGGCGCTCGGCAAGCGCGGCGTCCTGCGCGACGACAAGTCGATCGAATTGATGTCGGTCACCGGCGAGAAATTGAACGCTTATTACATGTTCGCCGACCGGCTTCAGATCGGCGGACTGACGCTGACCGAGCTCGGCATTGCCTTTGCCGACGCCCATACCTTCATGGTCATGGACCTCGAACGGAGGCCCGCCTTGCTGCTCGGCATGAATGCGCTGAAGGCGTTCGACAGCGTGACCATCGACCTTGGCGCCAAGAAGCTGCGTTTCACCCTGCGCGATCTTGGCGGCCGCGGATCGGCCGCGCGCTACGTCCGGTAGCGCACGGCCCGTCGCTCAGGCTGCGGGCAGGCGAAAAGCATAGCGCTCGCCGCCGATTACCGCCCGCACGCGCGCACCCTTGACGCGATAGCGAAAGGGGGTGCGCTCGCTCGCCATGCGATATTCGCCGTCGAGGATCACCGTCCCGTCGGCGGCGACGGAGCGCACGAAAATCGCTTCCCCACCATTGATCGCAATGGCGCGCGGCGCCTGATTGGCAGGCAGCGGGGCGGTGGCAGCGAGCATGGCGGCGATGAAATTCGAAATCATGTGCAAATTCCCTGTTTCAATGTCCGGAGCGTCTTGCTCCGCGACACAGGCAATGCAGGAGGCGTGCCAAAGCGCGATTGTGATCGATTCTCAGGGACTTGGCCGGAATCGACGGCACAAGGCCGCCAGACATCAGGCGTACTGGTGCTATAACTTGGCAATGCACGCCAAGTCGGGCGACCGCATAGAATTTGGGGGGAGAATGCGTGAGCCGTGCTGGGCTTGAACCAGCGACCCGCTGATTAAAAGTCAGCTGCTCTACTGACTGAGCTAACGGCCCACGCGAAGGCGCTCCTAGTGGCTCGGACGGCGCTTGCCAAGGCGTGCGGCGAGCTGGGTGGTCGTAAGACCACCCAGGATCCGCCAGCGCGGGGCGATCGCCGTCAGCGGCAGGAGCATGAAGGCGCGCCGCTCGAGCGCCATATGGGGGATGCGCAGCGTGCGGCTGCGCCACTGTCCCTGGTCCCAGGCGAGCAGGTCGAGGTCGAGCACCCGGTCGCCCCAGCGCCGTCCCGGTCGCCGACCGAAGGCGCGTTCGATCGCCTTCAACGCTGCCAGCATTTCGGGCGGTGCGAGCCTGCTCTCGAGGATCGCGGCCGCATTTGCAAAATCGCGCACCGCACCCCCGCTCGCCGGGTTGAGCCAGATCGGCGAAGCGTCGAACAGGGCGAAGTCGGCGTCGAGCCGCGCAATCGCCGCCGCAACCACGCTCGCCGGCCGCCCGTGGCGTCCATGCGGCCGGTTGGAGCCGATCGCGATGGCATAGAGGTGTTTATCCTGCTCCATTCCCGTTCGTCCTGAGCGAAGTCGAAGGACCGTGGCAAGAGGACATAAGACGTGCTTCGACTTCACCTGGCACGAACGATAAGATCAATGGATGCACTTCCAACCAGTCTCAATCCTTTCCCCCGTGCCGACCGCCGAGGCACCGCGCGACTGCCCCTTGTGCCCGCGCCTCGTGCGGTTTCGGGAAGAGTGCCGGGCCGAGCATCCGGGTTGGTGGAATAGCCCGGTCCCGGCTTGGGGCGATCCCGAGGCGTGGCTGGCGGTGGTCGGCCTGGCGCCCGGCAAGCATGGCGCAAACCGTACCGGTCGGCCCTTCACCGGCGATTTCGCGGGCGACCTTCTCTACGCGACCCTCGCCAAATACGGCCTGTCGAGCGGCACTTATGGGGCCGACCCCGGTGACGGCCTGCGGCTCGAGGGGGCCTTGATCCTCAACGCGGTCAAATGCCTGCCCCCACAAAACAAGCCCGAGCCGTCCGAAATCGCGACCTGCCGCACCTATTTCGAGGCTGCGCTCGATCAATTGCCGACGGTGCGTGTGCTGGTCGCGCTCGGTGCCATCGCTCACACGGCCGCCGCCCGTGCGCTGAGCCTTAAGCCGAGCCAGGCAAAGTTTGGCCACGGCAGCAAAGTCGTCGCGCCCGACGGCCGGGTCCTGCTCGGCACCTATCACTCGAGCCGCTACAACCAGAATACGCGCCGCCTCGACGCGCCGATGTTCGAGGCGGTGTTCGAGGCCGCGCTGGCGCATCGCGATGGTTGAAGCGATTTCGACCGAGCGCCTCGTCCTGCGCCGGGCGCGGGCCGAGGATGCGGCGGCGCTGCACCCGATTTTCACCGACGCGCAGGCGATGCAATATTGGTCGACCCTGCCGCACGAGGCTTTCGCGCAGACCGAGCAATGGGTTGCCGACATGATGGCCCCGCCGCCGGGTCTCAGCGACGATTTCATCGTTACCGTCGACGGCATGACGATCGGCAAGCTCGGCTGCTGGCGGCTGCCCGAGGTCGGTTTCCTGTTCGCGCGCGATTGCTGGGGGAAGGGCTACGCCAGCGAGGCGCTGACCGCCTTCCTCGACCACCGTCGCCGGATGAGCAGCCGCGAGATCATCGCCGATACCGATCCGCGCAATATGGCCAGCATCGGCCTGCTGCAGCGACATGGCTTCGTCGAGACGGGCCGCGCCAAGAACACATGGCTGATCGGCGGCCAATATTACGACAGCATCTACTGGCGATTGGCGCTTTGACGTCGTCCCGGCGAAAGCCAGGACCTCGGGCGATCGAGGCGCCGAACCCAGGGATCCCGGTCTGCACCGGAGCGACGCGAAACGCTTGCAATGTAGGAATTGAAATGTTTTGCTTCTGGCAGGAAACTTGATTCTGTGACGGTTTTCTACCGAGCAAGGGGAGCGGAAAATGTCGCCAAAACAGGCTTCAGCGGAACTTTCGGAACCTTCGCTTCAGATATCCTGAACCAGTCGCCCGTATAATTCGGGTCGGCGGTCGCGGAAGAAGCCGAAGGCGGCGCGGTGGCGGCGGGCGGCGGTGAGGTCAAGCTCGGCGACCAGCACCCCGGTCTCGGTCGCGCCGAACTCCGCCACCAGGTCGCCGCGCTCGTCGCAGATGAAGCTGTGACCGTAGAAACGCTGGCCGCATTCGGTGCCGATGCGGTTGGCGGCGACCACGGGCACGACGTTCGAGACGGCATGGCCGATCATCGCGCGTCGCCACAAGCGGCTGGTATCGAGCTCGGGGTCATGCGGTTCGGTCCCGATCGCGGTCGGGTAGAACAGGATTTCGGCGCCCATCAGCATCATCGACCGCGCGACTTCGGGATACCATTGGTCCCAGCACACCCCGACGCCCAGGGTGGTCGCGGCGGCGGGCCACACTTTAAAGCCGGTGTTGCCGGGCCGGAAATAGAATTTCTCCTCATAGCCCGGGCCGTCCGGGATATGGCTCTTGCGATACAGGCCGGCGACCGCGCCGTCGGGCCCGATCAGCGCCAGGCTGTTGTAATGATGTGGCCCGTCCCGCTCGAAAAAGCTGGTCGGGATCCAGATGCCGAGCTCGTTGGCGAGCGCCTGCATCGCCAGCACGCTCGGATGCTCGGCGGTCGGCAAGGCGGTGGCGAACATCTCCTCGTCCTCGGTCCGGCAGAAATAGGGCCCCTCGAACAGCTCGGGCGGGAGCACGACCTGCGCCCCTTTTGCCGCACCCTCGCGGACCAGCTCAGTAACGGCGGCGATATTGGCTACCGGGGACCCGCCGAGCTCGAGTTGGAGGGCGGCGACTATGAGCTTGGTCATCGGGTCGGTCCTAGAGGGTCACGCCGAAGCGGGCGAGGATCAGGGTGGTGGCGAAGTAGAGGATTATGGTGGTCGCGCAGCCGATCGCCAGGCTCGGCCAGAAGTTCATCCCGCCGCGCAGCAGCGCCGGGATCAGCAGGAACATCGGCATCGAGGGCAAGAAATACCAGAAAGTGTTCTGGACGTAGGTCGCCATCGCAAGGCGATCGGGCTGGTCGCGCCACAGCCAGATCATGCTCAAGACCGACACCAAGGGAAGTGAGACGATGAGCGAGCCAAGCGCGGGCTGGCGGCGGGCGATGGTCGAAGCGAGCGCGATGAGCAGCCCCGACAGAATTGCCCGCAGCCAGAAGGCGGTCATCGCGGGATCTGCTGGCTGATGCAGTGGAAGCTGCCGCCGCCGGTCAGGATATGGTCGGCGCGAAGGCCGCTTACGGCGCGGTCGGGGAACAGCGCCCGAACCGCCGCGACCGCCGCGTCGTCGCTTGCCGCGCCGTAAAGCGGGACCACGACCGCCGCATTGCCGATGAGGAAATTCATGTGGCTCGCCGGGATAAGGTCGCCCTCGGCCTCGATCCGGCCGGGCGAGGGCAAGCGGACGAGGTCGAGCCCTGCGGCGTCGATCCGCGCAGCCGCATCGGCATAGATGGCGGCGTTGGGGTCGTCGGCGGTAGGCTCGGGGAGCGCGACCCGGCCCGGCGCGACGAACCTGGCGAGGTTGTCGACATGGCCGTCGGTATGGTCGTTGGTGAGCCCTATGCCGAGCCAGACGATGCGGTTGGCGCCGAGGTCCCGTTCCAGCCGCGCCTCGACTTCGGCGCGCGACAGGCCAGGGTTGCGATTGGGGTTGAGCAGGCATTGCTCGGTGGTCAGGAACAGGCCGGTGCCGTCGCCGTCGATCGCTCCGCCCTCGAGAATCCAGTCGGCCTTGGCGAAGGGCAAGGCGGCGGCGCGGGCGAGCCGCTCGCCGATGCTGTCGTCGCCCTCAAGGTCGTATTTGTTGCCCCAGCCGTTGAACCCGAAGCCCTGCGCCTTGCGCTCGGCCCCGCTGCCCAGCACCACTGGCCCGGTGTCGCGGAGCCAGATGTCGCCGAAGTTCTGGGTCAGCACGGTCGCGAAGGGCGCGAGCGAGCGTGCCACCTTGGCCGCGTCCTTGTCGGCGGCAACCAGGACAATCTCCTCGCCCTTGCCTCCCGCATGGAGCGCGCGGGCCACCGCCGCGACCTCGGCCTGCGCTGGCGCGAGGTCCTCGACCCAGAGATCGGGGTCACTTGGGAAGCCGATCCACATGGCGGCGTGCGGCGCCCATTCGGGCAGGGGGGGCTTGGGCATGGCGTGGCAGATAGCGATACCCGCGGCTCAGGCCAAGCGAAGCGCTTGCGCTGGGGAGCGCAAGGCGGGATGAGGCGGGCATGGGGGATGATCCGAGGACCAAGTGGCTGCTGGCAGGGCTCGCCGCCATGTTCCTCGCCGCAGCGCTCCTTGCCCCGGTCAATCACGACGAGAGCCAATATGTCGCCGCCATCGCCCTGATGCGCGAGGGGCTGCCCTATTGCGACTGGCCCTATCTCCAGACCCCGCTGCAGCCCTTGCTGATGAGCCCGCTGTCGCTGCTTCCGGCCGGCTGGTTGCTGGTCGCGGCGCGGCTTGCCAATGCGGGGCTCGCATGGCTCACCTGCTGGGCCCTGCTGCGGCTACTGCGCGGGCAGGTGCCGTTCGGTGCGGCGGCGCTGTCAGTGACGGCGATGGCCACGACCAACGCCTTCCTGTTCGCCGCCGAGGTCGCGCGCAACGATGCCTTGCCGGTCGCGCTGCTGAGCCTAGGGCTGCTCACCATGACGGCGGAGCGACCGCGCGCATTGTTGGCGGGCCTCTGCTTCGGGCTCGCCATCTCGGCCAAGATCAGCCTCGCGCTGCCGGTCGCGGGGGCGGGGCTGTGGCTGCTGTGGCAGCGCCGCGCGCTGGTCCCGGCGGCGATTGTCGGCGGCCTGGCGGGGCTGCTGCCGTGCCTCCTACTCTACGCGCTCGCCCCGTCGCAATTCCTGTTCGGTGTGTTCAGCTATAGTCTCGAGGCCCCCCAGCAATTTTGGATCGCGGCAGGGGAGGCCGATCGGCTGTCCTCGAGCATCAAGCTGTTCGACTTTGGTGTCGAGCTTCTGAAGGGCGCGAGCGGGGTCGCGTTGCTGCTCGTCATTCTCGACTGGCGCCGCCATTCGCCGTTCGCCGACCTGCTTGGCCTGACCCTCGCCGGGGGAATCGTCGCGGCGATCCTGCCCGATCCCTTTTTCGAGCAATATGCGGTGCCGTTGCTGCCCGCCCTGTTCGCCCGCGCCGCGCTGGCCTTGCCCGATCTTCGCCGTCGCGGCCGGATCGTCGCACTGGGGGCAGGGGCGATCACGGCGGCAATCGGTCTCGGCGATGTCGTCCGTGACTATGCTCGAGGCTGGAAGGAAGAGCGGACGCTGGCCACTGCCGTGCGCCAAGGTCGGATCGTGGCCGCCGCCGCTGCGGGGCGCCCGGTCGCGAGCCTCGCGCCCGAGCGGCTGGCGGGGGCGGATATCGCACTGCTGCCGGGCTTTGCTGCGGGACCTTTCCTGTTTCGCACCTCCGACGATCTTGCGCGTCGGGGGCAGGCGCTGACCGGCGCCCCGACCTGGCAGCTGCTGGCCGCGCTCGACCGGGCACCGCCCTTCATCATCGTCACCGGCGGTGAGCGCCGTCCGCGCCCGCCGCTTTTCCCACAAGGGGTCGATGCCTCGCTCGACGAATGGTCAAGGGCGCGGGGCTATCGGTCGGTGGCGCTTCCGGGCAAGGATTGGACGATGTGGATCGGCAATTAAGAGGGCCGTTTATGTTGCGGACGCTTTGGACGGCAATTCTTCTGGCGGGGCTGGCAAGCCCGGCACTGGCGCAGGTCGATTATGCCATCGACCTGACGGACCCCACGCATCACGAGGGCAAGGTCCGGATCGACTTTCCTGCCACCGGCGGCGCCTCTCTGGATGTGCAGATGCCGGTGTGGCGCACCGGCCGCTACCAGATATTGCCGCTGCCCAACGGCATCCGTTCCTTTGGCGCCGAGGACGGGGACGGGCGGCCGCTGCGCTGGGAGAAAGTCGATAATGCGACTTGGCGGATTCACGGAGTACAGGGCCGCAAGGTGCGCGTCCGCTACGATCTCTTCGCCAACGAACTGGGCCTGCGCACACGGCATATCGACGACAGCCACGCCTATCTGAATCCCTCCGCAGTGTTCCTTTACGCCGAGCCCTTTCGCAAGCAGCAGGCGCGCGTGTCGGTGACGCTACCGCAGGGTTGGAAGGCCTTCTCGGGAATGGAGCAGCCGCGGGCGAACAATTTCGTGGCGGCCGACTGGGACGTTCTCACCGACAGTCCGATCGAGGCCGGGCCACATCAGTTGCGCAGCTTCGAGTCTGGCGGCCGGCGCTATGAACTGGTGATCTGGGGCAAGGGCAATCACGACGGCGACCGCATCGCGGCCGACTTGAAGAAGCTCGTGCCCGAGTCGCAGTCGATCTGGCAGGGCTATCCGTATCGGCGCTATCTGTTCGTCGTCCATGCGACTGACGGGGCGAGCGGCGCGACCGAGCATCTCAACTCGACCGTGATCCAGCTGCCCCGCTATCGCTTCAAGCCCGACGACAGCTATCTGCGCTTCCTCGCCACCGCTAGCCACGAGTTGATCCATACCTGGAACGTCAAGGCCTATCGACCGGCGGGGCTGGTTCCCTACGACTATCAACGGGAGAATCTCACCGACCTGTTGTGGGTCGCAGAAGGGACGACCGACTATTTCGACAATCACCTGCTGCTGCGCGCCGGTCTGATGAAGCCGGCGCAATATTTTGACCATCTGGCCGACGCGATCGAAGCCAATGGGCGCCGCCCGGGGCGCCGCCTGCAGTCAGTCGCGGAGGCCTCGTTCGACCAGTGGATCGCGCCGTCGGGGATGCGGGCGAACAATGCCTCGGTCGATATCTATTCCGAAGGGGCCATCGCCTCCTGGGCGCTCGACATAGCCTTGCTCAAGCAGACCGGCGGGCGGGTCTCCTATCGCGACGTCCACCGCCTGCTCCACAAGCGCTTCGACAGCCGGGTGCGCGGCTATACGGCGGCCGACATGCGCGCGATCCTGCGCGAGTTGACGGGGAGTAACTGGGACGCATGGTGGGCGCGCCACGTTGATGCGCCCTTCAGTGCCGACTTCAGCGCGCTGCTGGCCCCGGTCGGACTGCGGCTGGAGGGCGGCGTAGAGCGGATCGCGGATGCCGGCTGGACCACCGAAGCCAGCGGCGATTCGATGCGGCTGACGTCGGTGCTGGCTGACGGTCCGGCCTGGCAGGCAGGCTTCGAGGCTGACGACATTTTGGTCGCGATCGATGGCAAGAAGGTCGATGAGTCCCGGCTCGCGGCGATACTCGGCGACGATAAGCCCGGCGACAGCGTCGAGGTGAGTTTCTTCCGCCGCGACGAGCTGCAGCGCGCCAGCCTGGTGCTGGGCGCGCGGCCGAAGACCCGGCCCAAAGTCGTGCCCGTCGCCGCGCCGACCGCGCAGCAGAAGGCGCTGTTCGAGCGCTGGCTGCTGATCCCCTACCCGAAGGCGTGAGCGGATAACGCAAAAGGGCGGCCCCGCTGGACCGCCCTCTCGTTCGTCGCTGTCCCGACGGATCAGCGCGAGTAGAATTCGACCACGAGGTTGGGCTCCATCCGGACCGGATAGGGCACTTCGTCGAGGGTCGGCACGCGCACGAAGGTGAACTTGGCGGTGCCGTCGGTGCTGACGTAATCGGGGATGTCGCGCTCGGCGAGGCTCTGCGCTTCCATCACCAGCGCCATTTCCTGCGCCTTGGGGCCGAGCTCGAT
>JANPKL010000207.1:0-5445 GCA_031425975.1 Sphingomonas sp.
TCACCGGCAATGGCGACGTGCTCGAGCCCGAAGGCGGAATTGCCGCGATCGGCTCGGGCGGCAATTTCGCGCTTGCCGCCGCAAAGGCGCTCGGCGACTATGAGCCCGACCCCGAAAAACTCGCCCGCCGCGCGATGGCCATCGCCGCCGAGGTCTGCGTCTTCACCAACGACCGGCTGACGGTGGAGACGGTCTGACCAAAGCGTCGCGCCGGCGAAGGCCGGGGCCTCAGAAGTCGAAGAACGAACGGTCGCGCACGCGGCCTGAGGTCCCGGCCTTCGCCGGGATGACGGAGTAGAAATGAACGACGCCCTTACCCCCAAGACCATCGTCGCCGCATTGGACGACCACATCATCGGCCAGGCCGACGCCAAGCGCGCGGTCGCCGTGGCGATGCGCAATCGCTGGCGCCGCCAGCAGCTCGGCCCCGACTTGCGCGACGAAGTCACGCCCAAGAATATCCTGATGATCGGGCCGACCGGCTGCGGCAAGACCGAGATCAGCCGCCGCCTGGCGAAGCTGGCCGACGCGCCGTTCGTGAAGGTCGAGGCGACCAAGTTCACCGAGGTCGGCTATGTCGGCCGCGACGTCGAGCAGATCGCCCGCGATTTGGTCGAGGAAGCCGTCCGCCTCGAAAAGGAGCGCCGCCGCGAACGCGTCCGGCAGGCAGCCGAAGAAGCCGCGATGGAGCGGCTGCTCGACTCGCTGACCGGCAAGGGCTCGTCCGAGGCCACCCGCGCCAGCTTCCGGGCGCGCTTCGCCGACGGCAGCCTCGACACCGCCGAGGTCGAGATCGACATCAGCGAGGCTCCGGCCATGCCCTTCGACCTGCCGGGGCAGGGCGGCGTCGGGATGATCAACCTCAGCGAGATGATGTCCAAGGCAATGGGCGGCGCCCCCAAGAAGCGCCGCAAGCTGAAGGTCCCCGCCGCCTTTGCCAAACTGACCGAGGAGGAGGCCGACAAGCGCCTCGACCAGGACGACGTTACCCGCACCGCGCTCGCCGATGCCGAGGCCAATGGCATCGTCTTCCTCGACGAGATCGACAAGATCGCGGTGTCGGACGTGCGCGGCGGCTCGGTCAGCCGTGAGGGCGTCCAGCGCGACCTGCTGCCGCTGATCGAGGGCACGACGGTCGCGACCAAATACGGCCCGCTCAAGACCGACCACATATTGTTCATCGCCAGCGGCGCCTTCCACGTCGCCAAGCCCTCGGACCTGCTGCCCGAGCTGCAGGGCCGACTGCCGATCCGGGTCGAACTTCAGGCGCTGACCGAACAGGATTTCGTCCGCATCCTGTCCTCGACCCGCGCCAGCCTGACCGAGCAATATGCGGCCTTGCTCGCGACCGAGGGCGTCACGCTGACCTTCGCCGACGACGGCATCGCCGCGCTCGCCCGCATCGCCGCCGAGGTGAACGCCAGCATCGAGAATATCGGCGCGCGGCGCTTGCAGACGGTGATGGAGAAATTGCTCGAGATATCAGCTTCGAAGCCGAGGACCGCCGTGGCGAAAGCCTGACCATCGACGCGGCATTCGTCGAAGGCCAGCTGAGCGCGCTCGCCCGCAACACCGACCTCAGCCGCTACGTTCTCTAGGCGGGATCGGGCACCGCGATCGTTTCCTTCTTGGGCGGCAGCGGCTCGGCCGGGCCTTCGCGGTCGAGCAGCCGACGGTAAAGCGGGCGCAGCGCAACGAGGACCACGGCGGCCCCGACGCAGAAGGCCGCGTTCAGGAGCCAGAAGCTGGGACCGTCCATGGTCTCGTAGAGACTGCCCATGCGCCCGCTGACCAGGCTTCCAGCGGCGACCGACAGCGAGTTGATGCCGACCAGGGTTCCGCGCCAGCGCTCGGGCGCGCGGGTGGCGAAGATCCCAATCATGATCGGCGCGAACCACACGGCGCCGAAATTCGAGAAGAGGTGAAACAGCACGGGCAGGAATAGCGGCGCGCGCCCGTCGCCGCCGCTGATGCTCGGCCCAAGCGCGAGGATGGCGACGCTGAGGCCGAACAGGCCGACGCCGAAGGCGAGCTTGCCGATCTCGTCGGGCTCGCGTCCCCGCGCCGCCAGCCGCGCCCAGATCCAAAGTGTTACGGGGACGAAGACCGCAGGCGCGAGGCCGTCCAGTGACTGCATCCACGGCACCGGCACGGCAAAGTCGCCGATCCGCATCGACACATGGTCGCGCAGCCAGACGTTATAGACGTTCCACACCTGCGATTGGGCAGTCCAGAAGGCGACGCCGATCGGCCACAGCAGGAACAGCCCGCCGATCCGCCTTTTCTCCGCCGGTGTGAGCGGCACTTTCGGCGTGCGGACCCCCGCCACCCGCCGCGGCTCGGTGGGCAGATAGCGCGTCCCGGAAAGATAGATGAGGAGGCCGATCAACATGCCGAAGCCGGCCACGCCGAAGCCCGCATGCCAGCCCCACACCGCAGCCACCGCACCGCTGACGATGGGGGCGATGAACGCACCGAGGTTCACCGCGAAATAATAATATTGAAAGGCATTGATCTCACGCGGGTCGCCGTCCGGATAGAGCGACTTGATCTGCGGCGAGAGATTGCCGCGCAGCATCCCCGCACCGACCATCAGAAGAACGAGCGCGATCAGGAACGTCTGGTCGAAGGCGAGAGCGAAATGGCCCGCAGTCATGAGGCCGGCGCCGGTCCCAACCGCGATCCGGCGACCGGTGAACTTGTCGCCGATCCACCCACCGAGCAGCGGCAGTCCGGTGACGAAGGCAAGGTAGAGGCCGAAGGTCTGGGTGGCGAGGCCGACGTCGGTCAGGGGCCCGGTCATCCCCTCGACGAATCCGCGATAGGCCGGGAAACCGATAATCCGCGCGACCCGTTCAGGATGGATGAGCAGATCCCCGGTCATGTACAGGACCAGCATCGCCTGCATGCCGTGAAACGATATGCGGTCCCACAATTCGGTCCCGGCGAGCACCCACAGCCCGCGCGGTTGTCCATACCATTCGTGGGGCTGATGCCCCGTCGTCGTCGCGGCCGTCGCCATGCCTGTCTTCCCCCGTCAGACCGTCAGGCTGGCACGTAACGTGGCAGCCCGCGAGTCCGCCCGCTAACCCACCCGCCGATACCGCCACAACAGCCCTTGCGCGAACGGCGTCCACACACTCGTCCGCACTCCCGCCAGTCGCAGCTTGTCCGCTACCCACTGATTGCAGGTCGAGACCGCGCTGGCCCGGCCACTGCTCTCGTAAAAGGCATCTTCTGGGCCGTAGCCCGGGTGGACAATTCGCCGCGGCGGGCCGTCGAAGTCGGAGCGGATCGCAGCCCACAGGCGACGATATTCCTCGGGGCGAAGGCGGATCGCGCGCAAGCTCGGCCCGGGATCGAGGGTCCGCTCGACATGCAGGATCCGTGTCCCCCCGCTCAGCGCCGCCCACAAGGTGCGCGGGGTGAGGTCGCTCCAGGTCGGCGTATCGAGATAAACCCGCCGCTCGCCCGCGCCGAAGGCAAACCAGCGCGGATCGGCCGGGGCGGCGGCAAAGTCGCGCGCCGGCAGCAAGGGGCGCCAGTCGAGCCCCTGAGCGCTCGCCGGCAGCAGCAGATCGACATGCACGCCGTTCGACCGCAGATAGATGATAGTCCCGTGCGCCGGCTCCACCCATCCGCGATTGACCGGGAGCAGCGACCCCGCCAATGCCGCCGCCAGATAGGCGAGCGGTACCGCCAGTAGCGCAATCATCAGCCGCCCCGGCCACTTGCGCCGTTGCAGCCCCGGTCGTCGCCGTCGTCGCATCGCCATCTTCACCCCCGCCTTGCCTTGTCCGCCCGCCGGGACTATCTGCGCGCCACGTCGCCTTGCGTGTAAGGTGGCTTCGGTCGGGGCGTAGCGCAGCCTGGTAGCGCATCACACTGGGGGTGTGGGGGTCGCAGGTTCGAATCCTGTCGCCCCGACCATTTTCTTCTCTCTTGCTTCGAAAAGATTGCCGCCGCCGATGACGCAGACGAGCCTGGTTCTAGCTGCCGCCGCCGCGCCCGGCGGCATGTCGCCCTTTATCGGGATCCTGCCCTGGGTCCTGATCTTCGTCATCTTCTACTTCCTGATGATCCGCCCGCAGCAGCAGCGCGTGAAGCAGCATCAGGCGATGATTTCGGCGGTCAAGAAGGGCGATGAAGTCATCACCGCCGGCGGTATCCGCGCCCGCGTCACCCGCCTCGTCGACGAGCGCGAGGTCGAGGTCGAGATCGCCCAGGGCGTCAAGGTGCGCGTGATCCGCTCGACGCTCAGCCAGGTAATCGACCCGACTGCGGCCAAGCCGGCCAACGACTGATGTTCGACCTTCCGCGGTGGAAGATCTGGGGCATCTTCCTGACGATCGCGCTGTTCATCGCCTTCGCCATTCCCAGCTTCTTTCCGCGTGAGCAGGTCGCGCAATGGCCGACGCTCGCGCCGCGCACCCAGATTGCGCTCGGCCTCGACCTCGCGGGCGGCAGTCAATTGCTCTACGAGGCCGACCTCGCCGATGCCTCGCGCCAGCGGCTCGCGGGCATGGAGGACAATGTCCAGAACGAGCTTCGGCGCGAGCCGCGGCTGCAGGTCGGCGATGTCTCGACCAGCGGTGGCCGGGTCAGCTTCATGCTGCGCGATCCCTCGCAACTCGATGCCGCGGTTGAGCGGATGCGCACCCTGGTGCCGCCGGTCGGCCTGACCGGAACGCGCGCCTGGGACGTGAGTACGCAGGACGGCAACCGGGTTATCTTGACCCCGACGACTGAGGGCGAAGCGCAGGCGATCAAGGATGCGATGACCGTCGCGCGCGACGTCGTCCGCCGCCGGATCGACCCCTCGGGCACGCGTGAAGTCACCGTTATCAACCAGGGCACCAATCGCATCCTGGTGCAGGTGCCGGGCATCGACGATCCCGAAAGCCTCAAGCGCCTGATCGGCCAGACCGCCCGGCTGGAATTCAAGCTGGTCGACCAGCAGGCAGACCCCGCGCAAGTGGCGCAGGGCCGCGCGCCTCCGGGCAGCCAGGTGCTGCCGATGGCCGACGGTTCGCGTGCGATCGCGGTCCAGCGCCGCGCCATGGTCTCGGGCGAGCAGATCGCATCGGCGGCGCAGGCCTTCGACCAGCAGACGGGCGAGGCGGTGGTCACCATTCGCTTTGATAGCCAAGGCGCGCGCCGCTTCGGTCGAACGACCACCGAAAATGTGGGTAAGCCGTTTGCGATTATCCTCGACAATAAGGTCTTGTCGGCGCCGTCGATTAGACAGCCGATTTTGGGCGGATCGGCGGAGATCAGCGGCAGTTTCACCGTTGAGACCGCAAACGAACTTGCCGTCGCACTCTCTTCGGGCAAGCTGCCGGTCAAGCTGAACGCGATCGAGGAGCGCACCGTCGGGCCCGACCTCGGCCGCGATTCGATCCGGGCGGGCGCGATCGCGGCCGCAATCGCGATCCTCGCGGTGAT
>JANPKL010000208.1:0-7324 GCA_031425975.1 Sphingomonas sp.
AGCGGTGACGCGGCTTCGGCTGGACACGATCGAGCGGCTGCTGGGGATGGACCCGGCGGCGGTCGATGCCTTTGCGCCCGACGCGGCGGCAGGGCAGGAGCGGGGCGAGTGGCTGCGCGAATATATCGCCCGCATCATGCGCGGGCCACAGCAGGCGATGGAAGCGATGGAGCGTGGGCAGGACAAGCCGCTGGACGAGGTGGGGCGCGAATTGCGCGAGATGTAGGCGGGCGCGGCCTGCTGAGCTGGCACAAGGACCACCTACAAAGCGACAGGTGGCGTTCACATCTCCCCTGACGAGAGGGCTGCCGCGTTCGGTGGCCCGTCTTGCCCCCATCGCGCGGCGACTTTCCGTTGCTTCGCGTAACCCGAGGATTCCCCATGCCTGATATCGTCGATACTGCGGTTGCCGCCGGTTCGTTCAACACCCTCGTCGCCGCGGTCACCGCCGCCGGCCTGGTCGACACGCTCAAGGTCCCCGGCCCGTTCACCGTCTTCGCGCCCAGCGACGACGCCTTCGCCAAGCTGCCCGCGGGCACGGTCGACGACCTGGTCAAGCCCGAAACGTCGGCGGCCATGACCTTGCCCGACAGCACGTGCAGGGTCAGGATCTTGGTCAGCTTGTCCTTGTTCTCGGGCTTGACGAGGTCATCGACCGTGCCCGCGGGCAGCTTGGCGAAGGCATCGTCGCTGGGCGCGAAGACGGTGAACGGGCCGGGGCCCTTCAGCGTGTCGACCAGGCCGGCGGCGGTGACCGCGGCGACGAGGGTGTTGAACGAACCGGCGGCAACCGCAGTATCGACGATATCAGGCATGGGAATTCCTCGGGTTACGCGAAGCAACGGAAAGTTGCCGCGCGATGGGGGCAAGACGGGCGACCGAACCCGGCAGCCCTCTCGTCACGGGAGATGTGAACGCCACATGTCGCTTTGTAGGTGGTCCTTGTGCCAGCTAAGCAGGCCGTGCCCGCCTACATCTCGCGCAATTCGCGCCCCACCTCGTCCAGCGGCTTGTCCTGCCCACGCTCCATCGCTTCCATCGCTTGGCTCGGCCCGCGCATGATGCGGGCGATATATTCGCGCAGCCACTCGCCCCGCTCCTGCCCCGCCGCCGTGTCCGGCGCGAACGCATCGACCGCCTTGGGATCGATCCCCAGCAGCCGCTCGACCGTGTCCAGCCGCAGCCGCGTCACCGCCAGCTCGCCGGTCAGCGCCAGCACCATCGACAGCAGTTTCTCCTTGTCCGGGTCACCCAGGAAGTCGGGCCGTTTTCCCTTGGGACCAAGGTTCGCGCGCAGCATCCAGTCGAGTTCGTCGCTCATGCTTCGGCCTGCTTCCACGCCCCATAGGCATGCCACACCGCCGCCCGCCCATGGTCCTCCGCCTCGCCCTCTTTCGCGGCCGAGGGGAATATCGCCTCGTCGACCACCGCCCGCACGCCGGTGGTGAACAGCTCGTCGCGGCCGAACCCGGCGCGCACCATCTCGTCCTGCAAGTCGAGCCCATGCATCCCCGACCAGAACGGCTCGTTGTTGTTATAGGCGTCCCAGTCGCGGATGAACTGTTCGTACAGCGGCATGTCGGGCCCATATTGCGGCTGCTCGAGGTGCAGCATCAGCCCGCCGGGCGCGAGCACGCGATAGCCCTCGGCCAGGATCCTGGGCAGCGCCTTGCCGCTCGTCTCGTGCAGGAACATGGTCGTCTGGACCCAGTCGAAATATCCGTCGGGCCAGGCCGACAGATCCTCCGCATTTGCTTGCACGAACTTGAGGTTGGTCGCGCCGAGCGACTGCGCCCGGGCATGGCCGTAACGCAGCACCGGCGCCGCCGTGTCGATCGCCACGATCTCCGCGTCCGGAAAGGCCAGCGCCAGCGGCACGATATTATGCCCGACCGTCGCACCGATATCGAGGATCCGCTCGGGCTTCCATCCGGGCCGCTCGCTCGCCGCCCACTTGGCCAGCGCCTGCCCCCCGCCATCGCTCAGCGCGCCCAGCCCGCCGCCGGTGGTAGCGAAGATTCCGCAATCGTAATTGGCCCCCGCCGACACGTCCCCCGGCCGCTCCTGCCCATGATAGCTGCCCGGCATGCAGTGGATATCGACCGCCTGCTGGTAGCGCGGCACCGCGACGCCCTCGTCCAGCGCAAGCGTCGCCTTGCCGTGGTTCAGCTGGTTCGCCCGCGCGTCGAGCTCGTCCAATTGGCGCAGTACCATCGTCCGTCCGTTCTGCTGGCGCATCTCCATCGAATTGCGTTTCGTCGCAGACCAGAAGCGATGATGCGGATGGCGGTTCATCGCGTGCCGGATCTCGTGCCGATCCTTTGGCTCGCGGCCATGCTCGGCGACGAACGCCGGCTTGACCTCGCGCTCATAGGCCTGGCTGTTGCCGGGCCCGAGCGTGCCCGCGAGATACTTGTTGAGGTTGGCGAGGAAGTCGAACCGCGCGGCCTCGTCGTGGCGCGGGGTCGGAAACATGCCGTGGCGGGTCACCGCGACATAGGGCGGCGGCACGTCGATCTTGCTCATATCAGCCCCTCCCGGGCGAGGCGTTCGATGGTCTCGGCATGAACGCGAGAGAAATGGTCGCGCTCCGGTACGCGCACCTTGTCGCCGTCCATCAGGCTGTTGGCGCGCTGGCCGCGGGCCGCGGCATAGGCCGGCGCGAACAATTCGGTCCGCTGCCGCGCGAGATAGTTGATCATCCCCGGCTTGCGGCGGTGGGCGCGCAGCGCGGCGAGATCGATGTCGGCAAAGGCGGTGAAGGTCTCACCCGAATTGCTCTCCGCCAGCACATGGCCCTTATAATCGATCACGCTCGAATTGCCGTCGGCGCTCTCGAGCGGAAGCGCGGTCCCGCTGATCCCTGCGGTGTTGGCGCTGACCACGTAGGCCAAATTCTCAAAGGCCCGCGCGCGCTTGGCGAGGTCCTTGTTGGTCTCCATCGGCGAGCCGATCTCGGACGAGCTGTGGAGGAAGACTTCCGCCCCGCGAAAGGCATGCGCGCGGGCAATCTCGGGGTAGAGGATTTCCTCCGACGCGATCGCCGCCAGATTGCCAATCTCGGTCCGCGCCACCGGGAAAACCCCGTCGAGCCCGTAGATGTCGAGATATTTGCTCCACACATCATGCGGGGTCGGTGCGAACATGCTGTTCAACCGGCGATAGCGCAGCACGACCGCGCCCGATGGCGCGACCACGAAGCTGGTCTGGAAATAGAGGCCCGGAAAGTGGCGGTCGGTCTCATAGGCATTGCCCGCCAGAAACAATTTCTGGTCGGATGCGATCTTGCCGAGCGCCTCATATTCGGGCCCGTCGGGCGCGATCGCGGCCTTGTCGGCAAAGGCGCTGATCCCCTCGCGCGTCGGGTAGGAAGTGAACAGATATTCGGGCAGCACCGCAAGCCGTACCGGGGACCCGGTATAGCCGGCGATGAACCCCGCCGCAGAGCGTAATTTGGGTCCCACGCTGGCGATGGTTTCGGCCATGATCGCGCGCGCCGCGGCGCGATCGGGCGCGCGTTCGACCGAGCGCGCGGTCAATTGCAGCGCGACGGCAGCGTAAGCGGGGGGCGCGGGCACGGCGGAGGGGGCAGCGGTCATTGCGGCTCCATCGGCGAGCGGCAGTCCAGAGGCAAGCATGGCGGCGACGACATGGCGGCGTTCGATCTCCATTTCAAAGTCCGAGCGAACCCGGGTTCATCAGGCCACGCGGATCGAGCTGATGCTTGACCGCCTTGAGCAAGTCCCAGCCGACCGGGTCATGCGAATTGCGTAACGGATAGGTGCGTGCGATCTGCAGATGCGCTGCGCCCATGCTCTCGAACAGGGCGATCAGCGCGCTGCGCAGGCGTTCGACCAAAGCGCGCGCCTCCCCGTCGGCGGGGAAGCCTTTGAGCCGCGCCAGATGCTGCGGCTCGACCGCATGCGCGTGCAGCGGATTGAGCGCGTCGGGCCAGAAGAACACCGGCTCGATCAGCGCAGCGCTGCCGCTGACCGCAGCGAACATCGCGCCCGCCTCGACCTTGCGCGCGCGCATTTCGGCCTCGTTGCTGCGATAAAGATCCTGCACCGCCGCCCAGCCATCGGCGAGGCGACTGTGGGGCAGGAGGGCATGCACCGGGACCCAGCGCTCCCCCTCGGGCCCGACCATCGAATTGGGCGGCGGAAAGGGATTGGCACGAAGGATCTTTGGGATGCTGTTCTCGACCTCGCGCCCGCCTGCCTCGCGCACCAGCCGGGTCATCGCCGCGACGTCGGCCGCGGCGCCCGCCTCGTGCCGGCTCTCGGCGACGCAATGGAGCGAAAAGGCCGCGTCATTGAGGAAGCCCCGCCCGGCCGCGACGACCTTCACCCCTTCCTTCAGCGCGCGCGCCACCGACCCTTGCGCTTTCATCATCCGCATCAGGCTGCGCGCGTCGCTGGCGAGGCTGTCGCGCTTCATCCTTTGTGCCTGAAGGAACGGATCGAAGCCGAAGCTTTCGGCGGCCAGGCCCGCGCGGGCGATCGCGCTCAGCGCTGCGAGGAAATCGTTCGCGCGGTCGAAGGCGAAGCTGGCGTAATCGAACGCCGGACCGTCGCGTAGCAGCCGCAACGTCACCCGCGCCTTGACCCCCAGCGCCCCGCAATCGGCCACGAACAGCCCGGTCAGGTCGGGGCCATAAGGGCGGAAGAAGGGCTTGCCGGTGGTGAGGATCGTGCCGTCGGCCAGAACCACGTCGAGGCTCAGCGCGGCATCGACCGCGCTGCCGTCGCGCGCGCCCCAGAACAACCCGTTCTGGCTCATCCCGCCGCCGACCGTGGCCCGGAGGCCCGACAATGTGCCCCACGTACGCGCGCGCAGGCCGAGCGGCTGGAGATGGCGGTGCAATTGCTCCCACGTTACCCCGGCCTCGACCGTCGCGGTCAGGTCGCTTTCGTTGACCGCGACGATCCGGTCGAGGCTGGCGGTATCGACCAGCAGCGCGTCGCGGTCGCACAGATAGCCCTGCGTGTAGCTCATCCCCCCGCCGCGCGGGACGATGGCCAGGCCCGCGGCGGTGGCCGCCGCCACCGCCTGGGCGAGCTGCTCGACGCTCTGGGGCCGAAGCACCGCCAGCGGCCGCCGGCCGCTCGCGAACACGTCATGCGCGTAGAGCTCGAGCGCGGCCGGGTCGGTGACCAGCGCCGCGCCGGCCGCCTCGCGCAGGTTCGCGCTCAGGTCAGGCGAGCTCGGCGTCCCCATTGGCCTCCCTTGGCGTTTCGGCCCTCGCTGCCCCCCACTCGGGATAGCGGCCGAGCAGCAGCAGCAGCGCGCCGCCGGCGACGAACAGCAGTGCGGCCGCGACCAGCATCGCGTCATAGCTTCCGGTGCGGTCGCGGACCGTGCCGTAGATCAGCGGCGAGATGGCGCTGGCCAGCCCGAACGGCATGTAAAGCATCCCGTAGATCCGCCCGAAATGCGCCATCCCGAAATAACGCGAGGCGAGGTAGGCGATAAGGTCGCTCTCCGCACCGGCGGCAAAGCCGAGCAGGAAGGCGGCGCTCGCGATCAGCGGAAAATTGCTGTCGGTGCCCATCAGCATGAAGCAGGCGGCGGCGGGCAGGCACAGGGCCGGAAAGGCCACCGCAGGGCCCCAAAAGCGGTCGAGCAGGAAGCCGGTGATGATCCGTCCGGCCAGAATTCCCAGGCCGACGATGCCGAGCACGCCCGCCGCGGTCCCGGGATCGAAGCCATGATCGCGCACGATCGGGAACATGTGGATATGCGCCCCGCCATAGGCCAGGGCGACGAGGCAGATCGATACCCACAACAGCCAGAATTGCCGGGTCTTGCGCGCCTCCGCGAAGGTCATCCCGACCAGCGCCCCGCCGCCGGCAGTGATCGACGCCGGGCGTTCTTCGGGCCGTGGCTCGCGGAAGAACAATAGCCCGATCGGCAGCGCCACCAGCAATGGCAGCAACGCGATGATCAGGAACATCTCGCGCCAGCCGAAGGTCGCGATCGACCACACCGCCAAACGCGGCACGAACAGGGCCGCCGCGCTGGTCCCGATCAGCATCAGGCCGAGCGCGAGGCCCCGGTTCTTGACGAACCACAGGCTGATCGCCCGGCTCCAGGTCACTGGAGTTGAGCCGATCCCGACCAGCCCGACCACCAGCCACAGCGCGTAATAACCCCACAATGACGCCGGGGTCAGCGACAGCGCGGCGAAGGAAGCGCTGAACGCGACCAAGCTCCACAAGGCGACTTTGCGGACGCCATATCGGTCCGACGCCCAGCCGTAGAGCGGCGCCAGCAGCGAGGCGACGATCCCGAAGATGGTGATCCCCGCGCTGACCTGCGCCCGGTTCCAGCCGAACTCCGCATTGAGCGGCTCGAACAACGTGCCCAGGATATTGAACGGGATCGGCGAAGCACCGCACATCACGCCGAGGAACGCCGCGAACAGGATCGGGCTGCCCTTCTTGAACTCGCTCATTCAGGGTCGCTCCGCTCAAGCTGCTCAAGCAGGAATTCGCTGTCCATATATCCCCCGACCACGCCTTTGACGTACAGGAAGTCGCCATCGCGCGTCAGCCACATGTCATAGGCCGGATGGTCGTTGGTCAAGCCGACAAAGCGGATGCGGTGGCAATCGAAGCGCCCGGCGGGGACCAGGACGCTTTCCTCGCCGACATATTCGAGCCCGCTTCCGCTGGTCACCAGGCTCGGCCCCGTCGCGCCGAAATGATGCAGCGAATGGAGCAGATTTCGTCCGAAGAATTGGGTGTGCCCTGCCCCCTTGTCATACGGGAAGGTCGCGCCGAGCCAGCCGTCGCCCTGCACCGCGTGAATGCCGAAACCGCGCAGCGGCCGCGCGATCTCCATCTTCTCCGAAACGCGCCCTCGCTCTGCATTCCAGGCCTCGCAAATGGCCTCTGCATCGGTGAACAGGAACCAGCCCGTCCCGGTCAATCGCCCGTCGCGCATGATCCGCACGAAGGCGTCGCGCGGATGGAAGTCGTGGAGCACCGAAATGACGCTGTCGCGCACCACGCTTTCGCCGCCGAACACCATCTCGCAATGCGCCGCCATCATCCGTCCGCCGTCGGCGTCACGGGTGATGCGCCATTCCTCGAAACCCCATTCGGCCCCGTCGGCGCGGGCGCGATAGCTGACCCGGCCGGTCGCGACGGGGAGCGGGTGCCTCATTCGCCGAACCGAACCTTGGCGCGAAGCATCCAGCTGCGCGGCTGATTGAGATAGCTGTAGTTGAACAGGCTGCTCTGGATCAGCGTCTTGTCGAGGCAATTGACGCATTCGGCAGTGAAGCTCAGCCGGTCGCCGGGCGTGCCGAGGGTGATCC
>JANPKL010000209.1:0-2638 GCA_031425975.1 Sphingomonas sp.
GAACGCCTTTCTCGACGCCTGCGACGAGGTCGACGAGGAGAAGAAGCAGCTGTGCTTCAAGGCGCACGTCGCCTCGATGCGCAACCATGCCCAGGCCTTGGGCTCGAAGGAATATTGGGCGCAATTCGGCGAGGCTGCCGAGTACGTCATCATGTACATTCCGGGCGAGCATTTCCTCACCGCCGCGCTCGAACAGGATCCGCAATTGTGGGAATGGGCGTTCGAGCGCCGCGTGCTGCTCGCCACCCCGACCAACCTCGTGGCCATCGCCCGCACCGTCGCCAGCGTCTGGCGGCAGGAGAAGATCACCGAACAGGCCGAGGTCATCGCCGCGCTCGGCAAGGAACTCCACTCGCGCATCGCCACGATGGCCGAGCATGTCGTGCGCATGGGCCGCAACCTCGCCACCGCAAACGATGCCTATAACAAAATGGTCGGCAGCTTCGAAACGCAGGTCTTCACCCAGGCCAAGCGGTTCGAGGGGCTCGGCGCCGGCAGCCCCAAGGACATCGCCACGCCCCCGCTGATCGAAGTTGCGCCGCGCCCGCTGACCAAGCTGGCGACGCCGATCACCAACGACGAAGTCGACGCGGCGGAATGACCGTTCTCCGGTGAAAGCCGGAGCCCAGTGCCTTCTTCTCCTTCACAAAGAAAGAAACACCGGTCTCCCGCTTTCGCGGGAGAACAGTCAGGGCCGCCCTTCGAACGGCAAAGCACTCCCGCATCCCTCGAAGCTGCGCGCATCGACTCGCAACTGAACCCGGTCCGGATAGCGCCGGTCGCTCATTCCATCGCTGCAGCCGACCCCGCGAACGATGTTGAGGCCGATCCGCCGCCCATCGTAAATGTCGCCGGCAAAGCCGTGGATGACCTTGGGCAGGGGCTCGACGATCCGGACGCCCGGCGCATTGGCTTCGGTGAACACCATCTCGCGGCCGGTCAGCTCGAGTGACCAGAAGGGCTCGGTGCCAAGCGCGCGGTAATTCGCGGTCGGCGACGCGGGCGGGACGGTGGCGCAGGCCGCGAGCAGGGCGGCGCTAGCGAGGATGGTTGTCAGGCGCATCTTCTCAATCCTTCAGCGGCGGACGAGATCGAGCGTGCCGCCGCCGCCACCGAGGCGCAAGCGGGCGGGCGGAGTATATTCCATCGTTACGCCGGCTCGCAGGATCGCGGACACCTGCGCGTCGAGTGCCATGCGCGCGGGTTCGCAGGCCATCTCGGTCATCCCGAGGTCTCCGACCGACAATTTGTCGCCGTTGCGCGATGCGCTCGCCGAACCGCTGTTGCAGGCGAGGGTCAGGCCGAGCCGCGAAGCCTGCCAGTCGACCGACATCCCGCTGGTCGCACGGCCATCGACCGCGACGATGCTCCACTGCCCGTCGAGCCGATCGGCGGCCACGACCGGCCGCACCTCGGCCTCGGGCGGCCGGAGCGGGACGGGACCACTGGCGCAGGCGGCCAGCAGCAGCGGAAGGATAATCGTGCGCGTCATCCAATGACCTTGCGCGCACCAAGATGAACGCTGTGCGACGGCGCGGCTTGCAATGTAGGATTTGTCATGACAGACAATCAAAATAGTTATCTTTGAGGAGGTTATGAAACCTTGCTGGCAAGGAGTGTAATGTCAATTTAAATGCTCAACCCCGACAACTTCGACAACTTAGCGGCTGGTCAGCGCCAGCTCGCCCGCACCTGGAAGGCCATGACTGCGGCCGCGATCGCTGCGTTCAGGCTGTCGGCCTTGCCCGCCATCGGGATCTTCACGAGGAGGTCGCACTCGGCTTCATAGGCCTCGGGCAGCCCGGCCTGCTCGTTGCCGATCATCAGGAAGCAGGGGGCCTCATAGGTCGCGGCGAGATAGCCGACCTCGGTCTGGAGGCTGGTCCCGACCAATTGTCCCGGCCCCTCGCGCAGCCAGGCAAGGAAGGTCGACCAAGGCACTTGGACGATCTTCTGGGTGAAGATCGCCCCCATCGAGGCCCGCACCGCCTCGACGCTAAAGGGGTCGGCACTTTCGTCGACCAGGATCAGCCCGCCAGCCCCGACCGCGTCGCCGGTTCGCAGGATGGTCCCGATATTGCCGGGATCGCGCAGTTTCTCGGCCACCAGCCAGAGCGGCGCGGCGCTGCGGTCGAGGTCGCCGAGCCCGAGCCGCGGTTGAGGATAGGCGCCAAGGAGGAGGGGCGGATTGTCCTTGCCGCTCATCTTGGCCATGATGTCGTCGGGCACCGCAATGGCTTCCGCGCCCGCCGCCTCGGCCTCCGCCACGATCTGCGCTGCCAGCGGGTGCAATTCGCCTTCGGTGCAGGCAAGGATCACCGGCAGCACCCCGGCATCGCGCGCCTCGGCCATGATCCGCAGCCCTTCGGCGAGGAACAGTCCTTCCAGCCGCCGCGCCTTCTTGTCGCGCAGGGCCCGGAGCCGTTTGACCGTGTCGTTGGAGAAGGAGGTGATCGAACGGGGCAGCTTATTCTTCCCCGAACTTGTCCTCGACCAGCGCTGCGAGGCTAGCCACCGCCTCATCCGCGCCGTCGCCATGAGCGCTGATCTCGATCGAGTCGCCACGCGCCGCGCCGAGCATCATCAGCCCCATGATCGAGGTGCCGACCACCTTGTTGCCGTCCTTGGCGACTTCGAC
>JANPKL010000210.1:0-3539 GCA_031425975.1 Sphingomonas sp.
GAGGCAGCCGGACGGCTTTATGCCGAGTTCACCGCCGCCGGGATCGAGACGCTCTACGACGACCGCGACGAACGCGGCGGGGCCAAGCTTGCGGGCATGGACCTGATGGGCTTGCCCAGGCAGATCATCGTCGGCCCGCGCGGGCTTGCGGCAGGGACGGTCGAGCTGAAGGATCGGCGGAGTGGGGATAAGGTCGAGGTGGCGCTGGGCGACGTCGTGGCGCGGGTGACGGCATGACCAGTGTCGTCGTCCCCTCGCACGCGGGGACCTCAGGCGACCTCGCGATGAACTCGGGCATCCCCGCCTGCGCTGGGACGACTGCCCGCCTGCCTCGCTCGGGAATACGAAAGTGATCCTCAACAATTACGAGCGGATCATCGCCAAGCGCTATCTCCTCCCCGGCAAGGGCGAAGGCGAGCGGTTCATCTTCCTGGTCTCGACCATCAGCCTGGCTGCCGTCGCGCTGGGCGTAGCGGCGCTGATCATCGTGATGAGCGTAATGAACGGGTTTCGCGCCGAGCTGTTCGAGAAGACCGCGGGGCTGAACGGCCATGCGGTGATCACCGGCTACGACGGCCGGATCGAGGGCTGGCAGCAAATGGCCGATGCCGCGCGCAAGGTGCCCGGCGTCACCTCCGCGCTGCCACTGATCGAGCAGCCGCTGATGGCCAGCGCCAATGGCCGGGTGGAAGGCGTGCTGGTCCGCGGAATGCGGATCGAGGACATGCGCGCCAACCCGGTGCTGACCGATGGCATCAAGAGCGGCCGCCTCGCGAACCTGGTGCCGGGGTGCGAATGCGTCGCGCTCGGCACGCGGCTGGCGGCGCAGCTCGGCACCTATCCCGGGGCCGAGATAAGCCTGATCAGCCCCGAAGGTCGCGCCACCCCGGTCGGGACCGTGCCGCGCATCGTCAGCTACCGCGTCGCCGCCACCTTCGAGGTCGGCGTCTATGATTATGACAATGCGTTCGTGATCATGCCGATGGAGGACGCTCAGGGATTGCTGATGCTCGGCGACGCGGTCAGCAACATTGAGGTCAAGGTGACCGAGCCCGACAAGATCGACGACCAGATGGGGCCGCTGTCGCAAATCGTCACCGGGCGCGGCGTCGCAACCGACTGGCGCCAGATGAATGCGGCGATCTTCGAGGCGCTCGAGGTCGAGCGGATCGCGATGTTCGTCGTGCTGTCGCTGATCATCCTGGTTGCGGTGTTCAACATTCTGTCGAGCCTGATCATGCTGGTCCGCGCCAAGACCCGCGACATTGCCATCCTGCGCACTATGGGCGCAAGCCGGCGGGGCATGATGAAGGTGTTCGTCACCGTTGGCACCACCATCGGCTTCCTTGGCATTGCGCTCGGGCTGCTGCTCGGCGCGATATTCCTGTTCTTTCGCCAGTCGTTGGTGAACGGGATCCAGTGGATCACCGGGCAGAATTTGTGGGATCCGTCGGTGCGTTTCCTCAGCGAATTGCCGAGCAAGACCGATCCGGTCGAGGTGACCGTCGTAGTGGTCATGGCGCTGGTGCTGAGCTTCCTTGCGACGCTGTATCCGGCGTGGAAGGCTGCGAGTACCGATCCGGTGCAGGTGCTGCGTTATGAGTAAGGCCGTCCTCCGGACCACCGCGCTCGCGCGTTCATTCACGCAGGCCGAAGTCACCATCCACGTGCTGCGCGGGATCGATCTCGAGGTGCAGCCGGGCGAGATCGTCGCGTTGCTGGGGCCGTCGGGGTCGGGCAAGTCGACCCTGCTGCAGGCGGTGGGGCTGCTCGAAGGCGGGTTCGAGGGCGCGATCAGCATCAACGGGGTGCAGGCCGAGAAGCTCGACACCGATGCGCGGACCGAGCTTCGGCGCGAGGCGCTGGGTTTCGTCTATCAGTTCCATCATCTGTTGCCCGACTTCACCGCGGTCGAGAATGTCGTGTTGCCGCAGCTGATCCGCGGCACCGACAACGAGGCCGCGAAGGAGCGGGCGGTGAGCCTGTTATCGGCGCTCGGCCTCGGCCACCGGCTTGACCATCGCCCGGCCAAGTTGAGCGGTGGCGAGCAGCAGCGGGTGGCCGTGGCAAGAGCGCTCGCTAATCGCCCGCCGCTGGTGCTGGCCGACGAGCCGACCGGCAATCTCGACGAGCATACCGCCGACATCGTGCTGGCCGAATTCCTCAGCCTGGTGCGGGGCGAGGGGAGCGCGGCGCTGGTCGCGACGCATAACGAGCGGCTGGCGCGCAAGATGGACCGAGTGGTCCGGCTGCACGACGGGCGACTGGAAGCGCTGGGACCAAAAGCGGGCTGAAGCGTTCGGGGGCGATGGTGAACACTCCTCCTTTCGACCGCGACCCGCCGCCGCCCGGTGGCTTCGATCCCCGTTTCGGTGGTGGTCGCGGGCCTGGCCCACGCCCCGCCCAGGCATATGATCCGCGCTTCGACGCGCCACCGCCACCGCGCGCGCCTTATGACCGCGAGGCAGACCCGTTCGGACGAGGCGGGCCGGCCCCCGTCCGGCGCGGGCTGTCGCGCGGGACGATGGTGGTGATCGGACTTGGTTTGCTGCTGCTGTTGGGCGCCATCGCCTTCGCATTGTCGCTGAGCTGGACCGGGCCGGGCGGCGACGCGCTCGACGGCGATTCCAGGAGCGGGACGAGCGCCAACGAGACCGCCGCTGCCGATCCGGCCAAGCGCTGCGCCGCGCCCGCCACTTATGACAAGATCAAGCGCGAGCTGTTCCGCCAGGCGGCAACGGCGCGTGGGGTCGATCCCCAAATGTTCGACCGGCTTGCAGGCTTTGCCGCGGTGCGGGTCTCGGGGCCAGTATTGCGCGAGCAGGATGCCGGGCTCGAGCGGGTGAGCTGCGAGGGCCAGGTCGCGCTGGACCTACCACCTGGAGTGCAGGTGGCGGGCGGGCGGCGCAGCCTGACGGGGCGGCTCGGCTACACGCTCCAGCCCGCTGCCGACGGCAGCGGCGACGTGGTGACGTTGAGCGGCGCGAATGCGCTCACGGCGAGCCTGGCGACGCTCGGACGGACGCCCTCGGCGACGGCCCCGCAGCCGGTGCCGGTGCCGGTGCCGGTGCCCGACGTCATCCCCGAGGGAACGACGGTCGCCGATCCTCGGCCTCCGGAAGCGGTCGATCCGCCGCCGCCGGCCACCGTGCCGACGCCCCCGGCGCCGCGACCCGCGCCTGCACCCGCGCCGACGGCAAGCGCCAGCCCGAGTTTCAGCTGTGCGCGGGCGAGCAACCGCACCGAGCGGGCGATCTGCGGCAGCGGCGAGCTCGCCTCGCTCGACCGGCAAATGGCGAGCCGGTTCTTCTCCGCGCGGGGTGACGCCAACCCTACCCAGCGGGTGCTGCTCGACCGGACGCGGAACAGTTTCCTCGCCTTCCGCAACCGTTGCGGCAACGACCAGTGCATCGCCGATGCCTATCGCGGGCGGATCCGTGAGATCGGCGACATCATGGCCGACCGCTGGGTCGCGCCGCGGTAAGTTACGCAGGGGTGAGCGTCGTCCCGGCGCAGCCCAGGACCCCATAGTTTAACGC
>JANPKL010000211.1:0-3628 GCA_031425975.1 Sphingomonas sp.
TCGTCCAATATGTCCCGATCGCCCGCTCGGTGCTTGGAACGGCACCTTTGACGGCGGCCGACTATGGGGCCGCCGCGAGCGCTGCCGTCGGACTGGTCGCGGTTACCGAATTGACCAAATTTTTCGTCGGTCGGGCACAAGCAGGAGTGAGCGCATGATGGTGACCGCAGGCCATGTCGAGGCCCACCGGGTTTCGCGTATCGGGTGGCTGCGCGCCGCCGTGCTTGGCGCAAACGACGGCATTGTCTCGACCGCCAGCCTTATCCTTGGTGTCGCAGCGGCGTCGGCTGGCCGCGGCGAGATCTTGCTTGCCGGCGCGGCAGGCCTGGTGGCAGGCGCGATGTCGATGGCGGCGGGGGAATATGTCTCGGTCAGCTCCCAGTCCGATACCGAGCGGGGGGAACTGGTTCGGGAGCGACTCGAGCTGCAAAACGACCCGAAGTCCGAGCACGCCGAACTCGCCCGCATTTACGTCGCGCGAGGGGTCGACGCCGCGACCGCCGACAAGGTGGCGGTCCAGATGATGGCCCACGACGCCGTGGGGGCACACGCGCGAGACGAGCTCGGCATTTCGGACCTCACCGCGGCGCACCCGCTGCAGGCCGCGCTGACGTCGGCCGCGACCTTCACCGCCGGCGCAGCATTGCCTCTTGCGACCGCGTTGCTCGTGCCTAGCGCGCTTACCATCCCGCTCGTGGCCGCTGGTTCTCTCGTCTTTCTTGCGCTTCTCGGGGCGCTGGGGGCGATCGCGGGCGGCGCCAATATCGGCCGGGCGACCCTGCGGGTCGCTTTCTGGGGCGCCCTGGCGATGGGCCTGACCGCCGGCATCGGGCGGATCGTCGGCACCGCCGTGTGACCATGGCTCACCCACCATCTTCCAGCTCGCGCTCGAGCAGCTTCATCCGATCGACCACGGCGAAGAAGAAAGCGGTCGACCAGCCGAGCAGGATGATGCCATTGGCGCCTTCGATCGCTCCGATGAGCCGGCTCGCCCTGGGTAACAGCAGGTCGCCATAGCCAATGGTCGAGTAGGTCACGGTCGAGAAGTACAACGCCGCCTCGAACGTGCCGAACGCCGCCATTCCCCAGTAGAGGAGGGCATAGACCCAGATTTCCAGGCCGTGCAGCGCGAACAAGCCGAACGCCGCGCCAAGGATGGCAATCGCATTGCCGACGATGTTGCGCGCAAGGTTAAGGCCCGGGCGATAGCGGCTGACGAGAGCGAGCAGGATCGACAGCCCGATGAAGTGGATGAGAACGGTGAGCGACACCATGAGGGTCGCCACCACCAATTGCCTCAGGACGTCCACGGCGCCCCTTCCGAACGGTCGTCTTGCTTTCGGCGCCAGTGACGCTGGGCAAGACCCACTGCGGTGCCAACGGCGATCGCCACGCTGAGGCTACTCAGCACCGTCAGTCCAAAGGTGAGAAACAACAGGAAGCGATCGCCGGCGGAGGATCGAAGGCGCTCGGGCCAGCGGTGTGGCTCGCTCATGACCCATGCGGTGACGATCAGCAGGCCGGCCAGAGCGGGCATCGTCAGATAGGCCGCCAGCGGGGCCGCGGCGACCATCACCAGCAGGATCGTGAGGGCGTGGACGATGCCGGCCACCGGGGTCCGCCCGCCCGCCCGGACATTGGTCGCGGTCCGGGCGATGGCGCCGGTCACCGGCAGTCCTCCGAACAGCGGCGAAGCGATGTTCGCCGCGCCCTGGGCAAGCAGTTCGGCATTCGAGCGATGCGCACCGACGATCAGCCGATCGGCAACGACCGCAGACAGCAACGACTCGACGCCCGCCAGAAAGGCGATCACGAGCGCGGAGGGGAGCAGCGCGAAGATCAGCTCCGAGCTGATCGGCGGCAGTGCAATCATGGGAAGGCCGTCGGGAAGACTGCCAAAGCGCGACTGCAGGGTCTCGACCTCCAACGGCATGAGCGCCACCGTCGCCGAGGCGATCGCTATCGCGACGATTGAGCCGGGAACCCTTGGAGCGAAGTGGCGCAAGCCCATGATTACGGCGATGGTGCCCAATCCGATGGCCAGCGCGGCCGGATTGACGGTATCCCGCGCAGCCCACAGGGCGGGGAGTATCTCGACGAATTCGGCGGGCATTCGGCCGACCGTCTCGCCGAGCAGATCCTTCAGCTGGCTTACCGCAATGATGACCGCGATCCCGATCGTGAAGCCCTCGATCACCGGCCCGGGGATGAAGGCGATCAGGCGGCCTGCCCGGACTAGGCCGCCAATTACCAGAATGACACCCGCCATGAGGGTGGCCAGGAGCAGGCCTTCAAACCCGAACTGCTGGATCACACCATAGACAACGACGATGAAGGCACCGGTCGGCCCGCCGATCTGGACGCGGCTTCCTCCCAATAACGAGACGATCAAGCCGCCGATCACGGCAGTCACGAGACCGGCCGCAGGCTGCGCACCGGAGGCAATGGCGATGGCGATGCTCAGCGGCAGGGCCACCATCGCGACGGTGACACCGGCGGTCACGTCGGCCACGAATAGCTTGGTCGTATAGCCTTGGAGTGTGGTCAGCAGCTTGGGCGTCACCCGCGCATCGTACCGGTGTCGAGGAAGCGCTGGTGCCAGGAGAGCGCTTCGCCGGGCAGCGACGGGGATTGCTGGCCGTAGGAGCCAGCTCGGGCACGCCGGTAATAATCCGCCAGATGGGGGCGATAATCGGGGTGTGCGCAATTTTCGATGATCACCGTTGCGCGCTGTTTGGGGCTCAGCCCGCGAAGATCGGCCAACCCCTGTTCGGTGACGAGCACCTGCACGTCCTGGGTGATGTGGTCGACATGGCTGGCCTGCGGCACGATGGCCGAGATCTTGCCGTCCTTGGCGGTCGAGGGCGTCATGAAGATCGACACGTAGGCGTTGCGGGCAAAGTCTCCCGAGCCGCCGATCCCATTCTGGATGCGTGACCCCATGATGTGGGTTGAGTTGACGTTGCCATAGATGTCCGCCTCGATCAGCCCGTTCATCGCCAGGCAGCCCAGCCTTCGGATCAGCTCTGGATGGTTGCTGATCTCCTGCGGGCGCAGGATCATCCGCTCAGCATATTCGGCCATGTTCGCGTTCAGCCGCGTCGCCGCCTCGGGACTGAGCGAGAAGGCCGTGGCGGATGCCATTCGCAATTTTCCGGAATCCAGCAGGTCGAGCATCCCGTCCTGAATGACCTCGGTGTAGGAAGTCATGTCCGTGAACGGGCCCTCCGTCAGACCCGTCAGCACGGCGTTGGCGATGTTGCCGACCCCGGACTGGAGCGGCAGCAACGATGCCGGCAAGCGGCCACGGGCGACTTCGTGGCGGAAGAACTCGATCAGATGTTCGGCGATGGCATGCGCTGCCGCATCCGGGGCTGCAAACGGCAGATTGCGGTCGGGCGCTTCGGTCTCGACGATCGCCACGATCCTGGCCGGATCGACGCGGAAATAGCTCTCTCCGATGCGATCGTCGGGGCGGACAAGGGGGATCGGCACGCGATGCGGCGGCAAGGCGGTGCCGTAGTAGATATCGTGCATGCCCTCGAGCGCCGGGTTCTGCCAGCTGTTGACCTCGAGGATGATCTGGTCGGCACGGTCCAGCCAGGTCTTGTTGTTGCCGACCGAGGAC
>JANPKL010000212.1:0-1770 GCA_031425975.1 Sphingomonas sp.
ATTCGCCGAGGTGCTGAGCAACTTCGAGGACCAGGCGGTTGCCGTTGTTGTCGGTCTCGAGCGCGGCGAGGATCGGCGGCAACTCACCCTCGAAGGCGACGTCGACCACGGCGCCGATCACCTGCGCAACGCGCCCGGTGAGGTTGGTGGTGCCCGCGGTCGGGGCCAGGATGTTGTCGGCGGCGGTGGCCATGGCTTCTTCTTCCTTCTTGTTCCCCGGCGAAGGCCGGGGCCCAGTGACTTTTAAAAAACTGGGCTCCGGCCTTCGCCGGAGCGCATGACTTAAAGCGCCTCCGCGCCGGAGATGATCTCGACCAGCTCGGTCGTGATCGCCGCCTGGCGCTGGCGATTATACTGGATGCTCAGCTTGTTGATCATGTCCCCGGCATTGCGGGTGGCATTGTCCATCGCGGTCATCTGAGACCCGTAGAAGCCCGCCTGATTTTCGAGCAAGGCCCGATAGAGCTGGATCGCGACATTCTTGGGCAGCAATTCGGCGAGGATCGCTTCCTCATCGGGTTCATATTCGACCGCGGCCGAGGCGGCGGGCGCGCTGTCATTGGCCGCGACGGGCTTGACCGGGATGATCTGGTCGACCGTCGGCTCCTGCGTCAGGACCGACTTGAAATTGGAATAAGCGAGGTGCGCGACGTCGAACTCGCCCGCCTCGAACCGGCGCATCAGTTCGGCGGCGATCGCCTGCGCGTCGGCATAAGCCGGGTTCTTCATCTCCGACGTGTCGTGCTGGTGCGCGATTCGGGCCGGGCCGAAGAAGCGCGTCAGCCCCGGGCGGCTCTTGCGCCCGACGATGAAGAAACGGACGTCCTTGCCCTGCGCGATCAACTCGTCGGTGGTGCGGCGGACGGCGCGAACGATATTGGTGTTGAACGCACCGGCCAGGCCGCGGTCGGAAGCGGCGACGACGATCAGGTGGCGCTGGTCAGCACCGGTCCCGGCGATCAGCCGCGGCGACTGCGGGCCGACGGTGATCCGCGATGCGAGGCTGGCGACGACTGCGCTAAGGCGTTGCGAATAGGGACGCCCAGCCTCGGCATTGGACTGCGCCCGGCGCAGCTTCGCCGCGGCGACCATTTTCATCGCCTTGGTGATCTTCTGCGTCGACTTGACCGAGCCGATCCGCATCTTGAGGGCTTTAAGCGATGCCATTCCGTTTCCTTGTTCCCCGGCGAAGGCCGGGGCCCAGTACTTCTACAAAGAACAACTGCGCCCCCGCCTTCGCGGGGGCACAGACTGCTTTAAGCGAACTGCTTGCCGAACGCGCCGAGCGCTTCCTTGAGGCCCGCTGACGTCTCGTCGTCGAGCGCCTTGGTGTCGCGAATCCTGGCGAGCAATTCGGGCTTTTCCGAGCGGATGTAGCTCAGCATCGCCGCTTCATAGCGGGTGACCGCATTGGTCGGCACGGCGTCGATGAAGCCCTGCGTCCCGGCGAAGATCGAGACGACCTGCTCCTCGACCGGCATCGGCTGATACTGGCCCTGCTTGAGCAATTCCGTCAGTCGCGCGCCGCGCGCCAGCAACTTCTGGGTCGAGGCGTCGAGGTCCGAGCCGAACTGCGCGAAGGCCGCCATCTCGCGATATTGGGCGAGCTCGAGCTTGATCGAGCCCGACACCTTCTTCATCGCCTTGGTCTGCGCGGCGGAGCCGACGCGGCTGACCGACAGGCCGACGTTGATGGCCGGGCGGATGCCCTGATAGAACAGGTCGGTCTCGAGGAAGATCTGGCCGTCGGTGATCGAGATCACGTTGGTC
>JANPKL010000213.1:0-5335 GCA_031425975.1 Sphingomonas sp.
CATCCCGTCCTGCGCCTCGCGGGTCATCCCCGCGACGGTCCCGGCGGCGCCGTTCATGACCTTGACGAAATCCTCGAAGAAACGGTTCTGCGACTGCATTTGCTCAACCCCCGGTAATACCAAGGGGCGCGCGATCGGCCCCCGGGTTCAGGCGGCCGATCTCGTGATTGAGGACGGTCGCCAGACACAGCCATGCCAGATAGGGCAGAAGCAGCGCTCCTGCCACCCACTTCACGCGCCAGAGGGCGATGATTGTCGCCGTGACGAGGACATTCATGGTCATGATCACCAGGAAGGCCCAGTCGATCGCGCCAGCGCCGAAGAAGATCGGCGACCAGACGTAGTTGAGCGCGAGCTGGACGGCGAACAGGATGAGCCCGCGGTCACGAGGGCGGCTGTCGGGCGCGGTCCAGACGATCGCCAGTGCGATGCCCATCAGCGTATAGAGAATGGTCCAGACGGCGCCGAACACCCAGCCGGGAGGCATGAACGAGGGCTTCTCGACCGCGTCGAACCAAGGATTGCCGAAGCCCGAATTGCTGACATAGCCGATCAGATTGCCGAGCAGCAGCACGACCGGGACGGTGACCAGAGCCACCTTCCACCAGGCTGTTCTTTCAATCGCTTGCGTCGCCAAGTTCAGACTCCTTAACAACTGCAAGCAGGAACTCGACATTACCCTCGGGGCCGGTGATCGGGCTGGGCGTCACCCCCAATACGCGCCAGCCGCGCGAAGTGATCCATGCCGCGGCTTCATCGCAGACGCGGGCATGCACGGCTTCGTCGCGCACCACGCCGCCCTTGCCGACTTCGCTCCGGCCCGCTTCGAACTGCGGCTTGACCAGCAGCAGGGCGTGGCCGCCGGGGCGGACGAAGTCGAGCGCGCGGTCGAGCACCTTGGCGAGCGCGATGAAGCTTGCGTCGCAGACGAGGAGGTCGATCGGCTCGGGCACCTCGAGGGACGTGAGGTGGCGGGCATTGGTCTGTTCGTGGACGATGACGCGCGGGTCCTGCCGCAGTTTCCAGGCAAGCTGGTTGGTGCCGACATCGATTGCATAGACCGTCGCGGCGCCGCGGGTGAGCAGGACTTCGGTGAAGCCGCCGGTGGAGGAGCCTACATCGAGGCAGATGGCACCGGCGGGGTCGATGCCGAAGTGGGTGAGGCCATGATCGAGCTTCAGTCCGCCGCGGCTGACCCAGGGGTGGTCCTTGCCCTTGACGGTGATGTCGGCATCGGCGGGGATTGTCTCCCCCGCCTTGGTCACCTTGCGTGTCCCGACGAACACGAGCCCGGCCATGATCAGCGCCTGCGCCCTGGTGCGGGAATCGGCGAGCGCGCGATCGACGAGGGCCTGGTCGATTCGCTGCTTCAAGGCAGGGGCTTCAAGCCCGGACCCCGTTCTCGATCCCCACGCTGTTGCGGCGAAGAGCCTTGAGCACCGTGTCGACGATGTGGGGGGCCGTAAGGCCGGCTTCTTCGTGCTGCTTGGCGGGGCTGTTCTGGTCCTGGAACTTGTCGGGCAGGCGCAGGGTGCGCAGCCGGAGGCCGCCGTCGATCAGCCCTTCGTCGCTGGCGAGCGTCAGGACGTGGGCACCGAAGCCGCCGATCGCGGCCTCCTCGATGGTGATCGCGACCTCGTGGGTGGTGAGCAGGCGGCGGATCAGCGCCTCGTCGAGAGGCTTGGCAAAGCGCATGTCGGCGACGGTGGTGGTCAGCCCCATACCCTCGAGCGTGTCGGCGGCCTTTTCGGCTTCCTCTAGCCGGGTGCCGAGCGAGAGAATGGCGACGCTCTTGCCCTCGCGCACTACCCTGCCCTTGCCGATTTCGAGCGGCGTGGGCTGGGCGGGGATAGCGAGGCCGCGACCGTTGCCGCGCGGATAGCGAACCGCGATAGGCCCTGTGTCGTGCAGCGCCATGGTGTGGACCATGTGGGTCAGTTCGACCTCGTCGGCCGCCGCCATCACCACGAAATTGGGGAGGGTGCAAAGATAGGCGAGGTCGAAGCTGCCGGCGTGGGTCGAGCCGTCGGCGCCGACCAGCCCGGCGCGGTCGATGGCGAAACGGACCGGCAAATTCTGGATCGCGACGTCGTGGACGACCTGGTCATAGGCGCGCTGGAGGAAGGTCGAGTAGATGGCGCAGAACGGACGATAGCCCTCGGCGGAGAGACCCGCGGCGAAGGTCACCGCATGCTGTTCGGCGATGCCGACGTCGAACATCCGGTCGGGGAAGCTCTTCTCGAACTGGTCGAGCCCGGTGCCGGTCGGCATGGCGGCGGTGATCGCGACCACCTTGGGATCGCGGGTCGCCTCGGCCACCAAAGCGTCGGCGAAGACCTTGGTGTAGGCGGGCGGTCCGCCGCCGGGGCCCTTGTCCTGCTTGCCGGTGACCACGTCGAACTTGACCACGCCATGATATTTGTCGGCGCTGCTCTCGGCCGGGGCGTATCCCTTGCCCTTCTGGGTGACGGCATGGATCAGCATCGGGCCGTGATCGGAATCGCGGACATTTTCGAGGATCTCGACCAGGCTCAAGATGTCGTGGCCGTCGACCGGGCCGACATAATAGAAGCCCAATTCCTCGAACAGGGTGCCGCCGGTGACCATCCCGCGGGCGAATTCCTCGATCTTCTCGGCTGCGTCGCGCATCGGCTTGGGCATCAGCCCGGCGAGCTTGGCGGCGAACTTGCGCGGGGTCAGATACTTGCCGCTCGACACGAGGCGGGCAAGCGCGTTGCGCAAGGATCCAACCGGCGGCGCGATCGACATATCGTTGTCGTTGAGGATGACGACCAGCCGGCTGCCCGCGGCGGCGGCATTGTTCATCGCCTCATAGGCCATGCCGGCGGTCGCGGCGCCGTCGCCGATCACTGCAATCGCGCGGGTCGGTCCCTGATCAAGCTTGCTGGCGATGGCAAAGCCGATCGCGGCGGAGATGGAGGTCGAGCTATGGGCCGCGCCGAACGGGTCATATTCGCTCTCGGAGCGCTTGGTGAAGCCCGACAGGCCCCCGCCCATGCGGATGGTGCGGATGCGGTCCCGCCTACCGGTGACGACCTTGTGCGGATAGCATTGGTGGCCGACGTCCCAGATCAGTTTGTCCGTGGGCGTATCGAATACGTAATGGATGGCGATGGTCAGCTCGACCACGCCGAGCCCGGCCCCGAGGTGCCCGCCAGTGACCGAGACGGCCGAGATGACCTCTTGGCGAAGTTCGTCGCACAGCTGGGGGAGTTGGCCCTTGTCGAGCTTGCGGATGTCGGCCGGGGACTGGACCGTGTCGAGGAGTGGGGTGGAAGGGCGCTGAGTCATAGGCCTCGCGGTCTAGCGGCCTTCATTCCTCAAGTCGAATAGGTCTCTGGGCCCCCTGCCCTTCGTGCCGCGACCAGAGCGTCGATCGCGACCACCGCCGCCTCGAACCGGGCTTCGCCCTGTCCGGCGATCTCGACGACGTTGCATTTGGTCATCCTGAGGACGTCACGGGCGATGCGGTCGAACCGGTCGCGCTCGGCCGGTTCGCGATAGACGCGGGTGGCGTCGTCGACGAACGCCAGGTCCGGGGCGAGCATGAGATAGAGGTCGGCCTTGCGGTGGCAGACCAATTGGTCGGGGACGTAGCCGATCATCATCTGCGACCAGGCCGCAGTCATCAACGCATCGGTATCGGTCACCAGCAGCCGGTTGCACCACGGCCGTGCAGCCTCGATCTCGGCCTGCTGAGCGAGGCCGATCAGGAGCAGATCCTCCTCCCGGCAGTCGGTGCCATGCGCTTCGCAATGGGCACGGCCATATTCCGGCACCACGACCGTCGAATAATGGCCGGCGAGCTGCTTGGCGAGGGTCGACTTGCCCGTGCTCTCGACCCCGTGAAGGCTGACGGTCAAAGCATAATGATTGCGTACCGGCCCTGGCAGCCACGACCAATAAGGCCACCAGTCGGCACGGATGGCGCTGCCGGACAGGCCGCCCAGGGCATTGCGATCGGCACCGAGGATGCGCCCGCCGAGCGGCACGAAGAATGCGGCGAGGTGCCTTGCAAGCAGGGCGCCGTCGGCCTCTCCTGCGAAGACGAAGTCGATCGGCGCCGGATGTGCGGCGCGGACGATTGCGGCCCACTCCTTCCAATCCGGTGCGGCAGCGTCTCCAGACGCCTCCGAAAGCTCGTGAACGATGATCTTGCAGGAAGGAAACAGGTCGCGCAGCCAGTCGGCACGGATCGCGCCGCCGATCGGGTCGCCGATGCGGGCGGTGACCATGATGGTCAACTCATCGACCAGGGCGGCCGCGGAGCCGATCAGCGCCACCTGGCCTGCATGGGGGGGCATGAACCTGCCGAGGAGAAAGCCGCACTTCATGGCCGGACCTTTCGTCGCCACTCGATGAGACCCACCACGGCCAGGATGAGAAACAGGGCATAGAGCGCCGCGGTCAGCCACAGGCCGCGCGACAGGAACAGGGGGATGGCGACGATGTCGACCGCGATCCACAGCCACCAGCATTCGACCTTGCGGCGCGACTGGAGCCATTGCGCGGCGATACTGGCGACCGCCACCGCACCATCGGCATGAGGGAGCGCGGCATCGCTGAGCGACGCCATCAGGCTTCCCCAGGCCCCGGCGGCAAGCACGACCGCCCCGCCCCACAGGATGCGCGAGCGGGCGCCGAGCAGGCCGACCGCGACACCCGCATCACCCACCCGTTCGGCCCGCGACCAGGCCCACCAGCCGTAAAGCTGGATGCCCAAAAAGAAAATCTGGAGCAGCGCATCGGAATACAGCTTCGCATCCCAGAAGACGAAGAAGTAAAGCGAGACCATCGTCACCCCAACCGGGAAATTCCACAGCGAACGGCGGATCACCAGCAGGATGTTGACGACGCCAAGCGCCGCCGCGATCCATTCCAGCGCGTTCATCGGCCGGTGGTGCTCAGGTCAGCGCTCCACCCAATGCCGTCGACCATTCCTGCACGTCGAAGCCTACCAGAACGCCACCGCCATCTTTGACAACCGCCTGGTGCGCATCACCGACCACGGCTGCACCGCACCCTGGGGCTACACAGTGCATGCCTATAAGCGCGACGATGCCGGTATCGAACGACGTTTCCTGGCGGTTTGGAACCGCACCGTGGCTCTGCCCACCGCCAGCACCACGGTGACCCCGATCGACATCAATTGCAGCAACTTCTATTTCACCCGCTATGCCCAGAGTGCTGCGCTGCTGCCGCGCCTGGTGAACCTGGTGGACGGCAAGGCCTACGCCACCAACACCACCCTGGTGAACAGCAACAGCGCCGCCACCCGCAGCCTCAAGCTTCGGGGTATCCCCGCTAGCGACGC
>JANPKL010000214.1:0-2332 GCA_031425975.1 Sphingomonas sp.
AAACCTGCACCAGGCTTGCTCCCGCGCGAATCCGCTCCCACGCATCCTCGGCCGAGCCGATCCCCCCGACCCCCACGAGCGGCAGCACGCCCCCCGTCTCGCTCCGAAACCGCCGCAACGTGTCGAGCGCCAGCGGCGCCAGCGGCGCTCCCGACAGCCCGCCCGCCTCGTCTGCGAACTTCGACCGCAACGCCGGCCGCGACACCGTCGTATTCCCGACGATCAGCGCATCGATCCCGTGGTCGATCGCCGCCTTGGCGATCTGCCCCGGCTCCCCCTCGCCCTGGTCGGGCGCGACCTTGAGGAACACCGGCGGGCCGCCCGGCCGCCGCGCGTCGCGCACCCGGGCCAGCAGTTCGCGCAGGGCGCCCTCGTCCTGCAATTGCCGCAAGCCCGGCGTATTGGGCGAGCTGATATTGACCGTCAGATAGTCCGCACTCGGCGCCATCCGCGCAATGCCGATCGTATAATCCCCGATCCGGTCCGCGCTGTCCTTATTGGCCCCGACGTTGATGCCCAGCACTCCCAACCCGCGTCGCCGCGGGTCGACCCGCTCGTGCGCCTCGTCGAGCCCGCGGCTATTGAAGCCATAACGGTTGATCGCCGCGCGGTCCTCGACCAGCCGGAACGAGCGCGGCTTCGGGTTGCCCGGCTGCGGCAGCGGCGTGATGGTCCCGACCTCGACCGACCCCCAGCCGAGCCCGAGCAATTGGCCTGCGACCTCGGCATTCTTGTCATACCCCGCCGCCAGCCCGACCGGCGATGGAAAGCGCACCCCCGCGACCGTGCTCGCCAGCACCGGATCGAACGCCGGAGGCGATTTGGCCGGCAGCGCCTTCAGCCCCGCGATGCTCAATTCATGCGCCCGCTCGGCATCCAAGCGAAAGAACAGAGGGCGAAGCAAAGGGTAGAGCGACATGGTCCTTGGCCTAGCCAGTTGTCAGGAAGGGGCCAAGCGCCTAAATACGACTAGAAAGCTCCGATAAACCATGCGCCTTACCCATCTTGCCGATTATGCGGTGGTGATCCTCACCGCTGCCGCCAGCCGCCCGGCCGGCGACCGGCTGAGTGCGTCCGCCCTCGCCGCCGACACCGGCCTGCCGCTCCCCACCACGCAGAAGGTCGTCGGCAAGCTCACCGCCGCGGGCCTGCTCACCGCCACCCGCGGCATCGGCGGCGGGGTCGCCTTCGCCCGCCAGCCCGCCGCGATCACGCTCGCCGACATCGTCGAGGCGGTCGAAGGCCCGATCGCCATGACCCAGTGCAGCGGCTCGGACGAGGCCAGCGACTGCGCCCTCGACGCCCATTGCCGGGTCAAGCCGCACATGAGCCTCGTCACCCGCACCGTCCGCGACGCGCTGGCCGGCGTGACGCTCGAACACCTTGCGCGTGAGCGCCCACGGGAAGTCGCATGAACGAAGCCACCACCATCCGAAACGCCGAGGCCCACGAAGCCGCCGAGAAGCTCTCGACCTACGAATGGGGCTTCGTCAGCGACATCGAATCCGACTTCGCGCCCAAGGGGTTGAACGAGGATACGGTGCGCTTCATCTCGGCCAAGAAGGGCGAGCCCCAGTGGCTGCTCGACTGGCGCCTCAAGGCGTTCGCCGCCTGGCAGACGATGGAGGAGGTCGATTGGGCCAAGCTCCACATTCCCAAGATCGACTATCAGGATGCGTATTATTACGCCGAGCCCAAGGCGCGCCCGACCATCGCGTCGCTGGACGAGCTCGACCCCGAGATCCGCCGCACCTACGAGAAGCTCGGCATCCCGATCGCCGAGCAGGAAGTGCTCGCGGGCGTGGAGGGCGCGCGGAAAATCGCGGTCGACGCGGTGTTCGACAGTGTCAGCGTCGCCACCACCTTCCGTGCCGAGCTCGAGCGCGCCGGGGTCATCTTCCGCTCGATCAGCGAGGCGGTGAAGGAATTTCCCGACCTTGTCCGCAAATACCTCGGCTCGGTCGTCCCCCAGCGCGACAATTACTTCGCCTGCCTCAACAGCGCGGTCTTCTCCGACGGGACCTTCGTCTACATCCCCGATGGCGTCCGCTGCCCGATGGAACTCTCCACCTATTTCCGCATCAATGCCGAGAACACCGGCCAGTTCGAGCGCACCTTGATCGTCGCCGAAAAGGGCAGCTACGTCAGCTACCTCGAAGGCTGCACCGCGCCGATGCGCGACGAGAACCAGCTCCACGCCGCGGTGGTCGAGATCGTCGCGCATGACGATGCCGAGGTAAAGTACAGCACCGTCCAGAACTGGTACCCGGGCAATGCCGAGGGCGTCGGCGGGATCTACAATTTCGTCACCAAGCGCGCGATGTGCTCGGGC
>JANPKL010000215.1:0-3232 GCA_031425975.1 Sphingomonas sp.
GTCTCGACGAACTCGGCCCCGTTGCTGGCGAGGCGCAACTTCTTGCGCAGCTTGGAGATGAAGACGTCGATGATCTTGGGCTGTGGCTGGTCGTCCTGGCGGCGATAGAGATGCTTCAGCAGCATCGTGCGGGTGACCACGTTGTTGCGCGCGAAGGCGAGGAGTTCGAGCACGCGATATTCCATCTCGGTCACCGCGATCGGGTGATTGTCGATGCGGATCAGGCGCTGGACCTGGTCGACCGCCATCCGCCCGCCGCACAGGGTCGGCGGAAGCTCGGACCCCTGCGCCTTGAGGCTCGCGAGCAGCTTGGAGGCGATGTCGTCGGCATCGTCGCCGCGTGCGGCCAGGTTGACCGGCGCGCCGAGCAGTTGCTGCTGCAGGTCGGCGACGAGGCCATGCGCCTCCTCGACCATCCGGACGCCTTCCTCGAAGCGCTTGCGCGAGCGATCGAGGAGGTTCTCGACCTCGATCAGCCGCATCTTAATCGTGTCTTCGGCCATGCTGCCCCCGTTTCCTCGTCGGCCTACGGCGTCTGGACCGAGGCCTGCGCCCCGTCGCCGGCCGGAGCCGACAGGATCGCCTGGGTCAGCGGCCCCTTGTCGACGACCTGCGTGTCGGGGCTTCCCGCGACCGAGCGGGCACCCAACGCGACGCGGTCGGCACCGGCCTTTTCGAGGAGGCCGGTCTCGCTCGCCGGGCGCGGAGCCGGGCCGCCGAAGATCGCCTGGACGGCCTGCTGCTGCGCGCCCTCGGCGGAGAGCGAGGCAGTGCCGGGCTTGGGCGGGGTCAGACTGTAGTCGGGCGGGATCACCAGCGGCGCGTTGCGGGCGACGCGAAACTCGTCGAGCTTCGAGCCGCCACCGCCGACGCCGAAGACGCCGCAGCCGGAGGTCGCCAGCGCAGCGGCCGCGACGATCGAGAGAGTGAATAACTTACGCATCGTCGAGCTTCTCCGTGGGGGCGTCCTGCTTCACCAGGAATGCACGCAATATCAGGATCACGACGCCGATACTAATGCAGGCGTCGGCAACATTGAAGACCAGGAACGGACGGAATTCACCAATGTGAAGATCGGCGAAGTCGAACACGTAGCCGAGCCGCACGCGATCGACGATATTGCCGAGCGCACCGCCCAGCACCAGCCCGAGCGCAAGCTGGTCGCCGCGCTGCTCCTCGCGGGTCAGCCACCAGGCGACGACCCCGGCGATCGCCGCAGTCATCGCCACCAGCAGCCAGCGACTAGTGTCGTTCTCGGCGCTTAGGAGGCCGAGTGAGATGCCCTTGTTGTGCACGCGCGTCAGGTCAAAAAAGGGCAGGACATGAATGTTCTGGCCAAGCTGGGTCAGGCCCAGCGGCCCCTCAACCAGCCATTTGGTGAACTGATCGACGACAAAGATGAGTGCGGCAAGGAGGTAGCCGGCCTTGCCCCTCATGCCACCACCACCTCGCAGCGGGCGCACAGGTCGCCGTCTTCGACGACCTCGGGCAGGTGACGCCAGCAGCGGCCGCATTTGTGGTGGTCGGTGCGGTGGGCGATGACCGCGGGGCCTTCGACCACCGTGCCCGTGTCGATGAGCACGTCCGAGACGATGAACAGCTCGGCAAGTTCGTCCGATGAGAGCATCGGGCGGTCGGCGGTGTCGGGAAGGCCGATGGTGACCCTGGCCTCGAGGCTGGAGCCGATTACCTTGTCGCGGCGCATGGGTTCGATTTCGCCGGTGACCTGCTCGCGAAGGGCACGGTAGCTGGTCCAGATCTCGATCATCCGCGGGTCGGCGGCGTCGGGGATCACGGGCCATTCGCTCAGGTGAACGCTCGGCGCGTCGGGGAAGCGGGTCGCCCACACTTCCTCGGTGGTGAAGACGAGCACTGGCGCGAACCAGCGGACGAGGGCGTGAAACAGGGTGTCCAGGACGCTCCGATAGGCCATGCGCCTGGGGTCGTCGGCGGCGTCGCAGTAGAGGCAATCCTTGCGGATATCGAAGTAGAAGGCGGAGAGGTCGTTGTTGCAGAAATCGGCCAGCAGCCGCGTGTAGCGGGCGAAGTCATAGGCGAGGATCGCCGTCCGCAGGTCGTCGGCGAGCTGGGACAGAAGCGCGAGCATGTAGCGTTCGAGCTCGGGCATGGCCGATAAATCGGTCACACGTTCTTCCTCGGTGAACCCCTCGAGAACGCCGAGCAGGTAGCGGAAACTGTTGCGGATCTTGCGGTAGCTGTCGGAGACGCCGGCGAGGATCTCCTTGCCGATGCGGTGGTCCTCGGTGACGTCGACGCTGGCGACCCACAGCCGCAATATGTCGGCGCCGGTGTCGCGCATCAGGTCGAGCGGATTGATCGTGTTGCCGAGGCTCTTGGACATCTTCATGCCCTTGCTGTCCATCGTGAAGCCGTGGGTCAGCACCGCCTTGTAAGGCGCGCGCCCGCGGGTCCCGCAGCTTTCGAGCAAGGACGACTGGAACCAGCCGCGATGCTGGTCGGAGCCTTCGAGATAGAGGTCGGCGGGCCAGCGTTGCTCTGGCCAGTGGCCGCTTTCGAGCGTGAAGACATGGGTGCAGCCGCTGTCGAACCAGACGTCGAGGATGTCGGTGACCTGCTCATAGTCGTCGGGGTCACGGCCTTCGCCGAGGAAGTCTTGCGCGGTGCCTTCCTGCGTCCAGGCGTCGACGCCCTTGGCCGCAATTGCGGCAACGATGCGGGCGTTGACCGCGTCGTCGACGAGGTAGCGGCCGGTCTTGCGCTCAACGAACAGCGTGATCGGCACACCCCAGGCGCGCTGGCGGCTGAGCACCCAGTCGGGGCGGTCGGCGACCATGGAGCCGATGCGGTTGCGGCCCTTGTCGGGCACGAAGCGGGTGTCGGCGATGGCGCGCTCGGCAAGCTGGCGGAGGGTGGCGTTGGGCGAGAGGTGGCCTCCCTCATTCTCCCAGCGCTGAAGCGCGCGTTCCTTCTGCCCCTTTCCCTTTCCGGGAGAGGGAGGGAGCGGCGCAGCCGCGGAAGGCGTGGAGAGGTCGGCACTTGCCCCCTCTCCCTGGCTCTCCCCCGCGAGGGGGGAAGGGCTCAAAGGCGTGTCCATCGCCACGAACCATTGCGGGGTGCAGCGGTAGATGACGCGGGCCTTGGAGCGCCACGAATGCGGGTAGCTGTGGCGGAAGTCGCTGGCCGAGAGCAGCGCACCGGCTTCGCGCAGGTCGGTGCAGATCGGACCTTCGGGAGCATTGAATTTGGTGTT
>JANPKL010000216.1:0-4779 GCA_031425975.1 Sphingomonas sp.
CTGACCAACAACCGCCAGCAGGCCGACACCGGCACCAAGATGATCCACATCGGCAAGAACACCCGCTCGACCATCGTGTCCAAGGGCATCAGCGCCGGCCGCAGCGACAACACCTATCGCGGGCTGGTCAAGGTCATGCCGGGCGCCGACAACGTCCGCAACTTCACCCAGTGCGACAGCCTGCTGCTCGGCGACCAGTTCGGCGCGCACACGATCCCCTACATCGAAGTCCGCAACCCGACCGCGCAGATCGAGCATGAAGCGACAACGTCAAAGATCAGCGAGGACCAGCTTTTCTCCGCCATGTCCCGCGGGCTCGACACGGAAGCGGCGGTGGCGCTGATCGTCAACGGCTTCGCCCGCGAGGTGCTGAAGCAGCTCCCGATGGAATTCGCGGTCGAAGCGAAATAGCTGCTCGGGATCTGGCTTGAGGGGTGCGTGGGGTGTCCCTATTCGGCGTAGCCCTGGCCGCGGCGGTAGCCACTGCAGAGCCTTGCACGACTGTCCGGCGCGAGCAGGCAGCGATCAGCGCGGGCATTTTTGCCCGTCTCGAGCGGATCAATCGCGGCGCCCGCCGTCCGGACGGGTCAAAACGGCCGCCGACCGCTTCCGAGCGTAAGGAGTTCGCAGCGATCGAAGCCGAGGTCGAGGCTTTCATCGATCTGTTCAACGCGCGCTTAAGCAGCTGCCAGGAAAACTAAGTTCAGATGCTCCAAATCACTAACCTTCACGCGACCGTCGCGGACAAGCCGATCCTTAGCGGACTCACCCTTGCCGTGCCCGCGGGCGAGGTGCATGCGATCATGGGGCCGAATGGGGCGGGCAAGTCGACGTTGGCCTATGTGCTCGGCGGCCGGCCGGGGTATGCGGTAACGGGGGGCTCTGTCGCCTTCACGCCCGCCACCCCCACCCCGTTCGCCCCGAGCGAAGTCGAGGGGCAGCCCTCCACGCACGAAGGTGCCTCGACTTCGCTCGGCACGAACGGATATGGGAACGTTGGCACAAACGGGTCTTTGGACCTTCTCGCCCTCGCCCCCCACGAACGCGCCGCCGCCGGCCTGTTCCTCGGCTTCCAATATCCGGTCGAGATCCCCGGCGTCTCCGGCATGCAATTCATCCGCGAGAGCCTCAACGCCCAGCGCCGTGCGCGCGGCGAGGCTGAGCTCTCCGGCGCCGAGTTCATCCGCCTCGCCAAGGCGGAAAGCGCGGAGCTTGGCATGGACGTCGAGATGCTCAAGCGCCCGGTCAACGTCGGCTTTTCGGGCGGCGAGAAGAAGCGGATGGAGATGGTCCAGATGGGCATCATGCGCCCCCGCTTCGCCGTCCTCGACGAGACCGACAGCGGGCTCGACATCGACGCGCTGCGGATCGTCGGCGCGGGCATCAACCGCATCATGCGCGCACCCGACCGCGGCGTGCTGCTGATCACCCATTACCAGCGCCTGCTCGACGTCGTGCAGCCGGACCGCGTCCACGTCCTGCCCGCCGGCCGGATCACCCGCTCGGGCGGGCCCGAGCTGGCGCACGAGCTCGAGCGCGAGGGGTATGCGGAGGTCGCATGACCATTCTCGCCCTCCCGACCGCCAAGGACGAGGCATATCGCTACGCCGACCTCGCCGCGCTCGACCGCGTATGGCACGGACTCGCGCCTGCCAACCGCATCGACATCGCGGCGGGTGAGAAGGACACGCATGTCCTCGTCGTCAACGCCGAGCCGACCGAGGTCCACCGCGCGCAAATCCATCTCGCTCCGGGTGCTGCCCTCTCGCTGTTCGTGCTTAACGGCGCGACCGAATATGGCCGGGTCGAAGTCGACGTGACCGTCCGCGACGGCGCGCATTTCGAGTTTCACGCCGCCAATATCGCCGGCGGGACCGCAACGCAGGAAATCATCACCGTCGTTCGCCACGAGGAGCCCAACGGCACCTCCAACCAAGTGGTCCGCAGCGTGCTGGCAGGCAAGTCGACCGGCTCCTACCTCGGCAAGGTCGCGGTCGCGCGAAACGCCCAGAAGGTCGACGGCGAGCAGTCGGTGAAAGCCATGCTCCTCGACCGTGGCGCCACCGCCAATTGCAAGCCCGAGCTCGAAATCTACGCCGACGACGTCAAATGCGCCCACGGCGCCAGCGTCGGCGAACTCGACGCCGACCAGCTCTTCTACGCCCTCTCGCGCGGCCTCGACCCGGCCAGCGCCAAGGCGTTGCTGCTCGAAGGCTTCGTGATGCAATTGTGGGACGACGCCCCCGAAACCCACCGCGACCAGCTCATCGCCGAAACCCGCCGCCTCCTGCGCGAAGTGGCAGCGTGAACGCGCAATCGCCTATCAGCGCGGGCATCGACGTCCGCGACCAGTTCCCCGCCATTACCGGCTGGCATTATCTCGACTCTGCCGTCTCCGCGCAAAAGCCGCAGGCCGTGATCGACGCCATCACCCGCGCCTATGCCCGCGACTATGCCTCGGTTCACCGCGGCGTCTACACCCGCAGCGCCGACATGACGCTCGCTTATGAAGCCGCGCGGGCCAAGGCCGGTGCCCTGATCGGCGCCCGGCCCGAAGACACCATCTTCACCAAGGGCGCGACCGAGGCGATCAATCTCGTCGCTTTATGCCTGCCCAAGGAAGGCCGCGGCCGCGTCCTCCTCTCCGCGCTCGAGCATCACAGCAACATCGTGCCTTGGCAGCTCGCCGGCTACCACATCGACGTCGTCCCCTTGACCACCGACGGCAGGATCGATCTCGATGCGGCCGAGGCGATGATCAGCGAAGACCATCGACTTGTAGGATTCGCCCATGTATCCAACGTTCTGGGCTCGATCGTCGACGGCAAGCGCGCCGCCGATATCGCCCATTCGAAGGGCGCGCTGCTGCTCCTCGACGGCTGCCAGTCCGCACCCCGTTACCCTGTCAACATCGACAACTTAGGGGCCGATTTCTACACGTATTCGGGTCACAAGCTTTACGGCCCGACCGGCATCGGCATTCTCTGGGGCCGCGCCGAGCTGCTCGAGTCCATGCCTCCCTATCAGGGCGGCGGCGCGATGATTGACGAGGTCACGTTCGAGCGCTCGACCTTCATGCCCGCCCCCCAGCGGTTCGAGGCGGGCACCCCGCATATCGTCGGCGGCATCGGCCTCGCCGCCGCGATCGACTGGACGGAGGGCGTCGGCCTCGAGGCCATCCACGCTCACGAAAGCGCCCTGGTCGCCACCTGCCGCGAGGCCCTGCGCAGCCTCGGCGGGATCACCCTTTACGGCCCCGAGGAAAGTGCCGGGATCGTCAGCTTCAACGTCGACGGCGTCCACCCACACGACGTCGGCACGATCCTCGACGACGCCGGGGTGGCGATCCGCGCCGGCCACCATTGCGCCCAGCCCTTGATGCGCACGATGGGCGTTCCCGCCACCGCCCGCGCCAGTTTCGCCGCCTACAGTGACGCGAGCGATATCGAGGCCCTGATCGCCGGCCTTGCCCAAGTGAAGCGGATATTCGGATGAACGAAGAACGGAAGATCGAGATCGAGGAAGTCGACGTCGTCGCCGCGCCGCCAAAAGCGCGTGTCGACCTCGAAACCCCTGCCCAGACTTTCGAGCGCAAGCGCGACTATCTGACCGGCTTCCTCGACGCCAGGCCGGAGGCGCCTCCCGCCGGCGGCGCGGGCAGCGACCTTCAGGCGCGGATCGTCGAGGCGCTGAAGACCATCTACGATCCCGAAATCCCGGTCGACATCTACGAACTCGGCTTGATCTACGACGTCGCGGTCGATGCCGAGGGCGACGCGGTCGTGACCATGACCCTCACCACGCCGCATTGCCCGGTCGCCGAATCCATGCCCGCCGAAGTCGAACTCCGCGTCCTCTCGGTCCCCGGCGTCCGCGATGCGGAGGTCAAGCTCGTCTGGGACCCGCCGTGGGATCCCGGCAAGATGAGTGACGAGGCCCGGCTCGAACTGGGGATGCTGTAATGACCACTACCACCACCCGCCGTCCGCGCCCCGCCGCCATCACCCTCACGCCCGCCGCCGAGACGCGCGTCGCCGACCTCATGGCCCGCGCCCCTGCCGACGCCATCGGGGTCAAGCTCTCCACGCCGCGGCGTGGTTGCTCGGGCCTCGCTTACTCCGTCGACTACGTGACGAGCGAGATTGCGATGGACGAGAAGATCGAGACCCCCGGCGGCATTTTCTACGTCGACGGCGGCTCGGTCCTTTACCTCATCGGCAGCGTGATGGACTGGCGGGAGGACGACTTCGCCGCCGGCTTCGTGTTCGAGAATCCCAACGCCAAGGGAGCGTGTGGCTGCGGCGAGAGCTTCACCGTCTGACCCCGAAGTGGTAGCAACGTCGGCGGAGGATCAGTCCATGCGAACCATCCTGTGCCTCGCTGCCTTGCCCCTGCTCGGTGCCGCCCCGCCTGCGGCGGTCCACAAGGCCGCGCCGACCCCGGTCTCGAATCCCTATGCCGACGAGCGTTGCCCGGAAACTCCGATGAGCCTGGCGCGCAAGCAGGGCCGCGACCTCATGGCCCGCAAACTCACCGAGCTTCCGCCCGCGCAAAGCTTCGCCGCGGTTGACCGCCGAATCGCAGGCTGCCCCGCCCCGATGCTCCTGACCGAGACGCGACGCTAGGGGGTGCACAGCGCAGCACGCAGCCGCTAAAGGCTGCGGCCATGTCGCAGATGTTTAAGATTTCGCTTCCCGATGGCACCGTGCGCGAGATGCCCGAGGGTTCGACCCCGGCCGACGTCGCCGCCGCCATCGGTCCCGGCCTGGCCAAGGCCGC
>JANPKL010000217.1:0-4336 GCA_031425975.1 Sphingomonas sp.
GAGCAATATACGCGCAACATGGCGACCGGTGCTTCGACCGCCGAGGCTGCGGTGGTGCTGGTCGACGCGCGCAAAGGCGTGCTTCGGCAGACCCGGCGGCATGCGGCAATCTGCCGACTGATGGGGGTCAAGTCCCTCATCCTGGCGGTCAACAAGATGGATCTGGTCGGCTGGGGCCGGGCGGCGTTTGACGCGATCGTCGCCGACTTCGCGGAATTTGCCGAGGGGCAGGGTCTGGCGGCAGCTACGGCGATCCCGCTTTCGGGGCTGACGGGGGCCAATGTCGCGCGCGGGGCGCGGGACGAAATGCCCTGGTACGGGGGGCCGAGCCTGATCGAGGCGCTGGAGGCGGTGCCGGCCGGGATCGACGCGGCGACGCGGCCGCTGCGACTGCCGGTGCAATGGGTCAACCGCCCCAATCAGGATTTCCGCGGCTTTGCCGGGCTGATCGCCAGCGGGAGCGTCGCGCCCGGCGATGCGGTGCGGGTGCTTCCGGCGGGGACGGTGAGCCGGGTCCGCGAGGTGTTGGTCGGCGCGGCGGCGGTCGAGGAGGGGGTCGCAGGCCAATCGGTCACTGTGACGCTGGCCGATGAGGTCGATTGCGCGCGTGGCTCGGTCATCGTCGCCCCGCAAGCGCCGCTCGAGGTCGCCGACCGGTTCGAGGCGAGCTTCGTCTGGCTTTCCGAGGAAGCGCTGCTGCCCGGGCGCGGCTATTGGCTGCAATGCGCGAGCCAAAGCGTCACCGCCACGGTCCAGCCACCCAAATATGAACTCGGGATCGACAGCGGCGAGCAGCTTGCCACGAAGACCTTCGAGCTCAACGCCATCGGGGTCGCCGAATTCGCCACCGACCGCCCGCTGGTATTTGCGCCTTATGCGCAGGATCGCACGCTGGGCGGGTTCGTCCTGATCGACAAGGCGAGCAATGCGACGGTCGCCTGCGGGATGATCCATTTTGCGTTGCGCCGCGCGCACAATGTCCATTGGCAGGCGCTCGACATCAGCCGCGAGGCCCATGCCCGACAGAAGGGGCAACGGCCCTGCGTGCTGTGGCTGACCGGGCTGAGCGGATCGGGCAAGTCGACCATCGCCAATCTGGTCGAGAAAAAGCTGTTCGCGCTCGGGCGGCACAGCTTCCTCCTCGACGGCGACAACGTCCGCCACGGGCTGAACCGCGACCTCGGCTTCACCGAGACCGACCGGATCGAAAATATCCGCCGGGTGGGCGAGGTGGCGCGGCTGATGACCGACGCCGGGCTGATCGTCATCACCGCCTTCATCTCGCCCTTCCGGGCCGAGCGGGCGCTGGTCCGGGCGATGCTTCCGGAAGGCGAATTCCTCGAGATCTTCGTCGATACCCCGCTGGCGGAGGCCGAGCGGCGCGATCCCAAGGGCCTCTATGCCAAGGCACGCGCGGGCGATCTCGCGAATTTCACCGGGATCGACAGCCCCTATGAGCCGCCCGAAGCGCCTGACCTCCGGATCGATACCACGGCGCTCAGTGCCGAGGCGGCGGCGGAGCGGATCGTCGCGCTGCTGGTCGCCCGTGAGGGGGGCGCCGACTAAAGGCCGTGGACCCAAGTTGGCCCAGCGCCGTTGTGGCACGATCGAACATACGGGAGAATTTCAATGCGTGCTCTGATCCTGGTCGCCGGTGCGGCCCTTTCGCTCACCGCTTGCGGCGGCAATGATGCAGCCGAGAATGCCGAGGCCAATGTGATGGCCGTCGACAACATGATGACCGACCAGAATTTGATGATGGACGGCAACATGATGGACGCCAATGCGATGGGCGGCATGGACGGCAATATGTCGACCAACATGATGACCGAAAACAACATGATGGCGGTCGACCGCAACACCAATGCGCCGGACACCAATATCGCCAACGGCATGTAATTTCGAAGGTTTCAAGACTTCCTCGGGCGGCTACCCCTCCGCCTGGCAACTGGAGCGCCCGCGGCTTGTCCGCGCGGCGCTCCTTCTTTGTCGGGCAAAGGACAAATCGAGTGATAGAGGCTGCAACCATCTTCCGGCGCGAGGGTTTGAAACGGATGCGAATCGAACATTGGATCATGGCTTTGGCCCTCGCCGCTCCTGCAGGGGCGCAGGCGCAGGAAAATCGCGACCTTCGGATCAGGGTGGGCGCGGGCGCAGAGTGGCGACCGACCTATCCGGGCTCGTCGCGCGGTGAAGTGGCGCCGTTGCCGAGCTTCTCCATCGCGCGCGGCGACAAGCCCTTCGGTTTTGGCACGCCCGACGACGGTCTGTCCCCGACCCTGCTGACCGCGGGCCCGGTGGAGATTGGGCCCGCCGCGGCCTTGGTCTCGGGTCGCGATCGAGGCGAGGCCGGACCGGGCATTGCCAAGGTCGGACGGACGGTCGAGGTCGGAGCCTTCGGTGCGATCGAAATCGCCGACTCGCTGCGGTTTCGCGCGATGGTCCGCAAGGGCATCAATGGCCACGAGGGCGTGACCGCGACGGTCGCTCTCGACCAGATCTGGCGCGACGGCGACGATTATGTCGTCTCGGTCGGGCCGCGGTTGCTGTGGTCGAACGCCCGCTATCAGCGCGCCTTCTTCGGGGTCGGCGCGGCCGAAGCCCCGATTGCGGGTCTGCCCGCCTATCGCCCCGGCAGCGGCTTTCACGCCGCGGCGCTGCAGGGCGCGTTCCACACCAGGCTAAGCGGGAATTTCGGGCTGTTCGGCCAGGCCCGGGCGGAACGCCTGATCGGCGATGCCGGCCGGTCGCCGCTGGTGCGGACACGCGGGGATCGCAATCAGTTTTCGGTCGGCGGCGGCGTCAGCTACACCTTCCGGATCAAGCGCGCGCCCCGCGCGCAATAGCGTCAGTCGCCGGTGCCGGGCTCGGGCGAGAAGAGCGTGTCGTACTTGCCCTCCTTGCCCTTATAGTCGTCGGCGTCGGCCGGGCTGTCCTTCTTGCGGGTGATATTGGGCCATTGGGCCGAGAAGGTGGCGTTGAGTTCGAGCCATTTCTCGTTGCCGGCCTCGGTGTCGGGCAGGATCGCCTCGGCCGGGCACTCGGGCTCGCATACGCCGCAGTCGATGCATTCATTGGGGTTGATGACGAGCATGTTGTCGCCCTCGTAGAAGCAGTCGACCGGGCAGACCTCGACGCAGTCCATATATTTGCAGCGGATGCAGGCGTCGGTGACGACGTAGGTCATGGTGTGGTCGAGCTCCCTATCTGTGCTCAGCGCTATGCCGGGGCGGCGTTGTCGTCAACGCCCAGCTCTTCGTAGCAGCCGCGTGCCTCGGCGGCGGGGCCACGGCGCGCAGGCAAAGCGAGGACGCGGACGACGCGGATGCGGTCGTTGAGCGGGAGGGTGATGGTGCTTCCGACGCGAACCTCGGCGGCAAGTTTCTCGACCCGGCGGCCGTCGATCCGGGTGCGGCCTTGATCGATAAGGGCTTGCGCGAGGGTACGGCTTTTGAGGAGCCTGATCATGAAGAGGTATTTGTCGAGACGCATGAAGCCTAGCGCTGGAGGCCCGCGAGCGCGGCGAAGGCGTTGCCGGGGCGCGCCGGAGCGGGGCGGCTACGCGCGCGGGGGCGGGTACCGCGCCAGTGCCAGGCGTGCCCGTCGGAGCGGAAGCCGATCTCGGCCATCAGCCGGGCGAGCGTATCTTCGCCGAGGCCGAGCGAGGTCGCGAGGTTGCGGTCGATGGGGTCGAGCGCGGCGCCCTCGGGGCGGTCGGCGGCACGGGCCTGGTGGGCAAAGGCAGCGAGGCGGTCGGCTAGGTCGACCCGGAGCCACGTCTCGCCCAGTCGGCGATAGGCGAGCGCGGCGCCGTGACGGTCGGCCTCGGCGGAGAGGGTGGCGGAACCCGGCGCGGGCATGGCGGGCATCGGCTGGCCGCCGCGCACCGCGAGCAGGGCCGCACGCCAGCGCTGCCCCTCGGGCTTGAGCAGGGTCGGCACGAACACGTCGAGCGCGCCCAGTCGCACGCGCAATTTGTGGAGCGCGGCGCGCGCAGGGCGGTCGAGCTGGCCGATCGGCTCGGTCAGCGCGCGACGGGGCAGGAGACCGCCGGCATCGACCAGCATGGCGGTCAGCGCGCGAACCGCGGGGGGCAGCTTGCGGTCCGAAGCGGCGGCGTGGAGCCGGACGAGGTCGCCGGCATGAGCCTTGATCTGCGTCTCCAGCCAAGCCTCCATCCGGGCACGCAAAGCGGCACGGACGGGCGCGGAGAGGCGGTCGAGCGGGCGGGCGGTGCGCAGCGCGGGCTCGGCGAGGGTGCGGCCGGGGGCGAGACGGGCAAGGAGATGGCCGTCCGCGGCGATGCCGATCTCTCCGCCCGGCACCGCGAGCAACG
>JANPKL010000218.1:0-3331 GCA_031425975.1 Sphingomonas sp.
GGTCGGGTGACTTCCTGCTCGGCGAACCGAGCCTTGGCGGCTTCGATCCGCGCGACGAAGGTTTCGCGCGCGTCGAGGGGACGCGACTGATCGCTTGCGTGAGCGCCGATCCGGCTGTTGCGTGAGCGGCTGGCGAAATAATCGTCGGCGTCGGTCTCGCTGACCTGTTCGAGCCGACCCTCGGCGCGGACCTGCTTGCGGATCGACTTCCAGTGGATGGCGAGCGCGCCCCACGGATTGGCCGCGATCTGCCGGCCCTTGTCGCTCTCAAGATTGGTGAAGAAGCCGAATCCGTCGGGGCCGTGGCGGCGCATGAGGACGATTCGAACATGCGGGCGACCGTCTGGGGAGGCGGTGGCCAGCGCCATTGCGTCGGGATCGTTGAGCTCGCTCGCGCGGGCTTCGTCCATCCAGGTTGCGAACAGGGCGAAGGGGTCGGTGGCCATTGCCGCCCTGTAGAAGCTCTCCTGCTTGGCAGGCAAGCAATCCGCCCTCTATTGGGGGGCGATGGACCTATATGCACGTCTTGGAGTGAAGCGCGGCGCAAGCGAGGCCGAGATCAAGAAGGCCTATCGCAGTCTCGCCAAGCAGCTTCACCCCGACCGCAACCGCGACAATCCCAAGGCTGCCGAGCGCTTTGGCCAGATTACCGCTGCCTATGACCTGCTCGGCGACGCCGACAAGCGCGCGCGCTACGACCGCGGCGAGATCGACGAGGAGGGCAATCCCAAGATGCCCTTTGGCGGCGGCTATGGCGGCGGCCGGCCCGGCGGGGGCGGGTTCGAGGGCTATCCCGGCACGGGAGGGGCGGGTGCGACGCCCGACCTCAGCGATCTGTTCGAAGGCCTGTTCGGCGGCGCGGGCGGACGGCGGCAGGCGGGCGGCGCGCCGTTCGGAAGCGCGGGCGGGCGGGCCCGGGCTCCGGCTAAGGGCGCCGACGTCGCCTATCGCCTGACCGTGCCCTTCGTCGATGCGGCGACCCTGACGCCGCAGCGCGTGACGCTGGCCGACGGCACGACGATCGAGCTGAAATTGCCCAAGGGTCTGGAGGACGGGGCGAAGATTCGCCTCGGCGGCCGGGGCGAGAAGGGCGCGGGGGGCGTGGGCGACGCCATCGTCACCCTGGCGATCGAGGCGCATTCCTTCTTCACTCGCGACGGCAATCACGTCCGGCTCGACCTGCCCGTGTCGCTCAGGGAGGCGGTGCTGGGGGCCAAGGTCAAGGTGCCGACCCCCGATGGCCCGGTCATGCTGAGCGTGCCCAAGGGCGCCAGCAGCGGCAAGGTGCTGCGGATCAAGGGGCGCGGCTTCACCGCCAAGGATGGCGCGCGCGGCGACCTGCTGGTGAGCCTTGCGGTCGACCTTCCCGCCGGCGACGCGGCGCTGGAGCGGTTCGTCGAAGACTGGACGCCGGAAGGCAACCCGCGGGCGGCGCTGGGCGTCTAGCCCGCAACCATGCAGGATCTCTCCCCCCAAAGTCCGGAAGCGCGGCGCAAGCGGCTGGCCCGTTTGAAGGCGCGCTTTGGCGAGCAGGTGGTCGATCGGATCAAGCCCGGCACGCGCCCGTTTGAAGTACTCAAGCGAGTCTTCGTCGGGGTCTATAACGACGGCTTCATCCACGCCGGCAATCTTGCCTATCTGAGCCTGCTGTCGATGTTCCCCTTCTTCATCTTGGCGGCCGCGATCGCGCAATTATTCGGCAGCGACGATGCGGCGCGGCAGACGGTCGCCTCAGTCCTGGCGCAGGTGCCGAGCGATGTCGCCAAGGTGCTGCGCGAGCCGGTCAACGAAGTGCTGACTGCACGTCAGGGGCCCCTTTTGTGGTTCGGAGCGCTGGTCGGCCTGTGGACCGCGACCAGCTTTATCGAGACCATCCGTGACATCCTGCGGCGCGCCTATGGGGTCAAATATTGCGCGCCGTTCTGGGAGTATCGGCTGATTTCGGTCGTCTTCATGCTGGGCATGATGCTGCTGCTAATGATCGCGCTGGCGGCGACGGTGGCGCTGAGCTCGATCGAGGCGTTCATCGTCGCGCAGGTGCCGCGCTTTGCCGAAGTCGAGGATACGCTGACCCTGATCCGCATCGTACCGGCGCTGACGCTGTATCTGACCGTCTATTTGCTCATCCTGGTGCTGACCCCTTCGCGCTATCGCAAGGTTACCTGCCGCAAGTGGCCGGGCGCCTTGCTGATCACCTTGTGGTGGATCGCGACTGCGGCGCTGCTGCCTCAGGCGATCGGCCTCGCGGGGGGCTATGACCTTACTTACGGAAGTCTGGCGGGGGTGATGATCGCCCTGCTGTTCTTCTTCGTCGTGGGGCTGGGCGTGGTCATGGGGGCCGAGCTCAACGCCGCGCTGGCCGAAACCGGGCCGGTCGCGCTAGAGGGCGAGGTATTCAGGGGGCCGCATGCCGACGAGCTCGAGGTGGAAGCGCCTCAGCCCGGCGAAAAGGTTTCGAAGTCGAGCGGGGAGGTACAGGCGGCATGACGGGATTGATGGCGGGCAAGCGGGGGCTGATCATGGGCCTCGCCAACGATCGCAGCCTGGCCTGGGGAATCGCCAAGCAGCTGGGGAGCCAAGGCGCTGAGCTGGCCTTTTCCTATCAGGGCGAGGCGCTGGAAAAGCGCGTGCGACCGCTGGCGCAAAGTCTCATCACCAATGGCGCCGAGCCGGTGCTGATCGATTGCGATGTCGGTGACATGGCCGCGCTCGACCGTACCTTCGCGGCCCTGGAGGAGCGCTGGGGCGGAATCGACTTCCTCGTCCATGCGATCGGCTTTTCCGACAAGAACGAGCTGCGCGGGCGGTTCGTCGACACCAGCCTCGACAATTTCCTGCTGACGATGAACATCTCGGTCTACAGCTTCGTCGCCTGCGCCCAGCGCGCCGCCAAATTGATGAAGCCCGGCGGATCGATCGTGACCCTGACCTATTACGGCGCCGAGAAGGTCATCCCGCATTACAATGTCATGGGCGTGGCCAAGGCCGCGCTCGAGACCGCGACCAAATATCTGGCGGCCGACCTTGGCCCCGACGGGGTGCGGGTCAATGCGATCAGCGCCGGCCCGATCAAGACGCTGGCGGCGAGCGGGATCGGCGACTTCCGCTACATCATGAAATGGAACGAATACAATTCGCCCTTGAGGCGCAACGTGACGATCGAGGATGTCGGCGGCGCGGGGTTGTATTTGTGCTCGGACCTGGCGAGCGGAGTGACTGGCGAAATCCACCACGTCGATGCGGGCTACAATGTCGTCGGGATGAAGGCGGAAGACGCGCCGGATATCGCGACGGTTTAGTCTCGATGAAGCGGCGAAAACTCGCTTTCCTG
>JANPKL010000219.1:0-2756 GCA_031425975.1 Sphingomonas sp.
GTCGATCGACGCTTCGATGTCGCCGTTGTTTTCGGCCAGCGCCTTCTTGCAATCCATCATGCCGGCGCCCGAGCGCTCGCGCAGTTCCTTGACCATGCCGGCCGTGACTTCAGCCATGTCGTATACCTTTTAGCTCCCCTCTCGCTTGCGGGAGGGGCTGGGGGTGGGAATGAATAAGCAGGGGCGTGCGTCGCTTTGAAGGCAGGCCCACCCCCGCCCCTCCCGCAAGCGGGTGGGGTGAAAGCGGCTTTAGCCTGGATCGCGGCTTCGACCGGGGGCTCGGCCTGGGCGCCGAAGTCCTCGCCCTTCATTTGCGCGCCGCCCTTGGCATTGACGGCCGCATCGGCGATCGCGTCGGCATAGAGGCGGATAGCGCGGCTGGCGTCGTCGTTGCCGGGAACCGGGAAGGCGATGCCCTCGGGGTTCGAGTTTGAATCGAGAATCGCGACGACGGGAATGCCAAGGACATTGGCCTCCTTGATCGCCAGCTCTTCCTTGTTGGTGTCGATCACGAACATGACGTCGGGAAGCCCGCCCATGTCGCGGATGCCGCCGAGGCTCTTCTCGAGCTTGTCGCGCTCACGGGTCAGCTGGAGGACTTCCTTCTTGGTCAGGCCGGCGGTATCACCCGACAGCTGCTCCTCGAGCGCCTTGAGGCGCTTGATCGAGTTGGAGATGGTCTTCCAGTTGGTCAGCATCCCGCCGAGCCAGCGATGGTTGACGAAATGCTGGCCCGAGCGACCGGCGGCCTCGGCGATGGGGTCCTGCGCCTGGCGCTTGGTGCCGACGAACAGCACCTTGCCGCCGCGCGCCACGCTCTGCGACACGAAGTCGAGCGCACGGGCGAACAGGGGAACACTCTGCGACAGGTCGATGATGTGGACGCCGTTGCGGTCGCCGAAGATGTACGGCTTCATCCGCGGGTTCCAGCGGTGGGTCTGGTGGCCAAAGTGGGCGCCAGCTTCAAGCAAGTGCTGCATGGTAACGAGCGTGCTCGCCATGGATTATTCCTTCCGGTTATTCCTCTGGGGGGCGGGAACGGCGGCCTTGAGGCCACCGCACCGGGCTATGTTGCCCCCCATGCGGGTTTCGTTTGCTGCCGCCAAAGCGTCCCTTGGTAGCGGAGGAGGGACTTGAACCCCCGACACGCGGATTATGATTCCGCTGCTCTAACCAGCTGAGCTACTCCGCCCCTTCACAAAGGGTGCCTTGACGGCGGGCGGGCCTATAGGCGGAGGGTTTGCCCCGGTCAACGCCAAGACGCGGAACAAGCCGGCGACACGCGTTGTTTGGGGGCGCAAAGGAGACACATCAAGATGGACCCGCTGACTTCCCTCGATACATTGTGCCGGATTATTCTCAGAGCCAAGGAATATGAGGCGCAGGTCCCCAGCGAATATGACGCTGGCGAGGATGCCGAGAATATCGATGACGAAGGCGAGGAAGCGATGAGCGTCCTTGACGATGACGTCAACGATGGGGTCGAGGAGGAATTGCGCGCGGTGCTCGACGATCTGGGCGAGGACCAACTGGCCGAGGTGCTGGCTTTTTGCTGGGTCGGCGCCGGGACGTACGAGGCAAGCGACTGGGACGAGGCGATGGCCGAGGCGACCGACGAAGTCACCAGCGGCGGCGTGATCGACGAGCTGCTCGAAATGCCGATGATGGCCGGTGTGCTTGAAAGCGGCATGGCGGCGTTCGAACTAACTTGCGAGAATGTCGGCGAGGTGAGCTGAGGACCGTTCTCCGGCGAAAGCCGGAGCCCGGTGCCTTCTGCCTTTTCCGTATCAAGGAAGAAAGCACTAGGCTCCCGCTTGCGCGGGAGAGCAGCATCACCAATGCCCCCGCCTCACCCCCGATAACTCCACCGCCCGAGTTGCTCCCACGGCCCGCCCAGGTACCGATGCAGCTCCAGCGCCGCGATCTTGAGTGGTCGCGGGCGGAAGTCGGCCTTGAGGTCCAGCAGCAGCGCCCGCGCCGCCTTGGGGTCGGCCTTGTTCATGATCGTGACGTGGGGCCGCCAGCCCTGCCCGTCCTGCGCGGTCAGGCTGCCGTGGAAATGATCGGCAATGTCGCGCCGGACCGCCTCCAGTTCGTCGGACACCACGCGGTAGGCGACCCCGCCGCCAAGGTTCATCAGCCCGGCGATGATCGCTTCGGGCGGCAGCGTCATGGCGGCGATGCGCGAAAGCGCGCGCGCTGCTTCGCTCTCGGCCGACGGGGGAAGCGCGTGGAACATGGTGAGGTGGGCCGAAAGCTGATTGCGCTCGGGCGGAAACCAGCGTTTGCGCTGGCCGTCGATCCAAGCGAAGTCGGCCGCGCCCAGGCCCGCGGTAACGATCAGCGCGCCGCTCATTGTCCCGGCCAATTGTCCTTGGCGAGGCGCGGTAACCGCCCGAAGGCGGCGGAATCGAGATTGGTGGTCACCGCCCCTTCATGCACGCGGGCCTCGCGCCATTCCACCCGCCGAAAGCTCTCCCCGACGCCGGCCACCCCGCCCTCGGCGACGACCAGATAGGACAGCCTGCCCGACCGGCAGCCGACCATCGCATCGACGCAGGCTCCCAGCGGTTCGCCGTCATGTCCGAGCAGCTTTGCCGCGCCGAGGCTGGAAGCCGGAAACAGGGTCTCGCCCTCGCCCTCCCGGCTCTTCTCCGCAGCCTTCTCCGCGCCCTGCTCCAGCTTGGCCTGTCGCCCGAGCCAGCGCCACACGCCGAACAGGTTGAGGGCGGTCATGACGGCATTGGTCCAGATCA
>JANPKL010000220.1:0-6845 GCA_031425975.1 Sphingomonas sp.
GGGGGCGGCTTTCGCGGGATGGGGCAATTCGCCTGGGCGCTGCACGAGGGCGGGCCCGCCAATGGCGTCCTGACCGCGATCGAGGACTTCATCACCGCCGAGGAAGCGGGCGGCGCGAGTCTTGCCTTCGCGCAGATTCCGGCGGTGTTTGGCCTCGGCATCCTGTTCGACATGACCGCCCCCTGGGCCGCCGAGGTGGCCGCGCTGGTGGTGCCGTTCCACAACAATCGGCTGCTTGCGACGCTGGAGCGCAACCGGCTCGCCAATTACCTGCGCGTGATCGAATTGCAGGACCAGCTCGCGGCCTAGTCGCCGACCAGCAGCACCTCGCAGGTCGCAAGTCCCTCTCGCGCAGCCTTGAGCGGGGCGTAATCCGCGCTGTTCCAGAAAGCGAGCGCCGCGGCCCGGTCGGGCCACTCGCTGACCGCGACCGAGACCCCGTTCCGGTCAGGCCCCTCCAGCGTCTGCGCGCCCGGCCCGCGCAGCACGTAACGCCCGCCCATCTTCACCACCAGCGCTCCGGCGCGCGCGCCATAGTCACGCAGGAAAGCCTCGCGGTCATGAACCCTCGCGGTGATGATCATCCAGGCTGGCATCATTTCGTCTCCTGCAGGCCCGGAAGGGGCGCGAACAGCGCTGGGTCGAGCAGCGGGTCGACCGTCACCTTGGTCCAGCGCACTTCATTCTGCTTCACCCCGTCATAGGTCAGCGTCACGCGCCGTGCCTGCACCCAGCCGGGCGCGACCAGGAAATCGTCATAGGTCCGCTCGTGGAACCCGCGCGGCGTCCGGAAGCCCATGTAGCGGATGAAGCGGCTGTTCCGGTCGATCCCGAACAAGGTGGCGGCTCCGGCCGGGTCGATCACCCGGAGGATCGCCAGCTTATGACCCTCGACCATGCGGTCGGGCGCACGCTCGATCCGGAAGCCGGGGCCAAGTGCCTGGCGAACGATACCAAAGCCCATGTTCGAGGCCCAATAAGCATCCGCCGCGGCGCGCGGCATGATGCCCTTTTCGGTCCATGTGGTGGTCCCGTCGAAGCCGACTTCGAACAGCGACTTGCCGGCGGCTCTGGCGCTGATCCGCACCGTTCCGTCGGCGCCATGCGCGCTCGTGCGGGCAGGATTGATCCCCCGCCACATGACATAGCGATCGGCGACACTGCGCGGTTGCGCGCGATCCGGCGCATAAAAGATCGCGCTTCCCTCGAGCTTCAGCCCCCGGGGGGTCAGCCAGCGGGTTCCGCCCATCGCCTCGACCGCCTGTTCGAGGATCGCGCGCGGCGGGTCGACCGGGGCGACGGGGGCGAGTGCGGTCGCGGCAAGAAAAGCGAGCATTAGGCAATTCTAGGCGCGCTGAATTGTCCGGACAAGTTGCCTGCGCTACAGCTTTGCGGTGATCTCTTATCTCCTTGCCAGCCTGCTCGCCGCAACCGACCCCGCAGCCCTCCCCGACGGTGTCTGGACCAACGAGGAGCAGGTCTATTTCGAGCAGGAGGCAGGACGGGCGGCGGCGGCGTGGCGCGGATTCCGGATCCGCCACTCGCAATGGCAGGAGGTCGACAGGTTCGGCGTATCCGTCGGCAGCGCCATCGCCGGGCCAGTCGCTCGCCATCTCAACAATGAAGCGGTGGAAACCACCGTGGGCGGGCAGACAATCCGCTTGCGGCGGGCACGGCCCTTCACTTGCTGGATGGCGGCACGGCGCACCGGGTCCGACGGCGACAAGTCAGGCGACTGGCTGTTCGTCCGCGATCTCGCCACGCACGACCAAGGCGGCCGCCTGACCATCGGCGGCTCCGCGGGCATGCCATCCGTCACTATCCGCTTGCGCAACGTGATCTGGCCGCCCCCCACCCGCAACCGCCCCTCGGTCGTCGTCTATGCCTTCACCGAGCCGCTCGCCACCCGCGCCGAGGGCTACGCCTGGGCCAACCCCGACGCCCGCACCCTGGGCCTCAACCTGCGCTGGATGCAGGCCAGCTGCACCCGCACCGGAGACTGATCCATGAAAGCCCTTCGCGCCGTCATCCACCGCACCGGCGGTCCCGAGGTCATCGACTGGGAGGAGGTCGAACTGCCCGCACCGGGCCCGGGCGAGGTGCTGATGGCCAATGAGGCGATCGGACTAAATTTTATCGACACCTATCATCGCGCTGGCATCTATCCGGTCGAACTGCCGAGCGGCATCGGGCTGGAAGCGGCCGGGCGCGTACTCGCCGCGGGCCCGGGTTCGCCGTTCCGCGAGGGCGACCGGGTGACCACCTTCGGCCCCGAGCGCGGGGCCTATTCGAGCGCGCGGATCGTCGCCGCCTCGACCCTGCTGCCCGTCCCCGATGACATCCCTTCCGACCTCGCCGCCGCGGCCCTGCTCAAGGGCTGCACGGCCGAGTTCCTGGTCGAGCGCTGCGCCCGGGTGCAGCCCGGCATGGACGTGCTGGTTCACGCTGCTGCCGGCGGGGTTGGGCTACTGCTGGTGCAATGGCTGAAAGCGGTCGGCGCGCGGGTGATCGGCACCGTTTCCACCGCCGAAAAGGAAGCGCTGGCGCTAGGCGCGGGGGCCGATGCGATCGTTCGCTACGATCATGAGCCGGTCGCCGCGCGGGTCCGCGAACTGACGGGGGGCAAGGGCTGCGAAGTGGTGTTCGACGGGGTCGGCCGCGACACCTGGGATGCAAGCCTCGATTCGACCGCGCGGCGCGGGGTGATCGTCAGCTACGGCAATGCCTCGGCGCCGGTCACCGGGGTCGCGCTCGGCGTCCTCGCGCTCAAGGGCAGCCTGTGGAATACCCGCCCGACCTTGTTCGATTATTATGCAGGCGCCGAGGAACGCCGCGCCGGGGTCGCACGGCTGTGGGCCATGATCCGCGACGGCAAGCTCAAGGTGACGATCGGCGGCCGGTTTCCGCTGAACGAGGCAGCGGAGGTCCACCGCCGCCTGGAAGCGCGCGAGACCAGCGGATCGGTGCTGCTGATCCCCTGACCGACGTCGCCTAAGCCGCCCGCTCCACCAGCTCCAGCAGCTCCCCGGCGGGCCCCCGCACCATGCCCGCCCTAGCGCCGCCATACACCGGCCCCTCACGCGCCACTGGCGGGCTCAGCCAACGCAGCGCCAGCGCATTGAGGTCGCGCACCGCCAGCGTCACAAGCGCATTGCCTGGCGGCAGCAGGCCCGCGGGCACGGCGCGCGCGGTCGCCGCCTCGGGATAAGCATCGATCTCGACGATCGGCATGCGCTCCTTTTGCACCATCGCCAGGTGGTGCAGACTGCCCTCGGGCAAGCCGAAGCTCTGGTTGATCATCGAATAGGGGATTTCGTACCGCCCGCCCTCGTCCAGCCCGAGCCGATCCCGATACCATCCGACCGTGCCGTCAAGATCGGGCGTCGCGAGGATGGTGATGAATATCCGGTCGACCGGCGAGGTCGCGCGATGGAGATCGCTGGTCGGGGTGTCGCAGCGGACCTCGTTGAGATAGATCATCTCGCCCCCGCGCCCGACCATCTGCATCGCCACGAAATAGGGCAAACCGGGAATTTCGCGCGGTTCGCCGACGATGGTGAACCCGGTGCCAGCCAGCCGCGCGGGCCAGCCGAACACGTCAGCCACGCTCAATTCATAGGCATTCCAGCCAAAGCTGCTGACCGGGCGATAGCCGGGCACTGCCGGCTGCTCGACCAGCCGGAGGAAGCACGGTTGGCCGCTGCGTGGTCGAAGCGTGGCGCAGCGCGCATCGCGGAGTGCGGGCGCAGCCCATGCTTCCGCAAGATCGCCAAGCCTCCCCTCCCCGACCAGCTCCAGCCCAAGCACATCACGATAATCACGCAGGCTCCCGTCGAGGTCGGGGGTGCTCAACACCCCGCCCAATATGGTGCCGTGAGCGATCACTCGAAGCGCGCCGGGCGGCGCTCGAGAAAGGCCGCGCTGCCCTCGCGGAAATCATCGCCGTCGAAGGCCGCGTTGAACAGGACGCGGGTCTGCTCGTCGTCCTCGTTTTGGCCGCTTTGGATTCGCGTCACCATCAGCTTGGATTCTCGCTGGCTGTGCCCCGACACGCGCGTCAAAACACCTGCCATGCGCTCGACCTCGGCACCGGTATCCTCGGCCAGCATGGTGACGAGCCCGATCCGTGCCGCCTCACCCGCGTCGATCAGTTCGGCCGAAAACAGGATGCGCTTGGCCTGCGACGGACCGACCGCCTGCACCAGCCGCCGCGTATCCTCGAGGCTGTAGACCAGCCCGAGCCTTGCCGGCGTGATCCCGAAGCGCGCGCTCGGTCCCGCGATCCGCAGGTCGCAGCACAAGGCCAGCCCGCAGCCACCGCCGATGCAATCGCCTTCAATCCGCGCGATGGTCGGAATCGCCGCCCCGGCCAGTGCCGCCATGGCCGCACCGATCGCCGCCTGATTGGCCGCGCGCCACGCGGGATCATGGGTCGCGGCGGCGAACTCGCCAATGTCCGCCCCGGCGCAAAAGCTTGCGCCAGCGCCTTCAACCACCAGCAGCCGGGCCCCCGCGCACGCCTCCACCACCATCCCCGGCACCATTTCCCACATGGCGTGGGTCATGGCGTTACGCTTATGTGCCCGCGCAATCGTCAGCCGAGCCACCCTGTCCTCGATCGCCAGCCGCAACGTCATCCGCGGCTTGCCAGATAGTGATCGACGATGCCCCCGCGCGTGGTCACCCACACGTCGTCATGGCGTGCGACATGGTCGAAGAACCGCTGGAGCGCCCCGATCCGCCCCGGACGACCGATGATCCTCAGGTGCAGCCCGAGGCTCATCATCTTGGGGGCGCCCCGCCGTCCCTCGGCCAGCAGCCAGTCGAAACTGTCGATTGCATAGTCCGCCCAGGCGCGCGGGCTGTAGGCGGGATCGGTCCACATCTTCATGTCGTTGGTGTCGAGCTGATAAGGCAAGATGGTGATCGCCTTGCCCGGCACGGTCGTATCATCGGTGAACGGCACGTCGCCCGAATAATCGTCCATGTGATAGGCAAAGCCTTCCTCGATCAGCAGCCGCCGCGTATTGTCGGTGTGGAAATAGCGGCTGAGCCATCCCCGCGGCCGAGTGCCGGTGCTGCGCTCGATCGAATCCGCTGCCTTGCGAATGAATTCCCGCTCCTGCGCCTCGTCCAGTTTGAACTGGTGCACCCAGCGCCAGCCGTGGCTGACCGGCTCGTCGCCGCGTTTGACGATCGCCTCGGCGATCTCGGGATGGTTTTCGAGGCTCATCGCCGCTGCGGTCCAACTGGCGGGGAAGCGATAGTCGTCCAGCAGCCGCACGACGCGCGGCGCGCCGGCCTTGATGCCATAGAGGTAATTGCTCTCGTTGCCGTAATTGCGAATCGGCGACTTGATGAAGATGCCGAGTTCGTCGACCGGCTCCATCCCGCGATCCCCCCGCGCGACGGTCATCTCCGATCCTTCCTCGACGTTGACGACGATCGACAGCGCGAGGTTGGCACCATTGGGCCAGTCGATCCGCTCCTCGCGCATCAATGCATTTCCTCCCCGCCGCTCACATTCAGCGCCTCGCCGGTGACATAGACCGCCTCCTCGCTCGCCAGCCAGGCGACGGCGGCGGCGGTGTCCGTGGGCAATCCCGGCCGCCCCATCGGGTTCTTCGCCGCCATCGCCGCAAGATAAGCCTCGACCGAGGCGAACCCCAGAAGCTTCGAGAAATAGTCGTTCTGCTCGGCCCCCAGGTCGGTGGTGACGTGATTGGGGCAAATCGCGTTGACGGTTATCCCATGCGCGCCGAGCTCGACCGCCGCCGCGCGCGTCAGGCCGATCATGCCGTGCTTGGAGCTGACATAAGCCGGCAGATGCGGAAAGCCGGTCTTGGCCGCCTGGCTCGCGATGTTGACGATCCGCCCGCCCCTGCCAGCCACGACCATCTGCCGCGCCGCCGCCTGCAGGCAGTAAAACGCGCCCGACAGATTGACGGCCAGCACCTTGTCCCAGTCAGCAGGGACGACGTCGAGCAGCGGCTTCATCAGGAAGCCGATCCCGGCATTGTTGACGAAGATGTCGACGCTTCCGAAGCGCTCCGCCGCAGCGGCGACCAGCGCCTCGCATTGCGCGGCATCGGCCACGTCGCAGGCCACCGCCAACGCCCGCTCACCCAGACCGAAGCGGACCGCTTCGGCCTCTTCCCCGATCTCGACGTCGGACACGACGCAATTCGCCCCCTCGTCGGCGAATCGCCGAAGGATTGCCGCGCCCAAGCCCCGCGCGCGGCCCGATCCCGTCACAACCACCGTCTTGCCGGCATGGCGCATGGGCTACAGTTCCTCGGTCAGGATGAAGATTGGATTGTCGGCATAATCGCGGAAGGGCGCGGCGGCGGCCTGGAATTCAGGCGTCGAAACGTCGGCGACGAAGCCATCGATGCTGTCGACGTCGATCAGCTCGATATAGTCATAGGGCGGCGAGTCTTCGCTTCCGAACAGCCCGGTCGCCTTGTGGATGCCGAAACCCTGGATCGAGCCGAGCGCGCGCACGCCCGGAATGTCGCGCGTCCGCGCCCACTCCTCATATTGCGCGCGATCGACGCCCGGCTGCAGCTTGAACAGGCAGATGATCTTCATGGCTTTTCCTCCGGTAACGAGATGCTGCCGCCAAGCGCGGGCGCGAGGCTGCGGGCAAGCGCGATCAGGCCGGCTTCGCTCCCCGCCGGACCGATCAGTTGCAATCCGATCGGCAGGCCCTCGTGATCGGTCCTTGTGGGCAGGCTGAGCGCGGGCAATCCGGCGATGCTGGCAGGCACGGTGAAATCCGCCTGATTATGCGGTGCCGCGCTGCCATGCGGGAAGGCGACCTGCGGCGTGGTCGGCAGCAGCAT
>JANPKL010000221.1:0-16690 GCA_031425975.1 Sphingomonas sp.
CGCCAGCACGCTCGCTGCCTGCTCCCCGCCCATCACGCTGATGCGGCTATTGGGCCAGCTGAACAGGAAGCGCGGCGAATAGGCGCGGCCGCACATGCCGTAATTGCCCGCGCCGAAGCTGCCGCCGATCAGCACGGTGACCTTGGGCACCTGCGCGGTGGCGACCGCGGTGACGAGCTTGGCGCCATGCTTGGCGATGCCCTCCGCCTCATATTTGCCGCCGACCATGAAGCCCGAGATATTCTGCAGGAACAGCAGCGGGATGCGGCGCTGGCAGGCGAGCTCGATGAAATGCGCGCCTTTTAAAGCGCTCTCGCTGAACAACACCCCATTGTTGGCCAGGATCGCGACCGGCATCCCGTGAATGTGGGCGAAGCCGGTCACCAATGTGGTGCCGTAAAGCGGCTTGAACTCGTGCAGCTCCGACCCGTCGACGATGCGGGCGATGATCTCGCGCACGTCATAGGGCGCGCGGACGTCCTGCGGGATGAGGCCGTAGAGGTCGTCGGCGGGGTACGACGGCGCTATACTCTCGTTGATGCTGAGCGAAGTCGAAGCACGCTCGCGCCCATGCCCTTCGACTTCGCTCAGGGCGAACGAGCTTTCTCCTAGGTGGGACACGATATCGCGGACGATGGTCAGCGCATGCTCGTCATTCTCGGCGAGATGGTCGACCACGCCCGACTTGCGCGCGTGGAGGTCGCCGCCACCAAGCTCCTCGGCGCTGATCTCTTCCCCCGTCGCGGCCTTCACCAACGGCGGGCCGGCGAGGAAGATGGTGCCCTGATTGCGCACGATCACGCTCTCGTCGCTCAACGCGGGGACATAGGCGCCACCCGCAGTGCAGCTGCCCATGACGCAGGCGATCTGGGGAATGCCGAGCGCGCTCATATTGGCCTGATTGAAGAAGATGCGGCCGAAATGGTCGCGGTCGGGGAAGACCTCGGCCTGGTGCGGGAGGTTGGCCCCGCCGCTGTCGACCAGGTAGATGCACGGCAGCCGGTTCTGCTGCGCAATTTCCTGCGCGCGAAGGTGCTTCTTGACCGTCAGCGGGTAGTAAGTGCCGCCCTTCACCGTGGCGTCGTTGCAAACGATCATGACCTGCCGCCCGGAAACGCGGCCGATGCCGCAGATCAGCCCGGCACCGGGTACCTCGCCGTCATAAAGGTCGTTGCCGGCGAGCTGTCCGATTTCCAGGAAGGGCGAGCCGGGATCGAGCAACCGCTCGACGCGTTCGCGGGGCAGCAATTTGCCGCGGGAAACATGCCGGTCGCGGGACTTCGCATTGCCGCCGAGCGCGGCCTGCGCGACATCGGCATAGAGGCGATCGACGAGCGACTTATTGTGCGAAAAGCGGGCGCGATATTCATCGCTGTCGGCCTGGACCTTGGTCTCGATTCGGGGTCCGCTCACGCCCCGATCAACTCCCGCCCGATCAACATGCGCCGGATCTCGTTGGTGCCGGCGCCGATGTCGAGCAATTTGGCGTCGCGCATGAAGCGTTCGACCGGCCAGTCTTTCGTATAGCCCGCGCCGCCCAAGGCCTGGACCGCCTCGCCCGCGACCTTGAACGCGCTTTCGCTCGCCAGCAGGATCGCGCCGGCGGCGTCGAAGCGGGTAGTCTTGCCGGCGTCGCAGGCCTTGGCGACCTGATAGACATAGGCGCGGGCGGAATTCAGCGCGACATACATGTCGGCGATCTTGGCCTGCATCAGTTGCTGGGCGCCGATCGCCTTGCCGAACTGCTTGCGCTCGCGGACATAGGGGATGACCACGTCGAGGCAGGCCTGCATGATGCCGAGCTGGATTCCGGCGAGCACGGTGCGCTCATAATCGAGCCCGCTCATCAGCACGCCGACCCCGCCATTTTCGGGACCCATGACATGTTCGGCCGGAACGAAGCAGTCGTCGAACACGAGTTCGGAGGTCGGCGAGCCGCGCATCCCGACCTTGTCGATCTTCTGCCCGATGGAGAAACCCTCCATGCCTTTCTCGATCAGGAAGGCGGTGATCCCGCGGCTGCCCGCGTCGGGACTGGTCTTGGCATAGACCACCAGCACGTCGGCATAGGCGCCGTTGGTGATCCAGAACTTATGACCGTTGAGGCGATAGCCATTGCCCGACTTCTCGGCCTTCAGCTTCATCGAGACGACGTCGGAGCCGGCCCCCGTCTCGCTCATCGCCAGCGCGCCGATTTGCGTGCCGTCGATCAGCCCGGGGAGGTATTTGCGCTTCTGCTCGTCGGTCGCCCAGCGGCGGATCTGGTTGACGCACAGGTTTGAATGCGCGCCGTAGCTGAGGCCGACCGAGGCCGAGGCGCGCGCCACTTCCTCCTGCGCGACGACATGCTCGAGATAGCCGAGCCCGAGCCCGCCCCATTCCTCCTCGACGGTGATACCGTGGAGGCCGAGCGCGCCCATCTCGGGCCATAATTCGATCGGGAAGCGGTCGTCGCGGTCGATCTCCGCGGCGAGAGGCATAATCCGGTCGGTGGCGAAGCGCTGGGTGCTGTCGCGAATGGTGTCGGCCATCTCGCCGAGGTCGAAATCGAGGGTCGTTGCAGTCATGAGCGGGGGCTAGCAGAGGGGCGAAGGCTTGGACAAGGCGGGCCGAATGCTTATTGCAGTGCAATACCTTCCCGTTTGAAGCGGAGCCTAGCGCCATGTCCACCGACCCCATCGTCATCCTGTCCTATGCCCGCACCCCGATGGGGGCGATGCAGGGCGCGCTCAGCGACGTCAGCGCGACCGATCTGGGCGCTACCGCGGTCCGCGCGGCGGTCGAGCGGGCGGGCGTTTCGGGCGAGCAGATCGACCGCATCTACATGGGCTGCGTGCTGCCTGCGGGCCTCGGCCAGGCCCCCGCGCGCCAGGCAGCGCTCAAGGCCGGGCTGCCGACCAGCGTCCAGGCGACCACGGTCAACAAGGTCTGCGGATCGGGCATGCAGACCGTCATCATGGGCGCGGAGGCGATTGCCACGGGCAATGCCGACATCATCGTCGCGGGCGGGATGGAGAGCATGACCAACGCCCCCTATCTGCTCAAGAAGCACCGCTCGGGCGCGCGCATCGGCCACGACACCGCCTATGACCACATGTTCCTCGACGGGCTGGAGGATGCGTATGAGGAAGGCCGCGCGATGGGCAGCTTCGCGCAGGCTACCGCCAACGACTATCAGCTGACCCGCGAGGGCATGGACGCCTATGCGATCGAAAGCCTCAATCGCGCCAAGGCGGCGATCGACAAGGGCGGCTTCAAGGACGAGATCGCCCCGGTCACGGTCAAGAGCCGTGCGGGCGAGACGATTGTCGACACCGACGAGGCCCCCGGCCGCGGCCGTCCCGACAAGATCCCGCAGCTGAAGCCTGCCTTCGCCAAGGACGGCACGATCACCGCCGCGACCAGCTCGTCGATCAGCGACGGCGCCGCCGCGGTGGTGCTTGCCCGCGAGTCTGCCGGCCACAAAGCCGTCGCCCGGATCGTCGCCACCGCCGCCCATGCCCAGGCCCCGGCTGAATTCACCATTGCCCCGATCGGCGCCATCACCAAGGTGCTGGAAAAGGCCGGTTGGCAGGCGTCCGATGTCGACCTGTTCGAGGTCAACGAGGCCTTCGCTTGCGTCGCCATGTTCGCGATGAAGGATCTCGGCATCGGGCACGACAAGATCAACGTCCACGGCGGCGCGACCGCGCTCGGCCACCCGATCGGTGCCTCGGGTACACGAATCCTCGTCACCCTGCTCAGCGCGCTCAAGCAGAAGGGCTTCAAGCGCGGCATCGCCAGCCTGTGCATCGGCGGCGGCGAGGCGACGGCGATCGCGGTCGAGCTGGTCTAGGCCGCTACAGCCTCGGAGCGGCGCGACGGGCCGATCGGCTCAGTGATCCGGTCAGCCTGCGCGGCACCTTCTACCGCTGGGCGAGCATTCCGCGCCGGCCAACGACGATGAATATTGCAAGAAGGTAGAGGGCGTAGAGGCCGCTGACGAATAGCAACGGCCCGAACATCGGGACGAGCCCGAGTTGCGCGGCCACTGCCCATCCGCCGAAAAGCAGGAACAGCAGGCTAAGGGTCAGCGACTGGGCCTCCCTGCCGGCCTCACGCATCATTTCGTCCCCGGCATTGCGGTACGCAATCGCGAGGCCGACCGAGCCCAGCCCTGCCAACAGGGCAATGATCGCCGCGACATTGTCCGGGATTGGCCCCGTAACCTCGGCGCTTCCCGTCAGGGTAAGCGTGAACAGCAAAATTGCTGCAAGTGCGAAGCTGAGCGAGCCGACCAGCAGATTTGGCCGTTCCTCGGCCAGCTCCTCGCGATCCTCGACATTGAGCGCATGCTGCCCGAAGCGCGGGGCGAGCGTGCCGGCGGCGACCATCAGCGCCATCAGGCCATAGACCACGGCCGTGCCCAGGGCGACGAGGCGCTCGGGCCGGTCGAGCAGCCCCTCGTAGCGGTCGAGGAAGAACAACAGCCCGCCCATGGCTAATGCGCCGGACACGCCGCCCAAGGCAAGTTGGATGAGTGTCTTGCGGGTCTTGCGCCGATCATCGGCGGTTCGGATGGTGGCGTTCATGATTCCGGCTCCCATGCGTCGAGAAACAATTGGTCGACCGGCACGGCGAACAATTTCGCCATGCGCAGCGCCAAGGGAAGGCTCGGGTCATATTTGTCGGTCTCGACCGCGTTGATGGTCTGGCGCGATACGCCGAGCCGCCGGGCAAGCTCGCCCTGCGACCAGCCGGCCTGCTCACGCTTGTCCTTGACCCGATTCTCCATGGAGCGATTGTATGTAAAGAGCTCTTTACATGTCAAGAGCTCTTTACAGGGTCAATCGACAATTTCGTTCGGATCGACGCCCCAGATGTCGGCGACGCGGATGTGCCCCTCGCGCTGGCTGAAGGCGATGTGGCACCAGCCGCCCGCGCAGTCGCTGATGCGGCCGACCGTACCGGGCTCGGCCAGGTAGCGCACGCGGCTCCCGGCGTCGGCGGCGGAATGGACCGGGCGCGGCTCCGATCCGCGCACCAATGCGGTCCGCTGATCGCTCAGCAAGGCGACCAGGAACCAGCCGCGGGTGCCCTCGTGATCCTCGACCAGCCGCCAACTGTCGTGGCGCTTCAGGACGCGGATCGGCAGGTCGCGGCGTTGATACAGCCACACGCCCGGATAGGCGCGCGCGGGGCCGGTGCGCATCATCGCCTGCCCGCTGCTGATGCTCGCCCAATAAGGCACGGGCCGATCCTGTGCCGCGGTTGGCGCGGCCAGCGAGATCGTTATTCCGGCGAAAGCGGGAAGCCATCTCCAGACCTTCGTAAAAGTGCGAGCCGCGGGAGATGGATTCCCGCGTGCGCGGGAATGACGGGCGATCTTCACGCGCCGGTCCGGATCCGATCGACCAACTGCTTCACCGTCGGCACGAAACCGTTCGAGTAGAAGGGATCGGTCTTGAAGCGAAAGGCGGCGTGGCCGGCGAACATGAGATTGTCGTCGACGTTTCCGCCATGCGCGATGTCCTGGAGCGTCTTCTGGATGCAGAAACTGCGCGGGTCGGCCAGGCGCCCGGTCGAATTCTTCTCATTCTCGGCCCAGCTCGAGAAGCTGCATTGCGACAGGCAGCCCATGCAATCGGACTGATCCTTGCGGATGAGCTTCTCGTCCTCGGGCGTGACGAACACGAGCGTGTCGTCCGGGGTCTTCATGGCGACGGTGAAGCCTGCCCCGTAGAATTCGCGCGCGCGCTGGAGGTCGCCCTTGCTCACCCAGTAATTCTTCTTGGTGCCCATGCCGACGTCGAGTTCGAAGCCATGTTCGCCGATATTGTTGCGTGTGAAGGCGATCTGGCGCTCGCTGCGGGCTTCGAGCCAGCGCAGGAACGGAGTCCGGACGGCGGAGGAATAAAATCCCGTAGGCGAGAATTTATGCAGGAGGACATCGCCTTCCTCGAGGGTCATCAGTCGATCCTTCCAGCCAGCCGGGATCGGGCTTTCCTGCGTCAACAGCGGGCGCGTGCCGAACTGGAACATGATCGCACCGAGCTCGGGGTTGTCGATCCATTCCTCCCACTCGTCCAATCGCCAGACGCCGCCAGCCATCACGATCGGCACGCTGTCCGGAACGCCGCATTCGCGCATCATCGTGCGCAGTTCGGCGACGCGGGGATAGGGTTTTTGCGGGACCTTGGGATCCTCGGCATTGCTGAGGCCATTGTGCCCGCCCGCGAGCCACGGATCCTCGTAGACCACGCCCGAGAGATAGTCGGCAAATTTAGAATAAGCGCGCTTCCACAGCGCGCGGAAGGCGCGGCCCGAGCTGACGATGGGCAGATAGGAGACGCCATAGGAAGCGGCGATCTCCGAGAGCTTGTAGGGCATGCCCGCGCCGCAGGTGACGCCCGCGACCTTGCCCTTCGTGCGTTCCAGCACACCGTGGAGGATCGGCTGCGCGCCGCCCATTTCCCACAGCACGTTGATGTTGATCGCGCCCTTGCCGTCGGCCATTTCATAGGCCCGCTCGACCTGCGCCACCGCGCCCTCGATGCCGTAGCGAATGAGTTCATCGTGACGCTCACGCCGTGTCATCCCCGCATATACCTGCGGGATGATGCGGCCCTCGGGATCGTAGCTGTCGGCATTGACCGCGCTGACCGTGCCGATGCCGCCCGCCGCCGCCCAGGCGCCCGAACTCTTGTGGTTGGTCGCGCTGACGCCCTTGCCGCCCTCGACCAGCGGCCAGACTTCACGGCCGCGATACTGGACCGGCGACAACCCCTTGAACAATCTTCGACACTCCCTTGATCAGACTTGCGCCTATACTCCCGCGTGCCGCAGGCCCAAATGAAAAAGGGGCCGCCGGACCGATGCCGGCAGCCCCCATCGAGGATCGGCCGGTTCCTAGTAGCGATAGCCGTTGCTGTAGCCGTAATCATAGCCGTTGTTGCGGCGGTTGCAGGCGCTCTTGTCGACCTTGCGGCCGAGCAACGCACCGACCGCGCCGCCGATCAGCGCACCGGTGGTGCCGCTGCCACCGCGGCGGTTGCCATTATAATCATAGCTCTGGCGGCGGCCGGCCACGCGGCTGCCGACGTAAGCGCCGGCAAGCCCGCCGACGATGGTCCCGGTGGTGCCGGTGCAACGGTTGCCGGTGTAGGTCTGGCCATTATAGCCGCCGGCATAAGGGTCGGGATAATATTGCGCGCTGGCGGTGCCGGGGATGGCGACGAGGGCCGCGGCGGACGCGGCGAGCAGGGCGGGCTTGAACATGAGCGGGGCTCCTTTTTTCTGTGAGGCTGTTCTGCGCCACCACCCCTGTCGTGCCGCTGAACGCCGCGTTCGGCCAAGCGACAGCTACGCGCCTGTCTGATGTCTAGCGTCCGCTAGAGGATCGCGAAGTCGAGCCCGATGTCGACCGCAGGCGCGCTTTGCGTGATCCGTCCGACCGAGATCAAATCGACTCCCGTCTCAGCGATCGCGCGGATGGTCTGGAGATTGACCCCGCCCGACGCCTCGAGCGGCACGCGCCCCGCAACCAGCGCCACCGCCTCGCGAAGCATCGGCGGCGCCATGTTGTCGAGTAGCAGCCGCTGCGCCCCGGCGGCGAGCGCGGGCTCGATCTGTCCGATGCGGTCGACCTCGACCTGGATCTGGAGCCCGCTGCCATGCGCCCGTGCGCGGGCCACCGCGGCCTCGACCGAGCCGTTCACCGCGACGTGATTGTCCTTGATCAATAGGCCGTCGTCGAGCCGCATCCGGTGATTGTGCGCGCCGCCCATGAGCGCCGCATATTTGTCGAGGACGCGAAGCCCCGGAATGGTCTTGCGCGTATCGAGCAGGCTCGCGCCGGTGCCGGCGATCAGCTCGACATAGCGGCGGGTCAGCGTGGCGATGCCCGACAGATGCTGCAGCGTGTTGAGCGCCGAACGCTCGGCGGTGAGCATCGCCCGGGCAGACCCTTCGATCTGCATCAGGATCGTACCGGCGGGCACCTTCTGGCCGTCCTCGACTTCGCTTCGGAGCGCGACCTCGGGGTCCATCCGGGTGAAGAAGGCCGCCGCCAGTTCGAGCCCGGCGACCACGATCTCCTCGCGGCAATTCATGGCGGCGGTGAAGCGCGCATCGGCGGGGATGGTCGCCGCCGAGGTCACGTCCCCGCCCTCGCCCAAATCCTCGGCGAGCACGCGGGTGACGAAGTCGTCGATGTCGAAACCCGTGATCATCCCCTGCCCTTGGCCCGGCGGAGCTCGCGGCTCAAGCCTCGACTGCCGGATCGATCAGGACGTCGGCGCGGCGCCAAGCCCCGTCGGACTGGCGATAGCGGCTCGGCTCGGCTCCCTCGAACCGCGCACCGGTCCAGCGCTTGAGCCCCAAGGTGACTTCATGCGGGGCGACCTCGAGGATGTTGAAGCTCTGTTCCTCCTCGCGCAGCCGGATCGAGGTGGCGGTGCCGGCCTGGACCACCAGAGCGCCGCCCGCCCGCGTCACCAGTTCGCTCGCATGATGGGTCGAGGCGCGATGGTTGTGCCCGGCAAGCAGGAGGTCGATCCCCAGGTCCTGGATCGCATCGAGCGCAAGCTCCTGCCGCCCGACCGCCTTGCCCAGCACCCCGCGATCGTCGACCGGCAGCGCGAACAGGGGATGGTGGGTAACCAGCAGCCGCAGGTCGCTTTGCGGGGTTTCCGAAAAATGCTTCCGGACGAAGTCGATCTGCTCGCGATTGATCCGGCCGTCGCTGAAGGTCAGCGAGCGCGCGGTGTTCAGCCCGAGCACCGAGACGCCCGGAAGCTGATGCCAGGGACAGAGCGTATCGTCGATGTAGCGCTTGTAGCGGCCGAGCGGCGAGAGGAAGCGGCGCAGGACGTCGTACAGCGGAACATCGTGATTGCCGGGCACCGCCAGCACCTCGTGCCCGGCATCGCGCAACCGCGCGAGAAAGCGGCCCGCATCCTGGAACTGCTCGGTCCGCGCACGCTGGGTGAAGTCGCCGCTGATGATGACGAGGTCGGGCGCGGTCGCATCGACCTCGCGCTCGACGGCGGCCACGATCTGCGGGTCGTGGGCGCCGAAATGGAGGTCGGAAAGCTGGACTATCTTGGCCATTTGCCCTGAACCCTCGTCATGCCGAACTTGTTTCGCCCGCCGCCGCGCTTAGGGTGCGGGCGATGGACCGGACACAGGCGAATAGCGGCACGAGCGTCGTCACCGAGCGGCTGCGCTTCGACGAAGCGGCGCTGGCCGCGTGGATGCATGGCAAGGTCCCGGATTTCGCGGGACCGCTGACCGTCAGCCAATTCAAGGGCGGCCAGTCCAACCCGACCTATCGGCTCGATACCCCGGCGGCCTCCTACGTCCTGCGCCGCAAGCCGCCGGGCAAGACCCTGCCCGGCGCCCATGCGGTCGAGCGCGAATATCGGGTGCTGGCAGCGCTCGGCGATCAGGGCTTTCCGGTGCCGCGGGTCCACGCCTTGTGCGAGGACGAGGCGGTGGTCGGGACAGCTTTCTACCTGATGGACATGGTGCCCGGTCGGATCGTTTGGGAAGCGCAATTTCCAGGGCTGGAGGCGGCGTCGCGTGCCGCCCATTTCGACTCAATGAATGCGACCATGGCGCAATTGCACAGCTATGACCCGGCGGCGATCGGGCTCGGTGACTATGGCAAGGCGGGCGGCTTCGTCGCGCGGCAGGTAAAGCGCTGGTCGGGGCAATATCAGGGCGATGTCGAGGCCGGGCGGCTCGAGACGATGGACCGGCTGGTCGAGTGGTTGGGCGAGAATTTGCCGGCGGACAAGGGCGAAAGCCGGATCGTCCACGGCGATTTCCGCTGCGACAACATGATCTTCGACGTGGACCGGCCCGAAGTCCGCGCAGTGCTCGACTGGGAGCTGTCGACGCTCGGCGATCCCGAGAGCGATTTCGTCTATCATTGCATGATGTACCGGATGCCGTCCGGCCTGTTCACCGGGCTTGGCGGGCTCGACCTCGCCGCTTTGGGGATTCCGAGCGAGCAGGATTATGTCGCCGCTTATTGCCGCCGCACCGGCCGCGAGGGCATTCCGGCCTTCGATTATCTGATGGTCTTCAACCTGTTCCGGCTGGCGGCGATCATCCACGGCATCAAGGGCCGGCTGGCCCGCGGCAGCGCATCGAGCGCGCATGCCGCGGAATCGGCCAAGGTGCTGGAGCCGCTGGCCGCGCTGGCGTGGAGCGAGGCGGAGAAGGCGCGGTTGTGATTAATTTCCTCCCCATCGGCTTCGCCGACAGGGAGGATCGCCAATCTACTTCAGCGGAAAACCGCGGCGCTTGAGCAGCGCGGTCACGTCGGGGTCGCGGCCCCGGAACTGGCGATAGGCTTCGGTCCGGTCGGTCTGGTTGCCGCTGGCCAGGATCAGGGTCCGGAAGCGCTCGGCGGTGGCCTTGTCGAACGGGTTGCCGGTCTCCTCGAACGCCGCCCAGGTGTCGGCGTCCATCGTTTCGGACCACAGGTAGCTGTAGTAGCCGGCCGAGTAAGCGTCCGAGCTGAACAAGTGGCCGAATTGCGGGAGGCGATGGCGCATGGTCATCTCGCGCGGCATGCCCAGTTCGGCCAGCGTCTGGCGCTCGAACGTATCGACATTCACCACGCCGCCCGGCTGCAGGTGGAGCTTCATGTCCACCAGCGCCGATGAGAGATACTCGACCGTCGAGAAGCCCTGGCCGAAGGTCGAGGCGCGCTCGATCTTGTCGACCAGCGCCTTGGGCATCGGCTGCTTCGTCTTGTAGTGAAGCGCGAAGCGGTCGAGCACCGGCCGGGTCAGGAGCCAATTCTCCATCACCTGGCTGGGATATTCGACGAAGTCGCGCTGCGCCCCGTTGAAGGCCGGATAGCGGACCTCCGAGTTCAAATAATGGACCGCATGCCCGAATTCGTGGAACAGGGTGGAGGCATCGTCGAGGCTGATCAGCACCGGCTGGCCGGCCGCCGGCTTATTGAAATTATTGTTGTTGCTGACGAGCGCTGGCTCGCGGCCGAGGAGGTCGGTCGGCAGGCGATAGCTGGTCATCCACGCGCCCGAACGCTTGCCCTCGCGGCCATAGGTGTCGAGGTAGAAGAGGCCGAGCGGCTTGCCCCCGCGGCTGACCTCGAAGGTGCGGACGTCGGGGTGGAAGACCGGCACCGCGCCGGTGTTTTCCTTGAACTCCATGCCGTAGAGCTGGCCGACCGACCAGAACATGCCGTTGACCAGATTATCGAGCTGGAAATAGGGTTTGATCTCTTCTTCCGACAGGTCGTACTTCGCCTTGCGGACCTTCTCGTTATAGTAACGCGTGTCCCACGGCTCGATCGTGCGGACTTTGTCGCGGCGGGCGAAGGGCGCCATGTCGGCGACCTCCTGCTTCGAGCGCGCGACCGCGGCCGGCCAGACGCGCATCATCAATTCCATGCCGCGCTCGGGCGTGCGCGCCATGGTATCCTGCATCCGCCAATGGGCGTGGGTTTCGAAGCCAAGCAGCTTCGCGCGGTCAGCGCGGAGCTTGACGATCTGCGCGATCATCCCGTTGGTATCATTGGCATTGCCGTTGTCGCCGCGGCCGACGAACGCGCTCCACACCTTCTGGCGGAACGCCCGGTTGGTGCCGAAGGTCAACACCGGCTCGAACGCCGAGCGGGTGTTGCGAATGGCGAAGCTGCCGGCGGGCAGGCCCTTGTCCTTGGCGATGGTCGCGGCGGCTTCGCGGACGTCGGCGGGGACGCCGGCGAGATCGGCCGCGGTCGCGGTGGTGAAACTCCCCTCGTCGGCCAGGAGGCGCGCGTTAAAGTCGCTGAACAGGGAGGCGAGCTGGCTGTTGTAGGCGGACAGCTGCTGCTTCTGCGCCGGATCGAGCTTGGCACCGTTGCGCACATAGCTTTCGTACGTGCGGGTCAGGAGGCGGGTTTGTGGCGCGTCGAGCCCAAGGCTGGCGCGGCTGTTGTAGAGGGTCTCGATGCGCTGGAAGAGCTTGGAATCGAGCGTGATCTCGTCGCTGGCCGCGGAGAATTTGGGGCTCCACTCCTTGTCGATCGCCTGGATTTCGGGGGTAGACAGATTGTCGGTGTGGACGCCGAAGATCGACTGGACACGGTCGAGCCGCTGCCCGGCGCGCTCCATCGCCTCGATCGTGTTGGCGAAGCTCGGGGCCTCGGCGCTGTCGGCGATGGCGCGATACTCACGCCGGCGCTCGTCGATTGCGAAGGTGAAGGCTTCGGGGAAGTCGGCGGCGCGCACCTTGTCCCACTGCGGCACCCCCGCGAACGGGCCAGAATATTCGGCGAGGATCGGATTGTCGGGCATCGCCGGCGCAGCGGCGACGGGCGCGGGCTCGGGGGCGGTCGACACGGCGGCGACGGGCTCGACCGCGGGCACGGCGGCGCAGCCGGCGAGGACGATCAGGGCCGAACCGGCCAAGAGGGCGTGCTTCATCATCTTGGAAAACCTCACAGACACTATGCGGGCCGCGCCCTGCCGTGCGGGGACGGCGAGGAGAAGGCGGCCTTCGACGAAGGGACGAACGACAGGCCCCGGATTGCCCTCGCCAGGCTTAACCGGCGATTGCAAACTAACTTACGGTGAGAAGAACCCGCGATTACAGCTCGATCAGTTTGTCGGGGATCTCGTTGGTGTCGCCGCCAGTCTTGGGGAAATGCGCGGTCAGCACTTCGCCGACTTCCTCGACCGCGAGCGCGAGGCCTTCACCCGGCCGCCCGGCGCGTAGTTCGGCGATCAACTCGGCCATCGCATCGCCCCAGCAGGTCGGCTCGGTGACCCTGGTGATCGCCTCGTCGGCGACGATTTCGGCGCGGCGCTCGGCCAGCGAAAGGTAGATGAGGACGCCGGTGCGACCCATGGTGCGGCGTTCGGCGGCAGCGCGGAACAAGGAGATGGCGCGGCGGCGAACCCGGCGGGTCTTGGTCGCACCCGGGGTGAGCGCCAGCCGCAACAATGGCCATTTGAGCAGCGCCAGTGCGACCAGGAACGCCGCCACTGCCAGGATCATGACAAAGAACAGCAACTGGCCGACCGTGACTGTCTCGCCCCATTGCCCGAACATGTTATCCCACCAGTAGGCGATCATGCGCGATCGCCAGGACGAGATCGCCAGCACGCCGATCATTGCGGCGACTGCCCAGTGCAGGGCGACGTCGTGGTAGGAATCGCTTTCGGAGCTGACGATGGTCAATATCTCGCCGTCGCTCGAGGCTTCCGCCGCGGCGATGGCCTGGCTGACCCGGGCATGGTCCTCGGGTGTGAGACGCAAGCCTACCATGAGCCGGACGCCCCCCCGCCACCGAACGAGCCGCCACCGCCCGAAAATCCGCCGCCACCACCGCCGAAGCCGCCACCACCACTCCAGCCGCCGCCGCCGCCACCCGAGCTGCGAGCGGCATGGCTGAGCGCCTCGAGGCCCCATAGCACGACCATCGGATCGACCCCGCCGCTACCGCGCCGCCGCTTGCCGCGATAGCGCCGTCCGCCGGCCCGTCGCGCGAAACTCATCAGCACGAACAGGACGATCACCCCCCAGAAGATCAGGGGCAGCAGGCCGAAGCCTCCATTGCTGCGCGGCGCGGTGCGGGTAGTGCCCTCGGCCTCGCGGATACGTCGCTGGGCCTCGGCCGGGGTCATCGCCATCTGTTCGACGAGTTGGTCGACCCCCGCCTCGATTCCGCCCGGGAAATCGCCTTCCTTGAAGCGGGGCAGGATGGCATTGCGGATGATCACGCTGGACACGGCGTCGGTCAGGAAGACGCGCGCGCCATAGCCGGTCTCGACCCGCACCTTGCGCTCGTTGGGCGCGACGATCAGCAGCACGCCGTCGTCCTTGTCCTTTTGGCCGACCGCCCATTCGCGGCCGAGGCGATAGCCATAATCCTCGATTCCGCGCCCCTGAAGGCTGGGCAAGGTCGCGACCACCAGCTGGCGGCCGGTGCGCTGCTCGAGATCGGCCAGTTTCTTGGTCAGCGCGGCTTCGCGGACGGGATCGAGAAGTGCGGCATTGTCGACGACGCGGCCGGTCAGCTTGGGGAAGGTCTGCGCGGTCGCGGGGGCGGCCAGTAGCAGCGCCAGCAGCATGGCCAGCAAGGTCCGGGCGTTCATGCGCCGAGCCGGCCGATCCCGATCCGCAAGGCTTCATCGATCTGCCCCCTGGCGAGCGCGGGCTGCATCGCCCTCACCACCATTGCCTTGATTTCGGGCGATTGCGGGCCTTCGATCCGAACCCGTCGGCTAGCAGCATCGAACAGCATGGAGCGCGTAAGAGGTGAAGGGCTTCTTACCGCCCAGCCGAAATGCTCGAGGGAATCGTCGCTGCCGATCGGCACCGTCACCACGAACAAATGATGCCCGCGCGCGGCTTGAATCGCGTCGATCTCGGCGGCAAGCCGCTGTTCGGTCGAAGCGTCCAGCACCTTGGCGAGATCGAAGATTCTGCCCTTGGTTGCCGACGTGGCCGCCGCGATCATTCGCGGCTCCTTGTTCATCCTGATTGGCTTGAAGCCCCAGGCAAACTTCCACGTCGGCGACCGGTCTTCGACCTGGACCACGCCATTGTCGTAGAAAGTCGACTGATCGCCGCTATCGTCGCGTTGAAAATAGCAACCCGCCAGCAGCAACGGGACCGCGAAGATGGCCGCTCGCACGCCCCTTACTGCGCGTTGAAGTTGACCGTGGGGGCAGTTTGCGAACCCGCCGCAGCCTGGAACGGCGCCTTGGGCTTGGCGCCGTAGAAGACGCGCGCGCCGATCGCGTCGGGGAAGGTGCGGATGCGGGTGTTATAGGCCTGCACCGCCTCGTTATAATCGTTGCGCGAGACCAGGATGCTGTTCTCGGTCCCCTCGATCTGCGACTGCAGGGTCAGGAAGTTCTGGTTGGTCTTTAGCTCGGGATAGGCTTCCTGCAGCCGCTGGAGGCTGAGGGTCACCCGGTTCTGCGCGTCGTTGAAGGCACTAAGCTTGGCCGGGTCGGACAGATCGGCGGGGCTGAGTTGGATCTGGTTGGCACCGGCGCGCGCCTGCGTCACCTCGACCAGCACGCTCTTCTCCTGCGCGGCCGCGCCCTTCACCGTATTGACCAGATTGGGAATAAGGTCAGAGCGGCGCTGATATTCGCTCTGCACATTGGCCCATTTGGCGTTGACGTTCTCCTCGGCCGTCGGGACCGAGTTGAGGCCGCAGCCGGCAAGCGACAAGGCGGCCAGCGGCGCAAGCAGGCCGAAACGGCGGACAACGGTCATCGGATCACTTCCCCTGTGATGTTTCAGTGCCTTATCTAAGTGGGACACCGCGGCGGCGCAATGCCATCAGGCAATGCTATTTCGGTCGCCCGCTATAGCCCGCCGCCGTGCGCAGCGCGTCGCCGTCCATCACCAGGCCGTCGCTGACCACGGTCAGAACCCGACGCAACGCCCCGAGGTCCTTGCTGACGTCGCCGTCGACCAGGAGCAGATCCGCCTCTTTGCCGACCGCGATCGAACCGGTGCGCTTGTCCGCGCCGACCATCCGGGCGACGTTGATGGTCGCGGTCTGGAGGGCTTCGGCCTTGCTGAGCCCGCCCTGCTCGTAAAGCTCGATCTCGCGCACCAGCTCGCGGCCCTCGCCGTCGGTCCCGGCGACGATCGGCACCCCGGCCTTGTGCAGCCGGCCGACCAGCTCGACCAATTTGCCGAAGCTCTTGCGATAGTCGTCGCGGGTGAGATTCTCGATCAGGGGATGGCCCCCCGCCCGCATGCCGCGCGCGACCAGCGGCGGGACGCTGTCGATATAGGCCGCCGACGGGGCCTGGGGCACGCCGCCTGCGCTGGCCAGCGTCGATTCGAACACCACCAGGCTGGGGTCGACCCAGGTGCCCGAGCGCGTCAGCTCGGCGAATATCGCCCGCGCCTCGGGAGAAGTGAGGTCGAGGTCCTTGGCATATTTGGCTGGGCCCTCGATCCGGGCGGCGGTATTGGCCTTGTCGACGACGCTCTGCGGCATCAGCTGCATGACCACGAAGTTGATGTGGGTGAGCTCGTTATAGCCCGCCCGCACCGCTTCGAGCGGCCGCATCCGGGCAGGGACGTGGCCATTGACCCACAGGCCGAGCTTCCTGGCCTCGGCGGCGGCGGGCGCGATCCAGGCCGGGTCCATCGAGGTGTAGAATTTGACCCCCCACAGGCCGGCGGCCTTGACCTTGCGGACCGCCTCGACCGCCTCGGCCGCGCTGGAGACCGTGGTCGCGCCTTGCGCCGCGAGCGGGTCCTTGCGGTCGATGATCGGCTGGAACCAACCCTCGCCGCCCAGGACCGTCCCGTTGGCGCGGCCCTCCATGATCCGCTTGGCATCCTCGAAGCTGCTGCCCGGGCTGCGATAGCTGGTGATGCCGGTGGCAAGGTTGCCGATCAGCGCGCGCTCCTGCCCGGCGTGGCGGTGGGCGTCCCACAGGCCGGGGACGAGGCTCTTGCCGCGCCCGTCGACCGTGCGGCCACCGACGGGCGTTGCAAGCGAACCCGCGCGGCCGAGGCGGGCGATCTTCCCATTCTCAACCAGGACCGCCTGATTGGGCACGAACCGCCCGCCTTCGGCATCGAACAGCGTGACATTGTCGAACAGGATCGGCGCCTTGTTCTCGGGCGCCATGAAGCGGGCGGTGATCTCGCGCAGCCCGGTGCGCTGATATTCCTGCTGCAATGGCCGCAGCGATTTGGGCGC
>JANPKL010000222.1:0-3762 GCA_031425975.1 Sphingomonas sp.
ATTGATGGTGTGGAGGATGCCGCCCATCCCGATCGCGCCATACCAGCTGGTGAGATGATGCGCGTGGTTCATCGCCAGCGTCGCGACCCGGTCGCCCTTGGCGATCCCCATCGCGGACAGCGCCTTGGCCATCCGCCGCGCATCGCCCGCGACACCCCGCCAATTGGTGCGGGTGATCGTCTCGTCGGCCCAGGCGCTGACGATCTCACGGTCGCCATGCTCGCGCTGCGCATGGTCGACCAACCGCATCACCCGCAGCGGCATGTGCTGCATCGCACCCAGTGACGTCATGGTTCCTCCTCCAGACAGTGGAGAAGAGTGGCGGGATTGGGGGCGGGTGGCAAGCACAGCCGTTCTCCTGCTTACGCAGGGGCGGGCTAAGCTTGTTCTGCCGGAAGCACGAAGGTCCCTGCGTTCGCAGGGGAGCAGCCCCCTAGAATGGCATCTGGAAGCCGGGCGGGAGTGGCAGGCTGGCGCTCATCTTCTGCATTTCGACGGCGGCGGCCTGGTCGGCCTTGCCGCGCGCGTCGTTGAACGCTGCGGCGACCAGATCCTCGACCATGGTCTTCTCCGACGGCTGGAGCAGGCTCTCGTCGATCGTCACCGCGATGATCCGTCCCTTGGCCGAGCAGCGCACTTTGACCAGCCCGCCGCCCGACTGACCCTCGACCTCGATCGTGTCGAGATTGTCCTGCGCCTTCTGGAGCTCGGCCTGCGCATTTTGCGCCATCTGCATGATTTCTTCGAGGCTAGGCATGGTTCTGGTCCTTGGGGGTGATGGTTTCGAGTTGCGCGTCCGGATATTGGGCGAACACAGCCGCGACCGAAGGCTCGGCCAGAATGGCATCGCGCGCGCGATCTTCGGCGATCCGTTCCTGCTGCTGGAGCGATGGTTGCGCTTCGCCGTCGGCAAGGCTGACCTGCCAGACGGCGCCGGTGATCAGCTTCAGCTCCTCCGCCAATTCGCGCGCGAACGTGGCGCCGAGCGGCTGGAGCGGCTTCAGCGCGATGGCTGGTGGCGCATAGGTGATCAGCCCGACCTGGTCGCGCAGCTGAACCGCCCGAAGTGCCTTGCCGCCTTGTTCCAGCAGGGGAAGAAGGTCGACGAAGCGCCGCGGAGGAGCGGGCGCGGAAGACGCTGCGGGCCGAGGGTCGGAAGGCGGCGGCGGCGCAGGCCGGGACACGGGCGCGGGGCTCGCCCCCTCCCCGCCACCAGTCAGCCGCGCAATCAGGCTCGCCGGGTCGGGCAAATCGGCGGCATGGACGATCCGCAACAGGACCATCGCCGCCGCCTCGTCGGGATCGGGCGCGGCGGCGACATCGCCGAGGCCCTTGAGCAGCAATTGCCACAGGCGATGGAGCGCGCTCCAGCCGAGCGTCGCGCCCAGCTCGGCGCTGGCCTCGCGCTCCTCGACGCTGGCCAGCACGTCGGCCTTTCCCCCGGCCTTGGCGCGGCTGGCGGCATGCACTTCTTCCATCAGCCCGCGCAGCAGCGCCATCGGGTCGATGCCCAGCGCATGCGCCTCGTCGAGGTCTGCCAGCGTCGCGGCGGCATCGCCAGTGAGCAAAAGCGCGAGCAGCCGCCGCACGCGCCCCCGGTCGGCGAGGCCGAGCATGGTCCGCACCGCCTCGGCGGTGACCGCGCCCGAGCCGTGGGCGATCGCCTGGTCGAGCAGCGACAGGCCGTCGCGGGCCGAGCCTTCCGCCGCGCGTGCGATCACCGCCAGCGCTTCGGGTTCGACCGCAACCTGCTCGATATCGGCGATGCGCGCGAAATGCGCCACCAGGGCGTCGGCCGAGATGCGGCGGAGGTCGAATCGCTGGCAGCGTGACAGCACCGTGACCGGGACCTTGTGAACCTCGGTCGTGGCGAACAGGAATTTGACGTGTGCGGGCGGCTCCTCGAGCGTCTTCAACAAGGCGTTGAAGGCGTTCTTCGAAAGCATGTGGACTTCGTCGATGATGTAGATCTTGAAGCGCGCGCTTACCGCCGAATAGCGCACCGCCTCGATGATCTCGCGAACGTCGTCGACCCCCGTGTGGCTGGCGGCGTCCATCTCGGTGACGTCGATGTGGCGCCCGGCGGCGATTGCCACGCACGGCTCGCACAGCCCGCACGGATCGATGGTCGGGCCGCCCGTCCCGTCCGGGCCGATGCAATTCAACGCCTTGGCGACCAGCCGCGCGGTCGAAGTCTTGCCGACCCCGCGTACACCGGTCAGCAGGAAGGCATGGGCGATGCGGTTCGACGCGATCGCATTGCCGAGCGTGCGCACCATCGCATCCTGCCCGATCAGCTCGGCGAAGCTCTGCGGGCGATATTTGCGGGCCAGCACGCGATAGGGCGAGGCCGCGGCACTCGCCTCCAGCGGCTGCGCGGGCAGGTCGAGGCCGAGCCCGGGCTCGTCGGAGGGCGATTCGTCGGACATCATCACTGATGCTTCTAGGCGGTCGGGCGGGGCAGCGCCAAGCGCCAGTGATCGACGCCGGATCGGAGAAATTCTTAACCTCTTTTGGCCATAACGGTTGGTAGTTGTGAGGCGTGGGTCACGGAGGAACTTCGATGCTTTTAGCCACCATTTTTGTTGCCGCCGCCGGGCTTTCGAGCCCCGCCACTGCCGCCCCCAATTGCCAGAGCGAGCAAGGTCGACGCGCCGTCATCGCCGCCAAATTCAGCGACGACCGGCTGATGAATGAGCTGGCCGACCTGACGCTCGTCGCAGAGCGCCGAATTGCCCGCTCGGTCGAGGGGCTTGGTCTTAGTCAGCGCGATCAAGCGAAGCTGGCCCTGCGCCTGCTCGACTCGCCCGAGCTCGCCGCCCAGCGCGCGGACACTACGCAGGCCGTGGAGCAGGCATTCGAGCGGTTCGAAGCCGCGTTTGCCAGCAAGGACGACGTTGCCTTGTGCGGCGCCCTGGTCGATGCCAGCGCGCTGGTGCCGGTGCTCGTCGCCAAGGCCGAACAGCAGCATGCCTATGTCGATGCGCGGGTCGCCGCCGAGACCGGCAAGCGCCTCGCCTCGCTGCGCCCGTAAGACTTGCACCCGCCTCCTCCCGCCGCCATATGCCGAGCGGGAGTCGGGCGGACGGGGTCGTCGCCAACCTGGTCAGATCCGGAAGGAAGCAGCCACAACGATTTTGCCCCGGGTCGTTCCGGCTCCCACCCGCGCGCTGCAGGTCAGCGTCAGGCAGGGATCCGCACAACCATCGCTTCACCGCCAACCGTCACCTGACAGGCAAGCCGGCTGGTCGGTCGCGCGTCCCAGGCCAGGTCGAGCAGATATTCTTCATCTTCGCTCATAGGCGAGAGGCGCGCGAAGTCTGCTGGGGCGAGGATGACGTGGCAGGTGGAGCAGCTCATCTGTTTGTCGCACGTTCCTTCGAGCGGCTGGCCGGCGGCCTGCGCCACGTCGAGCAGATTGGCCCCTTCCGCCGCCTCGACCTCGCGATCGGCCGTTCCGTCGGACTTAAGAAAACGTATCAAGGTCATGCAGCAAACCGTTGCTGGGTTAAGGCTTTTGTTCGGATAAAGGTGCAGGCATCGACGATTTCGTCTGCGGTCGTGTAGCGCCCGAAGCCGAGCCGGATGCTGCCCCGCGCCGCGCGGTCCGACAGGCCCAATGCGCGCAGCACATGGCTCGGTCGCCCCGATCCGCTGGCGCAGGCTGAGCCGAGCGAGAAGGCGATCTGGCGGCAATCGGTCAATAGACGCGCGGCATCGAGGCCTTCGCGACGCAGGTTAAGATTGCCGCGATAGCGGTGC
>JANPKL010000223.1:0-8319 GCA_031425975.1 Sphingomonas sp.
GGCGCGCGCGGGCCGGTTCGGGCATCTGCCCAAGGTCGAGCGCACGCCGCTGAACGGCCTCAACTACGCCTATCATTTCGACGCCGGCCTCTACGCCCGCTACCTCCGCAAGATCGCCGAAGCCGGGGGGGTCAAGCGCCACGAAGGCCGGATCGAGAGCGTCGCACAGGATAGTGAAACGGGGCACGTCACATCCGTCACGCTCGCCGACGGAAGCGCGGTCGAGGGCGATTTATTCGTCGATTGCTCGGGCTTCCGCGCGTTGCTGATCGGCGAGACGATGGCGGTGCCCTATCAGGACTGGACTCATTGGTTGCCGGCCGACCGCGCCTGGGCAGTGCAGACCGCCAATGTCGGCGACCCGCGCCCCTATACGCAGTCGATCGCGCATGACGCCGGCTGGCAATGGCGCATCCCGCTCCAGCATCGCACCGGCAACGGCCATGTTTTCTCCTCGGCGTTCACGACCGAGGAGAAAGCCCGCGACACCCTGCTCGCCAATCTCGAGGGGGCGCCGCTGATCGAGCCGCGGCTGATCCGCTTCACCACCGGCCGCCGCCAGACTTTCTGGGAGAAGAATGTCGTCGCGGTCGGGCTGTCGAGCGGGTTCCTCGAGCCGCTGGAATCGACCAGCATCCACTTGATCCAGTCGGCGGTGGTGAAGCTCGCGACGCTCTTCCCCGACAGCAGTTTCGACCCTTCCTACCGCGCCGAATATAACCGTCAGATGGCCGCCGAATTCGACAGCGTGCGCGACTTCGTCATCCTCCATTATCATGCCAACGGCCGCACCGACGCGCCGATGTGGCAGCATGTGCGCGAGATGGCGGTGCCGGGCAGTCTGGCGCAGCGCATTGCCCTGTTCCGCGAGACCGGCCGCATCTTCCGCGAGGGGCAGGAACTGTTCCACGAAGTCGGCTGGCTGCAGGTGATGCTGGGCCAGGGGATCGTGCCGCAACGCTACGACCATATGGCCGACGCCTTGCCCAAGGCCGAGCTCGACTCCTTCCTGTCAAACTTGAAGACCATCATGGCCGGCGCGGTCTCGCGCTTGCCGACCCATCGCCAGTTCCTGGAGCGCCTCGGTGCCCAGCTAGAGGAGGCCGCATGAGCCTGTTGCTTGCCGCTGCCGCTGCCGTCGCCCAGCCCGCACCGGTCGCCGACTATCGCGCCCGCGCGCCGGAGGATGAGGTGATCTATTTCCTCCTCCCCGACCGGTTCGACAATGGCAGCACGCGCAACGATCGCGGCGGGATCAGCGGCGATCGGCTGAAGACCGGCTTCGACCCCACGCACAAGGGCTTCTACCAGGGCGGCGACCTCCAGGGGCTGATCCGCCGGCTCGACTATCTGCAGGGGTTGGGCGCCACCGCCATCTGGTTCGCGCCGATCTTCAAGAACAAGCCGGTGCAGGGGCCCGCGGGCCAGGAAAGCGCGGGCTATCACGGCTATTGGGTGACCGATTTCACCCGCGTCGATCCGCATTTCGGAGAAAATGCCGACTTCAAGGCCTTCGTCGATGCGGCCCATGCCCGCGGCATGAAGGTCTACATGGACATCATCACCAACCACACGGCCGACGTCATCAAATTCGCCGAATGCGAAGCGGCGGGGAAGTGCGACTATCGCTCCATCGCCGATTATCCCTACCAGCGGCGCGGGGGCGTCAGCGGCGCGCCGATCAACCCCGGCTTCATGGGCGAGAGCGACCGCTCGGCGGAGAATTTCGCGCGGCTGACCGATCCCAATTACGCCTACACGCTGAGCACGCCGGCGGCCGAGCGCAATGCCAAGGTGCCGGCCTGGCTCAACGATCCCCTGCTCTATCATAATCGCGGCGACACGGTGTTTCGCGGCGAGAGCAACGCGATGGGCGATTTCGTCGGCCTCGACGATGTGATGACCGAACATCCCAGGGTCGTTGCAGGGATGATCGAACTCTACGGCAGCTGGATCGACCGGTTCGGGATCGACGGTTTCCGGATCGACACCGCGCGCCATGTGAACCCCGAATTCTGGCAAGCCTTCGTGCCCGCCATCCAGGCCCGCGCCCAGGCTCGCGGCATCCCCAATTTCCATATCTTCGGCGAGGTCTTCACCGACAATCTGGAACCAGGATTCCTTGCCAAGCATGTCGTCGGCGACCGGCTTCCGACCGTGCTCGACTTCGCCTTTCGCGCCGCCGCGCTCAAGAGCCTGGCGAGCGTGCAGCCGACCGAGATCTGGCGCGAGTTCCTGGCGCAGGACGTGCTCTACGGCGGCGGCACGGCGACTGCGCGCCAGTTGCCGACCTTCCTTGGCAGCCACGACCAGGGCCGCTTCGCCTTTCACGTGCGCGAGGGCAATAAGAGCGCAAGTCCCGAGGAACTGCTGCAACGCGTCATGCTCGGCCATGTCCTGCTGTTCACCTGGCGCGGTGTGCCGACGGTCTATTACGGCGACGAGCAGGGCTTCATCGGCGATGGCGGCGACCAGGATGCGCGCGAGACCCTGTTCCCGTCGACGACCGCGGTCTATCTCGACAACGACCTGCTCGGCACGACCCGCACCAATGCGGTCGAGAATTTCCGCACCGACCACCCGCTCTACCGGATGATCGGCGAGCTGTCCCGCATCCGCACCGGCAGCGTCGCGCTGCGTCGCGGCGACACGCGCCTGCTCGCCGCCGAAGATACGCCGGGCCTGCTCGCCTTCAGTCGCACCGCGGGCGGCGAGCAGGTGATGGTCGCGGTCAACACTTCGGCCCAGCCGATCACCCGCAACATCGCGATTTCCGCGGACGTCACCGCGCTTGCCCGGCTCGCCGGGTCCTGCCCCGCCGCACCGCTCGCCCCCGGCACCATCCGCGTCACCTTGCCTGCGTTCGGCCATGCCATCTGCCGCACCGCGCGCTGAGGCCGCCCCCTTGCCTGCGCTGGCCTATCCCTGGTGGCAGGGCGCGGCCATTTATCAGATCTATCCGCGCAGCTTCGCGGATTCGAACGGCGACGGCATCGGCGATCTGGCCGGCATCACCGAGCGGCTTGGCCATGTCGCCGATCTGGGGGTGGACGCGGTCTGGATCTCCCCCTTCTTCACCTCGCCGATGCACGATTTTGGTTATGACGTGGCCGATTACCGCAGCGTCGATCCGATCTTCGGCACGCTGGCCGATTTTGACGCGCTGGTCGCGCGCGCTCATGCGCTCGGCCTCAAGGTCCTGATCGACCTCGTTTTCGCGCACACCAGCGACGAGCATGACTGGTTCGTCGAAAGCCGCGCCAGCCGTACGGGCGACAAGGCCGACTGGTATGTCTGGGCCGATCCCAAACAAGATGGTTCGCCGCCAAGCAATTGGCAGTCGGTATTCGGTGGTCCGTCCTGGACCTGGGACGCCCGGCGCGAGCAATATTATCACCATAATTTCCTCAAGGAGCAGCCGCAGCTCAACGGCCATTTGCCGGCGGTACAGAAGGCGCTGCTCGACATCGTCCGCTTCTGGCTGGCGCGCGGGGTCGACGGCTTTCGCTTCGATGCGGTCAACTTCATGATGCACAATCCTGCACTGACCGATAATCCGCCGGTCCTCGAGCCGCACAAGCGCACCCGCCCATTCGACTACCAGCATCACGTGCACAATCAGTCGCAGCCCGAGATTATGCCGTTCCTGAAGCTGCTGCGGACGCTGTGCGACGATGCCGGCGCGGCCTTCGCGTTGGCCGAGGTGGGCGGCGAGCAGGCCGAGCGCGAAATGCTCGACTATACCCGGCAGGGGCATCTCCACAGCGCCTACGGCTTCGACTTCCTCTATGCCGAGCGGCTGACGCCGGCACTGGTCGCGCGCAGCCTGTCGCGCTGGAACGATGCCGCAGGCTGGCCGAGCTGGGCGTTCGAGAATCACGATGCGCCGCGCGCGCTGTCCCGCTGGGTCGCGGCCGAGCATGCCGGGCAATTCGCGTGCCAGAAGATGCTGCTGCTGGCCGCCCTGCGCGGCACCATCATACTCTACCAGGGCGAGGAACTGGGGCTGACCCAGGTCGAAGTGCCTTTCGACCTGCTGCAGGATCCCGAGGCGATCGCCAACTGGCCGCAGACATTGAGCCGCGACGGCGTTCGCACGCCCATGCCCTGGTCCGCCGCCGCGCCCGCGCACGGCTTCACCAAGGGCATTCCGTGGCTACCCTTCGGCCCCGATCATGCCGACCTTAGCGTCGATCGGCAGGCGAGCGACGAGGGCTCACTGCTGCACCACACACGCCGCCTGTTGGCCTTGCGCAATCATCAGCCGGCGCTGCGCTGGGGGACAATGGAGGTGGTCGAAGCGGGCGCGCAATTGCTGGTGTTTGATCGCTGCCACGGTAACACCAGGCTGCGCTGTAGCTTCAACCTGAGCGACACGGCGCTGCCCTGCCCGCCCACCAGCCGCGTCCTGCTCGCTTGCGGCGAAGCCGAGGCCGGCCAGCTCGGCCCTTATGCTGCCCGTATCGAGGAACTCTGATCCATGCGCATCCTGCTCTTCCTCGCCGCCTTGTTCCTCGCCTTCCCCGCGCTGGCGCAGGATCGCCCGGTAGCCGAGGCAAGCTCACCCTCGGGCACGCTCACGCTCAGGATCACGATCAATGGCGAGGGCCGGGTCGGCTATGCGGTGAACCGCGGCGCGGTCCCGGTGATCGGCGAGAGCCACCTGGGCTTCTTGTTCACCGACGGCCGCCAGCTGCTTCGCAACATGGAGCTCAAGGCCAGCACCAGGTCCTCGCGCGACCAGACATGGGAGCAGCCCTGGGGCGAATGGCGCCAGGTCCGCGATCGTCACGAGGAAATCGCGCTGACCTTCCAGGAGCGCGACAAGCAGCAACGCACGATGCGGGTCCGCTTCCGCCTGTTCGACGATGCGGTGGCCTTTCGCTATGAATTGCCCGAGCAGCCCAACCTCAAGACCGCCAACATTGTCGAGGAACTGACCCAGTTCCGGCTGCTCGGCGTGGGCCGCGCCTGGTGGGCACCGGCGTTCGAGAGCAACCGCGAGGAATATCTCTACAACGATACGGCCATGACCGCAGTCGGAACCGCCCAGACTCCCTTCACCATTCGCCGCGATGACGGGCTGCATATCGCGATCCACGAGGCGGCGCTGGTCGACTATTCGGGGATGAACGTCGCCCATGTCCAGGACGGGCTGTTCAAGGCCGCGCTGACCCCCTCGGCAGGGGCGGCCAAGGTGGTCCGTGACACGCCGTTCGAAACGCCGTGGCGGGTGGTGCTGATCGCCGCCGACGCCCCCGCGCTCTATCATGCGAATATTGTGTTCCTCAATTTGAACGAGCCTAATAAATTAGGCGACGTCAGCTGGGTGAAGCCTCAGAAGTACGTTGGCATCTGGTGGGGCATGCACCTCGACACGCAAAGCTGGGCGAGCGGGCCCAAGCATGGCGCGACCACCGCTTATGCCAGGACGATGATGGATTTCGCCGCGAAGCATGGCTTTCGTGGGGTCCTGGTCGAGGGCTGGAACAAGGGCTGGGACGGCGACTGGTTCGCGACCGGCGACACGTTCAGCTTCACCGAACCCTATCCCGACTTCGACATGAAGGCGGTCGCCGATTACGGGCGCCGCAAGGGCGTGCGCCTGATCGGCCACCACGAGACCAGCGCCAATATCGCTACCTACGAGGCGCAGATCGAGGCCGGGCTCGATTATGCCGCCGCCAATGATATCGAGGCGATCAAGACCGGCTATGTCGCCGATGCGGGCGGGGTCCAGGCGCTGGATGCGCAGGGCCGCAAGATCTTTGAATGGCACGAAGGCCAGGTGATGAGCCGCCACCATTTGAAGGTGGTGACCGAGGCCGCCAAGCGCCGCATCGCGATCAACCCGCACGAGCCGATCAAGGACACGGGGCTCAGGCGCACCTACCCCAATTGGGTCAGCCGCGAGGGCCAGCGCGGGATGGAATATAATGCCTGGGCGGTGCCCAAGAACCCGCCGCATTACGACCTCGAATTGCTGTTCACGCGGATGCTTGCCGGGCCGATGGATTTCACGCCGGGGATCCTCAGCCTCAAGGGCCGCGGCGACACCCCGATCCCCTCGACGCTGGCGCGCCAGCTGGCTTATTATGTGACCATCTATTCGCCGATCCAGATGGCCGCGGACATGCCCGAAAATTACGAGAAGAAGCTGGCCGCATTCCAGTTCATCAAGGACGTCGCGGTCGATTGGGACGAAACCAGGATGCTGGAGGGCGCAGTCGGCGACTATGCGGTGATCGCGAGGCGGGAACGCGGCAAGCCGAACTGGTTCCTGGGCGGGCTGGCCGACGAGAACGGCCGCGACCTCGACCTCTCGCTCGGCTTCCTCGAGCCCGGCCGCCGCTACCGCGCCGAAACATACCGCGACGGCGAGGGCGCCGACTTCCGCACCAATCCGCGCGCAATCGCGATCGAGCAGCGTATTGTTACTGCCACCGATCGCATGTCATTACGCATGGCGCCGGGCGGCGGCTTCGCGGTCCGCTTCGTTGCCCTGAGGAAATAAGATCATGCGCTGGATCCTCGCCTTCTTCGCCCTGCTGTTCGCCTATGTCGCGGAAGCGGCGGATACCGGTCACTTCGTCGCTACCGAGGTCGAATCGACCACCGTCGGCAAGACCCGAATCACGGTCTGGCTGCCGCCGGGCTACGACAAGGCGAAAGCGCGCCGTTACCCGGTTCTGTACATGCACGACGGCCAAAATCTGTTCGATCCCAAGCGGTCGAACATGAGCAAGGTGTGGGCAGCGGACCGGGCGGCGATCACGCTGATCGCGGCACGCAAGATCGCTCCCTTCATCATTGTCGGCGTGGATCAACCGGGCGAGGCCCGCTACCGCACCTACTTCCCGACCAAGGTTGCTCCAGGCCCGCTGCGCGCCGGGATAGAGGGCTTTGCCAAGGGGCCGCTGATCGGCGATGCTCAGGTCGCCTTTCTCGCCGACACGCTGAAGCCGCTGATTGACCGGACCTATCGTACCCGACCCGATCGCCTGCATACCGCCGTCGCCGGATCGAGCATGGGTGGCCTGATCAGCCTCTATGCGCTGGCCGAACGTCCCGATGTCTTTGGCAAGGCCGCCGCCATTTCGACCCATTCGATACTGGTCGATCCTGCGACTGCCAAAATGATGGCGCCGCTGCTCCAGCAGGCTTGGCAAGGCTATCTTGCGCAAAGTCTCGGCGCTCCGCGCGGGCGTAAATTGTGGATGGATCGCGGCACCGTCACGCTCGATCAGCATTACGGGCCCTTCCAGGATGTCATCGACCGCGAAATAGAAAGGCTCGGCTGGACTCGCGGCACAGCCTTTGAAAGCAAGGTTTACGAAGGCGCTGGGCATGAGGAAGATAGCTGGGCCGCGAGGCTGCCCGACGTGCTTGGCTGGCTGCTTGCGGACTGGAAGGCCTGAGTGAGCGAAAAGGCGACGACCCTCATCCTGTTCGGCGCCACCGGTGACCTTGCCGCGCGCATGCTCCTGCCCTCGCTCTATGCGCTGACCCGCGACGGGCTGCTCCCGCCGACGCTGCGGATCGTCGCCACCGCGCGATCGACGAACGACGATCACAGCTTCCGCGAGCGCGCCCGCGCGGCGCTGACCGAGCATGTTCCCCCCGCCTTCTTCGATACCGAAGCGGTCGCCGCCTTCCTCGAGCGGCTGAGCTACGTCACCCTCGATGCGACCGACCGCGCGGGCTATGCCGCGCTCGCCGAGGCTGCCGGGCAACCCGGCGAGACCGCCATCTTCCTCTCGACCGCCCCCTCGCTGTTCAAGGCCACGATCGACAATCTGGAGGCCGTGGGCCTGGCCGGAGCCCATGTCCGGCTGGCGCTGGAAAAGCCGCTCGGCACCGACCTTGCCTCCAGCCGCACGATCAACGACGCGGTCGCCGCCGCCTTCCCGGAAGAGCGCACCTTCCGGATCGACCATTATCTGGGCAAGGAGACGGTCCAGAATTTGCTGGCATTGCGCTTCGCCAATCTGCTGTTCGAGCCGGTCTGGAGCAGCGCGCATATCGACCATGTCCAGATCACCGTCGCCGAGACCGTCGGGCTGGAAGGCCGGGTCGATTATTACGACAAGGCCGGCGCGCTGCGCGACATGGTCCAGAACCACATGCTGCAATTGCTGGCGCTGGTCGCGATGGAGCCGCCGAGCCACTTCGACGCGACCGCCGTGCGCGACGAGAAGGTCAAGGTGCTGCGCTCGCTCCGCGCGATCGCCCCGGGCGAGACCGTCACCGGCCAATATGGCGCGGGCGCGAGCGACGGCCAGCCGGTCCCGGCCTATGCCGACGAATTGGGCGGGCCGA
>JANPKL010000224.1:0-2136 GCA_031425975.1 Sphingomonas sp.
CCTTGTTGCCGCTGGCATCGACGCCCTGCGCGATATGCACCGACTGGGGGTGGAGGCGGTTGATGAACTCGAACGTCTCCCAGTGGAAACCGTCCTGCTCATAGCCGATGCGCTTGACTGTCGCGCGGACCGCATCGTGGATTTCATCCTCGACGCCGGGCGCCCAATTGCCCTCGACATCCATGATCCCGCGGCCGCGGATTTCGCCCGCCAGCACGACCAGATTGGTGGTGCACATCGTCTCGCACGCGACCCGCGCTTCGGGGTCCTTCGACAGGAACAGGTCGACGATGGCGTCACTGATCTGGTCGGCAACCTTGTCGGGATGGCCTTCGGAAACCGATTCGGACGTGAAGAGATAATTGCTGCGCATAAGCGGCTGAAATCCTGCGATTTGAAGATATAAAGCTTTCGTTATGTCGTGCTGTAGCGGCGGCTCCGGCTCAGCGCAATCGCCGAAAACAGCAGGATAAAGCCAAGTGCCAACGGGATGACGTTGCCGAACCTGGCAAACAGGGTCGGTGCCAACGGCGCGGGCAGGACCGAATCAATCGTGCCCTCGGTTCTCCACGCGAGTGAGCGGAGTAACCGTCCCCGAGCATCGACCACCGCGCTGATCCCGGTCGGGGTCGATCGGATTACCGGCAACCCCTCCTCGGCAGCGCGAAGCCGCGCCTGGGCGAGGTGCTGCGGCGGTCCCCAGGCGCCGAACCAGGCATCGTTCGACGGGTTGAAGATGAAATCGGGGCGATTGCGGTCATCGACCACATCGCCTGAAAAGATGATCTCGTAGCAGACCTGCAGGCCCATCCTGCCGAATGCGCCGAGGTCGATGGTGCGCGGTCCGGGCCCGTAGCTGGTGTCGCCCTGGCCCGGCGCAAGCTGGGACAAGCCGATAGCCGACAGCAACGGGCGCATCGGCAGATATTCGCCATAGGGAACGAGGTGCGCCTTGTCGTACCGGCCGAGAATTGCGCCGGCACTGTCGAGCGCGAATACACTGTTGGTATTGCCGACGACGTTCAGCGACGGATCGGCGATCAGGGCGAAGCCGCCGGTCAGCAGCAGGTCGCCGGGGCGGATCGATTGCACCGCGCGCGGTATGGCTGGCAGCGGCACGGGCCGCGGCCGCCGATCGCCGTCGAGGATCTGGAACGGCTCGGGAACCGCAACCTCCGGCCAAAACAGCAAGCGCGGGGCCAAAGCTCGCTTTTCCGGCCCATCGGCCGAGTGTTGCGCAAGCCGGGCAAACGCCTCCTCGCCCAGCCCTTCACGCCACTTGTCTTCCTGCCCGATGTTGGGCTGGACGATGCGGATCGGGTGTCCGCGCTCGGGTGCCGGCGCTGCGTTCGATCCAAACAGCGGCAGTAGCGCGACCAGCATCAGCTCGGGCAGGATGAAGAATGCAATGATGGCCGCAATCCGCTTCGGCGTCAGTGGCTTGCTTCGGATTTCGGGAATGAGGTGACGAACGAAGATCCAGCCAAGACCGGAACCTAGCACGAGTAGCGCAGTCAGGCCGTAGGTCCCGACCCACGGCGCGACCGGACGCAGCCAGGTGTCGATCAGGGTCACCCCGACCGGGTTCCAGGCGAAGCCGGTGAACATGGTCGCGCGCAGCCATTCGGTGATCGCCCAGCCGCCCGCAAGCGCCAGCACCAGTGCGATCGGCCTGTCGCGCCCGAACCGCCAGGCGAGCCCGGTTGCAAGCATCGGGTAGATGGCGAGGTAAAACGACAGAAGCACCACCGCGACCCAGCCGAGCCACGCCGGCATCGCAGCCTGGAAGGTGAAAGCGGTCGCAATCCAGTTGAGACCGACCACGAATTGACCGACCGCGAACAACCACCCGAGCAGCAATGCCCGGCGCAATGTCGGCGCGCGCGCGATGAGCTCGCACAAGGCCGCGAACACCAGCGGCATCAGCGGCCACCAGCCAAACGGCTGGAACGCAAAAGCGGAAAGGGCGCCGAAGAACAGCGCGAAGAGCAGGATCAAGTGGCCTTGTCTGGCGCGTGCAGCCGCACCCGCAGGATTCGCCTAGTGTCCGAATCGAGCGCTTCCACCCGCCATCCGCTGGGGTGGATGACGCATTCGCCCTGGACCGGGATATGGCCGGCGAGCAGGAACACCAGC
>JANPKL010000225.1:0-7361 GCA_031425975.1 Sphingomonas sp.
GTGACCGCATCCAGCCGGCTCATGTCCTGCTGCTGGAGGAAGTAGACGGCATAGCTTTCGCGTTCGGAGAAGAGCGCGACCAGCACGTTGCCGCCGGTGACTTCGTCGCGGCCCGAGGATTGGACGTGGAGGATCGCGCGCTGGACGACGCGCTGGAAGCCCGAGGTCGGGGTCGGGTCGGTGCCGCTGTCGGCGACCAATGCGCCCAATTCTCCGTCGAGATACTGTTTGACGGTCGCCTTGAGTTCGTCGCGATTGACCCCGCAGGCGGTCATCACCTTGGACGCATGGCCGTCGTCGATCAGGGCCATGAGCAGATGCTCGAGCGTCGCATATTCGTGGCGGCGACGGGTCGCCTCCCCGAGCGCATTATGCAGGGTCTGTTCGAGCTCGCGGGCGAAACTGGGCATTCGGAAACTCCTTGGGCGGGCAAGAGCGGCTCGCCTTCCTTAGCTACATATCTCGGGTGACCATGCGGCCGCTGCAAGAGCGGCAAAACAGGTCGGGCGCGGCGGCCTATCGCTTGAACAGGGCATCGGCGGCCGAGCGATGCTTAGACACCGCGTCATTATGGCTGCGAACCCGCGCGATTTCGGCCTCGAGCGCTGCGATCCGCGCGTCCAGTTCGTGCTGGCTCAAAGGGTCGAGATCCTGGCGCGACAGCAGCCGCAGCGGGTCTTCGGCGCGTGACGAGAAGGCATCGTCGTCCATGCGCCTCAAGGTCGGACCACAAATCCTTCAAGTCAACCGGCACCGCCGGCCCGAACGGTGCATTTTTTCGCTTCCTGCGATCGACCGAGAGGCTATGGCGGGCCGAGCACTTGCCGGGGGCTGAAAGAAGAATGGACCTGCCTGACGTCATGACGGCGATCGAGATTTCGGCGCCCGGGGGGCCCGAAGTGCTGGTTCCAAGCGAGCGCCCGGTGCCGCGACCGGGCAAGGGCGAAGTGTTGGTGAGGGTCGCCGCCGCGGGGGTCAATCGTCCCGACGTGCTGCAACGCCGCGGCTTCTATCCGCCGCCGCCGGGCGCATCGGACATTCCAGGGCTCGAAATTGCCGGAACTGTGGTCGCGGCGGGCGAGGGGGCGAGTCATCTGATCGGCACCGAGGTCTGCGCGCTGATTGCGGGCGGGGGCTATGCCCAATATGCGATCGCGCCCGCCGTGACCGCCTTGCCGGTGCCCACGGCGATCCCCTTGGTCGAGGCGGCGGGCCTGCCCGAGACGCTGTTCACCGTGTGGACCAACCTATTCGAGCGCGGCTTCGCGTCGGAGGGCGAATGGGCGCTGATCCACGGCGGGACCAGCGGTATCGGGACGATGGCGATCGCCTTGTGCGGGCTGTTCGGGGTCAAGCCGATCGTCACCTGCGGCAGCGAGGAGAAATGCGCCTGGGCCCGCAAGCTGGGCGCGGCCGCCGCGATCAACTACGCCGCGAGCGACTTCGTGACCGAGGTCAAGCAATTGACCGGCGGGGCTGGGGTCAATGTGATCCTCGACATGGTCGGCGGCGATTATCTGCCACGCAATCTTGCCGCGCTGGCCGACGACGGGCGCCACGTCTCGATCGCCACGCAGCGCGGGATCTCGGCCGAGCTCGACATCCTCGACGTGATGCGTCGCCGGCTGACGCTGACCGGGTCGACCCTCCGCCCGCGCCCGCTGGCGTTCAAGGGCGCGGTAGCCGAGGAAATACTCCGCGAGGTCTGGCCGTTCGTCGAAAGCGGGCAATTGCGGCCCGTGATCGACCGCAGCTATCCGCTGGCGCAGGCCGCCGAGGCGCACGCCCGGATGGAAGCGGGCGCACATGTCGGCAAGATCCTGCTCACGACGGGCGAATGAGGTTTCGGTTGCCGGGGGCCGACGCGGGGCCGCCGCGCGGGCCTGCTTTCTCGGGTTGGACCGCCGCGGCGCTGCTAATGGGTTTGGCGCTGCTGCTTGCGCTGCGCCTGCCCGGTGCCTGGGCCGAGGGACGTTTTCAGGATGAGGAAGCGACGATCTTCCTCGCCTTCGCCTGGAATTATCCTTGGCACGAGGCGCTGTGGCGACCGTTCGGCGGGTATCTCAATCTTCCGGTCAACGCCGTCACCCTCGGCCTCGCAAGGCTGGTCCAGCACGGGCTGCTGCCGCTCGAAGCCGCGCCTTATGTGACGATGATCTCGGGCCTGCTCGCCCAGCTCACGGTCGCCGCCATCCTGTTGCGTGCCTGCAGTCACGCCTTTGCCGGGCGGACAGCGGTGCTGGCGGCCCTGCTCTATCTGGCGATCGCACCGCTGACCGAGGAGGTGTGGCTGAATGCGATGCACATCCAGTTTCACCTTGCGCTGGCGACGGCATTGCTGCTGGCCGTCGCGCCCGCGACCGGGCGGGCGGGACGGATCGGGGAGGGCGCGCTGCTGATCCTCGCCCCACTGAGCGGGCCGGGTGCGATCGTCTTCCTGCCGCTGTTCGCCGCGCGCGCGGCGTTCGATCGCGATCGCGCCAGATGGCGGCAGGCGGGGCTGCTCGGCGCGGGGGCCGCGATACAGTTGCTGTTCTTCTATTCCAGCGGGGCCGGGCGGGGAGCCGCGCTCGATCCGGTCTCGGCGGTCGCGGCGCTGGGGCTGCGGACCATCGGACTCGCCTTTCTGGGAGTGCAGCAGGCCAAGAAACTGGGGAGCACGGCCGGGGATCAATTCCTCGCGGGAGACATCCCGTGGACGACGGCGATCGTGGCGGGCATTATCTTCGCCGCCTTGCTGTTCGCGGCCTTGCGTCGGCGCGACGAGGCCTTGTGGCTATTCCTCTCGGCCATTGCGGCGGGGCTGGTCAGCGTCACCTTTGGGATCGCGACGCGCTTTCCCGACGATGCTTTCCTCGTGCGATCCGGCCCGCGCTACAATTACCTGCCGATCATGCTGTTTTTCTGGGGCGTGCTGGCACTGGTCGCTCGTCCCGCCTTTCGCGGTCGCTGGGCGGCTCGGGCAGGAGTCGCCGTGATGCTGGTGGTCGGGCTTTATTATTATCCCAAGCCCCGTGCGGCGTATGCGCAAGGACCGGGCTGGCGGGCCGAAGTCAAAGCCTGGCGCGCCGACTCCACATATGCCCTGGCGGTCTGGCCGCAGCCGTGGCGCGCCGATTTTTCCGGCACGGGCAAGCCCTGCCCGCCGCTCGGCTCCATCATGAAACCGGGAATTCCCCGTTATTGTGCCGTCAGCTGGGGCGCGAGCTTTGAAAGTCGGCCCGGGGAGCTTGCCCCCGGCGGCGAGCGCGAGTAACGGGGAAGCATGTCGGCCGCTCCGCGAAGGGGCGGCCCTTTTTGTGTCCGGAGACCTGTCATGGCCATCGCCCCCACTCATGCAGCGACCCCGCTGATGCCGCATGCGACCGCCGCCTGGCTGGTCGACAACAGCGCGCTGACCTTCGAGCAGATCGCCGATTTCTGTGGCCTTCACATCCTCGAGGTCCAGGCCATCGCCGACGATACCGCGGCGACCAAGCTGACCGGCCGCGATCCCCTGCGCTCGGGCGAACTGACCCACGAGGAAATCGCCAAGGGCCAGGACGATCCCGATTATCGCCTGAAGATGCACAAGGCGCCCGAGGCGGTCACCCGTACCAAGGGCCCGCGCTACACCCCGGTGTCCAAGCGCCAGGACAAGCCAGACGGCATCAGCTGGATCATCAAGAACCATCCCGAGGTGACCGACGGGGCGATCGGCAAGCTGATCGGGACCACCCGCACGACCATTGCTGCTATCCGCGACCGCAGCCATTGGAACATCGCCAACATCCAGCCCAAGGATCCGGTCACGCTCGGCCTCACCAGCCAGCGCGAACTGGATGCCGCGGTGGCCAAGGCGCAGAAGGCGGCGGGGATCGTCTATGTCGACGACGGCCGCCTCGACACCGACCGCGCCAGCCTGATCGAGCAGCTCCGCGCCGAGCGCGTGCAGAATGCGCTCGATGCCGAAGCGGCCGCGATCGACGCCCAGCGCGACGAGACCGGCCTTGCGCCCGGCGAGATCATGCCCGGCGTCGCGGATCCCTTCCGCAAGATGTGAGGCTTCGTCACCCCGGGCTTGACCCGGGGTCTGCCTGTTTTCTGCCTGCTGCCGAGGCAGGCGGATCCCGGGTCAAGCCCGGGATGACGGCAAGAGGTGCTTGCGCCCGCCAAAAGCAAGGCTAATCCCTCCCTCATGGCTTCCACTCCCGAAACCCTGTCCTTCGAAGATGCGCTCAAGCGCCTCGAGGAGATCGTGCGCCTGCTCGAGCGCGGCGAGGCTCCGCTCGACCAGTCGATCGACCTCTACCAGGAAGGCGACCGACTGAAGCGGTTGTGCGAGGAAAGGCTGAAGTCGGCGCAGGCGCGGATCGACGCCATCTCCCTGGGGCCCGACGGCCAGCCCGCCGGCACCCGCCCGTTCGCGGCCGACTGATGAGCGCGACCGTCACCGACATCGATTTGTTCGGCGAAGCGAAAAGGGTCGCCGAAGGAGTCGACCGCCTGTTCGAGGCTGCGCTGGCCGATCGCCGCGACGGCCGCGACCGACTGACCGCCGCGATGCGTCACGCGGGCATCGGCGGGGGCAAGCGGCTGCGCCCGCTGCTGACCGTTGCCGCGGGCCGCCTGTTCGGGCTCGACGAGGAGCGGAGCTTGCGCGCCGGGGCAGCGATCGAGGCGGTCCACGTCTACAGCCTGATCCACGACGACCTTCCCTGCATGGACGATGACGACCTGCGCCGGGGCAAGCCGACCGTCCACAAGGCGTTTGACGAGGCGACCGCGGTGCTGGCCGGGGACTGCTTCCATGCTCTCGCCTTCGAATTGCTGGCCGACGAGGCGACCCATGAGAACCCGCAGGTCCGTGCTGAATTGGTGCTAGGGCTTGCCCGCGCGTCGGGGATCGACGGCATGGGCGGCGGGCAGATGATGGACTTGGCAGCCGAGGGCCGCGCGCTCGACCTCCCCGCCATCACCCGGCTGCAGCAATTGAAGACCGGCGCGATGATCGAATATGCGGTCCAGGCGGCGGTGATCATGGGCCGCGTCCTGCCGGGCGAGCGCGTGCGCTACCACGGCTATGCCCGCGACCTGGGCCTCGCCTTCCAGATCGCCGACGACCTGCTCGACCATGAGGGCGACGAGGCGGCGGCGGGAAAGCGGCTCAACAAGGACGCCGACGCGGGCAAGGCGACTTTCGTCTCGCTGTTGGGCCCCGAGCGCGCGCGGACGCAGGCGACCATGCTCGTCGACCAGGCAATCGCGCACCTTCACGGTCATGGCGAGGAAGCCGATCTCCTGCGCGCCATCGCCCGCTATGCCGTCGAGCGCGACCGGTGAGCCCCGACCTGCTGCTACGCTTGGCTTATGGCTTCAACATAATGGTGTTGCTGCCGGTACTGATCGGCCTCGCGGGGCATCGCGGTCCGGGCCCGATTGCCGTGCTCGGGGGCGGCATCGTCGAGAGCCCCGGGCTCCGCTGGCTGCTGTTTTCGCTTTGGGGCGGGGTCGCGGCGGTATCCGCCCTTGGACTGATGGCACCGCGCCCATTTCTCGCCGTGCTGATCTTTCAGGTGATCTACAAGGCCATGTTCCTCGCAACCTACGTCGCTCCGGCGATCGTCCGACACGAATGGGCGTCGGTGCCCATGGGGCCGGCCGCAGTGTTTGTCATCATCGTGATTGTCTGGCCCTTCATCATCGCAAAGGCGCTAGCATGACCAGCCGCATCGCCGTCTATCCGGGCACCTTCGACCCGCTGACCCTGGGGCATCTCGACATCATCAAGCGCGGCGCGCGGCTGGTCGACACCTTGGTGATCGGGGTGACCACCAATCCGAGCAAGAGCCCGCTCTTCTCGACCGAAGAGCGGATCGCCATGGTCGAGCGCGAGGCGGGCGATATCGTCAATCTGAAGGTGGTCGCCTTCGACAGCCTGCTGATGGACTTCGCCGAGGCGCAGGGCGCGGGGATGATCATCCGTGGGCTGCGCGCCGTGGCCGATTTCGAATATGAATATCAGATGGCGGGCATGAACCAGCAATTGAACGACCGGATCGAGACGGTCTTCCTGATGGCCGACGTCTGCCTCCAGCCGATTGCGTCAAGGCTGGTGAAAGAAATCGCGCGTTATGGGGGCGATATCAGGAAGTTCGTCACGCCGTCCGTCGCCGCCGCAGTGGCGGAGCGGATGCCGCACAAGGGGAAGAAATGACCGTGAAGTTCGCGTTGCCTGTGCTGGCTTTGCTCCTCGCCGCGCCGGCCCTGGCGCAGGCGCCCGCCGCGCCGATGCTGCCGATCAATCCGCCGGCCGAGGTCGCGGCCGACCTGTCGAACCGGCTGCTGCTCGACCTGTCCAACGGCGGGCAGGTGGTTATCCAATTGCGCCCCGACGCCGCCCCGCTGGCGGTCGAGCGGGTCCAGACGCTGGCGAAGCGCGGCTTTTACAATGGCCTGGCCTTCCACCGCGTGATCCCGGGCTTCATGGCGCAGGGCGGCGATCCCAAGGGCGACGGCACCGGCGGGTCCGAGCTGCCCGACGTCAAGGCCGAGTTCAACAGCCTGCCGCACCTGCGCGGCACGGTCTCGGCGGCGCGATCGAGCGAGCCCGACAGCGCCAACAGCCAATTCTACATCATGTTCGTGCCGCGCGTGTCGCTCGACGGCAAATATACCGTGTTCGGGCGCGTGGTGCAGGGCATGAACTTCGTCGACCAGATTGCGGCGGGTGAACCGCCGGCGGAGCCGACCAAGATCGTCCGCGCGACGCTCGGGGGCTGAACGCCGCTCCCCCTGTGGGGAGCTGTCACGAAGTGACTGAGGGGTCGTTTCTCCTTTTCTCGGTTTAAACGAAGCAGGCAGGAGCCATCCGGCCCTGCGGGCCACCTTCCCCAGAAGGAAGAGGCAAGTTACTGCGCTCCCATGCGCGTCGCCGACTTCGACTTCATCCTTCCCGAGGCCAATATCGCATTGCGCCCGGCGCGGCCACGCGATGCCGCGCGGATGCTGCTGGTCGATGGCGACCGGATGGAGGACAAGGCGGTCCTCGACCTGCCGTCGCTGCTGTCCCCGGGCGATGTCCTGGTGTTCAACGACACCAGGGTCATCCCGGCCCAGCTGGAAGGCCGCCGCGGGGAGGCCACGATCGGCGCCACCCTCCACAAGCGCCACGACTTGCGCGCCTGGTGGGCATTCGTGCGCAACGCCAAGCGGGTACGGGTCGGCGATGTCGTCACCTTCGGCGGGGTCGAGGCAATGTGCGAGGCCAAAGGCGATGACGGCGCCCTGCTGCTGCGCTTTGCCGGGGAAGAGCCGGTCGAAGTCTTGCTGCACCGCGCCGGGACGATGCCGCTGCCGCCCTATATCGCGTCGAAGCGCGC
>JANPKL010000226.1:0-3781 GCA_031425975.1 Sphingomonas sp.
AGCCGCGTCGCGACTCGTATGCCCGGCGTCGCACTGTCCCTCTCCTGCCCTTGCAAGTCGGCTAGCATCCCCGGAGCAATCGCGGCCCAGCGGCGGATCATCCCGACCGTCCCCGCAACCTCGATACCACTGATCCGCTGCCGCCCGGTATCAAGCGTCAGCGCGGCGGCGATTGCCTGCGCCTCCGCTGCTATCGCATCAGCCAATTGCCCGAGGATTTGCGCCCGCTCGCCGGGGTCGCGCTCGGCCCAGCCCGCCTGCCATGCCCGGGCCTGCGCGGCGATGGCTTCGACTTCCACCGCTTCAATCGGCTCGATTTCGAAGTCAGGCGCGCCCGTTCGCGGGTTGCGGACCTTCATTCGCTTTGCTCCCAGGCATCCAGTATCTCACCCGGGCGTGCGAACCAGGCCCCGCGCCCGGCAAGATCGCGAAGCAACGCCTCGATCGCCCCGATCCGATAGGGCAGCCCGCAGATATAAGGCGTCAAATGGATCGGCAGCATCCGCCCGCCCCCGCTCGCCTCCGCCTCGCGATCAAGCAGATCATAGGCATCGCGCAACTGCTGCGCATAGCTTTCGGCACTATTCTGCTGCACGGCAATCACCTGCCGATCACTCAGTTCATGGTTCAGCGGCAGGTTGATCAATCCATTGGCAAAGCGCCACGGCAACTCGTCATTGACCCAGTCGCAGCAATAAAGGACGCCTGCCTCTTTCAGCAGTCGCACCGTATTCCAGCTCTGCGACCGCGCGATCGACAGCCACCCCGCCGGCCTCACTCCCGTCGCCGCTTCTAATCCGTCCAGCGACGCCGCGATCAGCGCGCGCTCCTCTTCTTCGGGCAGGCCCGAGGCGATGGTCCCATTCATGTCGGTCGAATGGGCGATGATCTCGTGGCCCGCCGCGACCACCTCATCGAGCAGCCCCGGCGCCCTTGTCGCCAGCGCGCTATTGGCCGCGATCGAGCCCGTCGCGCCCACTGCCGCCAGCGCGTCAAGCAGTCGCCCCATCCCCACCCGCAAGCCATAGTCCCGCGCTGTATAGTGGCGATAATCGGGATAAGGCGTCGCCATATGCCCCGGTGCGCGAAACGGCGTGTCGCTCGGGGTAAGCGGGAACACCTCGGCCGAGATACAGACCCACACCGCGACCCGCTTGCCCCCGGGCCAGGTCAGTGGCGGTCGGTCCTTGAGCGCCGACCAGCCATAGAGGTCATGATCGTAGCCGAGCCGGCGGCGGGGATAAGCGAGATAGTCGTCGTCCAGCGCCATCACCTCGCCTCCCGCCACGCGTCTGCAATCGCCCCCGCGGTCGTCAGCCACCCCCGCCCGTCCGCCGCAATCTCGCGCAGTGCCTCTTGGAACGGCCCGATCCGGTGCGGCTGGCCGATCAGATAGGAATGCAGCGGAATGCACATAACCGTGCCGCCCTCGTCCGCCAGCCGGCGAAATTGCCGCACCAACGTATCGGCATAATCGCGCGGGCTCATATTGTAGACGAAAAAGCCATAATGGTCGTTGACCTCAAGGCTGTAGGGCATCGAGACGAGGTCGCCCGTGGCCGTCGCGATCCGCGTCGGGCGATCGTCGTGATAGAGGTCGCAGGTGTAATCGAGTCCGGCCTCGGCGATCAGGTCCAAGGTCCGCACCGTATGCGTCAACGCCGGGGCAAGCCAGCCGCGGATGGTCTGGCCCGTCGCCTCGCGCACGGTGGCGATGCTGTCGGCGATCAGCGCGCGCTCCTGTGCCTCGCTCATCCCATAAGCGTAGCGGGTGTTGTAAATGCCGTGGCTGAAGAACTCCCAGCCGCGCGCAGCGGCATCGGCGACGACCTCGGGATGATGCTGGCAAAGCGCGACCGACAGGCTGACCGAACCCGGAAAGCCGTGCCGCGTCATCGCCTCGGCCATGCGCCAGTGGCTGACGCGGTTGCTATGATCGCGATGGGCATAGCCGACCACGTCGGGATGCGGCTTTGCCCATGACTTGCGCTGGGGATGCGGCGGCGGGTCGATCTCATAATATTCGAGATTGGGCGCAACCCACACGGCGACTTGTCCGCCCCCCGGCCAGTCGAACCGGGGCCGGTCGCGGAAACGCTCGAAGTCGTAGAGGCCAGGTTCGGACGTCAAACCTGCCGTGCCTCCAGCCATTCGACGACCGCCGAGACCGGCTCGACATCGGCATATTTGAGCTGGAGGTCGGTCAGCGCGGAAAAATGATAGCTTTCATGCTTGTCGGCGCAGGTCTCCACGGGGACGATAGTGCGAAAGCCGTGGCTCAGCGCATCGACCGCGCTCGCCCGCACGCAGCCCGAGGTCGAGCCCCCGGTGACGACCACCGTGTCGACCTTGCGCCACTTGAGGAAGCTCGCCAGCGGGGTCTCGAAGAAGATGCTCGGCATCCTTTTCGTGAACTCATAATCGTCCGGGCGGACGTCGCAGCGCGGGTCGAAGGCGTGGCGTTCCGACCCGTAGCGAATGTTCTGCAAACTATCCTCGGTATCGGTCCGCGTGCCCCACACGCCCGCGTCGGCGGCATCGTCGCGATAGGCGACCCGGCTCCACACCACCGGCATTCCCGCCCCCCGCGCCAGTGCCGACAGGCGATTGATATGCGCGATCTGCTCGGGATCGGTCTCATAAGCGGTGCGGAAGCGGTCGATCTGCGTATACGCGCATTGGAGGTCGACGTTGAGGATCGCCAGCCGGTCGCCGAAACCGAATTTGGCGCGCGCGGGATTGGCCATCACCGCTTCGAACAGCGCGCGGGCCGGGCGTTCTTCGCGGATCATGCGGGTACCGACGGTGTCACTCATGATTCAATTTCTAGGCATGGCCTTCCCCTCTTGTCTAATGCAATTTGTCCGGACAAATAATGAGGCATGGAGCGCCATTTCGTCGATTGTCCGGGCCCGAGGGGTCCGCGCCGCGTCCATTACCGTCGCCACGGGCGCGGCCCGGCCCTGCTGATGATCCACCAGAGCCCCCGCAGCAGCGCCGAATATGAGCCGCTGATGGAGGCTTGGGGGCCGCATTTCACCTGCATCGCGCCCGATACGCCCGGCTTCGGCCAGTCCGCTCCCCTTTCCGGCGAGCCCGACATCGCCGACTTCGCCGACGCCCTGCTCGGCACCATGGACGCCCTCGGCCTGACCCGCTGCGCCGCCTACGGCTTCCATTCGGGCGCGGTCATCCTGATAGAGGCGCTGCGCCGTGCGCCCCACCGCTTCACCCGCACCGCGATGGGCGGCTATGCCGTCTGGACCCCGGCCGAGATGCGCCTGTTCGGGGAGCGCTACCTCCCTCCGTTCGAGCCCGCCCCCTATGGCGAGCATCTCGCCTGGCTATGGAACCGGATGCTCGAGCAGAGTTGGTTCTTTCCCTGGTTCGCCGCCGACGACGCCCACCGCCTGTCCGTCGCCCACGACGACATCGCCCGGGTCCACGCCGCGGTGATGGAGATGCTTGACGCAGGCCCTGCCTATCGTGCCGGCTATGGCGCGGTGCTCCGGGCCGAGCGGGCGATCCCCGATGCGGGCCCGCCGACCCTCATCACCGCTTATGACGGCGATCCCCTGCAGGCTCACATCGAGCGCCTCGGCTCCCTCCCCGCCGATTGGCAGGCCCGCCCCGTCCGTACCCGCACCGAGCATGAGGCCCAGAGCCTCGACTGGCTGCGCAAAGCCGACCCCGTCCCCGCCCCGCCCCCCGCCAACGCTTCCGACGAGGGCTTCGCGACCATCGACGGCCGCCTGATCCACTGGCTCGGCGCGGGCGAGCG
>JANPKL010000227.1:0-4520 GCA_031425975.1 Sphingomonas sp.
TGAGCGCCCCGCGGGGCAGGCTGGCCGGCGAGGTTTCGCCCGCCGGCTTTTCTTGGCTGTCGCGCCGGCACCTGGAGTTGCTTGATGTTCGAGACCCTCAGCGACCGCCTCGGCGGCGTATTCGACAAGCTTCGCGGCCGCGGCGCGCTGAGCGAGGCGGACGTGCGCGCCGCGCTGCGCGAAGTGCGCGTTGCGTTGCTCGAGGCCGATGTCGCGCTGCCCGTCGCGCGCGACTTCGTCGATCAGGTCACCGAGCGCGCGATCGGGCAGGAAGTGCTCCGGTCGATCACGCCCGGCCAGCAGGTCGTCAAAATCGTCAACGACGCGCTGGTCGAGATGCTCGGCGCGGATTCGGCTGAACTCGAGCTCGCGGTCACCCCGCCCGCCGTGATCATGATGGTCGGCCTTCAGGGGTCGGGCAAGACCACCTCGACCGCCAAGCTCGCCAAGCGACTGACCGAGAAGGACCGCAAGAAGGTCCTGATGGCGTCGCTCGACGTCGCCCGCCCGGCCGCGCAGGAGCAGCTCGCCGTGCTCGGCCGCCAGGCGAGCGTCGACACCCTGCCGATCGTCGCCGGCCAGCCGCCCGTCGAGATCGCCCGCCGCGCGCTCCAGGCCGCGAAGCTCCAGGGCTACGACGTCCTCCTCCTCGACACCGCCGGCCGCCTCCACGTCGACGATGCGCTGATGGGCGAGATGCAGGCGGTCAGCGAGGCCAGCCGCCCGGCCGAGACCCTGCTCGTCGTCGACAGCCTGACGGGGCAGGACGCGGTCAATGTCGCCAAGGGCTTCGGCGACCAGATCGCGCTGACCGGCGTCATCCTCACCCGCATGGACGGCGATGCCCGCGGCGGCGCGGCGCTGTCAATGCGCGCGGTCACCGGAAAGCCGATCAAGTTCGCCGGCACCGGCGAAGGCCTCGACGCGCTCGAGCCCTTCCACCCGTCGCGCGTCGCCGGGCGCATCCTGGGCATGGGCGACGTCGTCAGCCTGGTTGAGCGCGCCGCCGAAACCAGCCAGGTCGAGGACGCCGAGAAGCTCGCGGCCAAGATGGCCAAGCGCAAGTTCGATCTCGACGACCTGCGCATGCAGCTTTCGCAGATGCAGCGCATGGGCGGGCTCGGTGCCCTCGCCGGCATGATGCCGGGCCTGAAGGGCATGAAGGGCGCGATGGACAAGGCCGCCGACGGCAAGGCCCTGGTCCATCTGGAAGCGATGCTCAGCTCGATGACCGCCAAGGAGCGCGCCATCCCCGCCGTAATCAACGCCAAGCGCAAGATCCGCATCGCCAAGGGCAGCGGGCGCACGGTTCAAGAGGTCAACAAGCTTCTGAAGATGCACCAGGAAATGGAAGGCATGATGAAGAAGCTCAAGAAGATGGGCGGCTTCGGCAAGCTCGCCGCCATGTTCGGCAAGGGCGGCATGGAAGGCGCGTTAGGAGGCATGATGCCCGGCGGCGGCGCGCCCGGCATGCCCGGATTGCCGGGCGGGGGAGGGGCTCCGTTCGGCCTTCCGCCGGGAGGGCAGAAGTTCGGGAAGAAGTGAAACTTCCCCAAGCGTCATCCCGGCCTTGAGCCGGGATCCCGCTTCTTCCTTTCGGGAAGAACGGGATCGAGTTCAGAAGAAGAAGCGGGACCCCGGATCAAGTCCGGGGCGACGGACCAGGTAGAGAAAAAGGAAGAACAAATGGCAGTTGCAATTCGTCTCGCTCGCGGCGGCTCCAAGAAGCGCCCTTATTATCGCGTAGTGGTGGCCGACAGCCGCAACGCCCGCGACGGCCGCTTCATCGAGAAGGTCGGCACGTACAACCCGCTGCTGGCCAAGGATTCGCCCGAGCGCGTCAAGCTCGACAATGACCGCATCGCCCACTGGCTGAGCGTCGGCGCCCAGCCGACCGACCGCGTCGCCCGCTTCCTCGATGCCGCCGGCCTGCGTGAACGCACCGCTCGCAACAATCCGAACAAGGGCGTTCCCGGCGAAAAGGCCAAGGAGCGCGTCGAGGAGCGTGAGACCAAGGCCGCTGCGGCCGAAGCCGCCGCCGCCGAGGCCGCTGCCCAGCCGGCACCCGAGCCCGAGCCCGAGGTCGAGGCTGCTCCCGTCGAAGCCGAGGCTCCCGCCGCCGAGGAAGCTCCCGTGACCGAAGAAGCGCCTGCCGCCGAGGAAGCTCCTGCCGCCGAAGCGCCTGCCGCTGAAGAGGCTCCGGTCGCCGACGAGGCCCCCGCGGTCGAGGCCACGGAAGAAGTCAGCGCCCCGACCCAGCCCGACCCCGCCGAAGGCAGCGACGACGCCGCCCCGGCCGAAGGCGCCGAGAAGGCCGCAGGCTGAGGCCGTTGCTCGACTTCGCTCGGGACGAGCGGACCCCGGTCCGTCGTGTCGAGCGAAGTCGAGACACCGATCGACCCCATGACGACCCGCATCACCCTCGCCGCGATCATCGGCGCGCACGGCCTTCGCGGCGAGGTGCGCCTGAAACTCTTCGCCGACAGCCCCGCCAGCCTCGCCGTCCACAAGACGGTGAAAATCGGCGAACGCGACCTGCGCCTGCTGTCGGTCGGAGGCCTCGGCAAGCAGGTCCACGCCAGGCTCGATGGTGTTACCGATCGTGAAGCCGCGGAGGCCTTGCGCGGCTCGGTGATCGAGGTCGCACGCGCCGCCTTGCCGCCGCTCGGCGAGGGCGAATATTATCACGTCGACCTGATCGGCCGCTCCTGCGTCGACCGCGAAGGAAATGCGCTCGGCACCGTCGTCGCGGTCGAGAATTACGGCGCCGGCGACCTTCTCGAAGTCGAGGTCGAAGGCGGCCGCAAGAGCCTGATCCCCTTCAAACCCGGTATCGCCGACCTCGACGGTGACCGGATTGTGCTCGACCCCGAGTTTTTAGCGTAACTGCCTCTCTCCCCACCCCGTGGAGATACGGCCTCGCAGACGGCCAGAGGGGGCTTGGCGAAACGGCGGAAGGCCCTCGGCCCTCGCTGGCAACCTCCCTACGCAGTGGGGGAGGAATCTTCCCCCACTAACGCGCCCTTAACCCTCCGCTCCTAGACCGGCTCCACGAACGCCAAGCGAAGTGGGGCCATGGACGATCTGATCGCCGATTTCGTCTCGGAATGCCGGGACATGCTGGAAAATCTCGGCGGCGAGATCGTCGCCTGGGAGGCGCAGCCGCAGGACCGCGCCCGGCTCGACAACATTTTCCGCTTCGTCCACACGGTCAAGGGCAATTGCGGCTTCTTCGATTTCCCCCGGCTCGAGGCCCTCAGCCATGCCGCCGAAGATGCGCTGGCCGATGTTCGCGCCAACCGCCGCAGCCCGGATCCGCAACTGGTCAGCGCGGTGCTCGCCGTGGTCGACCGGATTGGCGAGCTGGTCGAGGTCATTGCCGCCGGCCAGCCGCTTCCGGAGGGCCAGGACACCGATCTGATTCACGCGCTGAAAGGCGGCGTCGACGCCCCGAACGCGCCCACGCCGGCCATCACCGCGACGCCTGCCGTGATTCAGCCGGGCATCGCCGCGCCACGCACCATCCGGCTCTCGGTCGACCTCCTCGACCGGATGATGAGCGGGGTCAGCGACCTCGTGCTGGCCCGTAACGAACTCGCCCGGCGGCTACGCGACCAGAGCGCCGACGTCACCGTCGACAGCGCCTTCGAGCGCCTGTCGGGCATCATCGCCGAAATGCGGGACGCCATCACCCGCACCCGCATGCAGCGTATCGAAAGCCTGTTCGTCGGCCTGCCGAGGATGGTCCGCGACCTCAGCGCCGAACTCGGTCGCCAGGTGCTGGTCGACATCGACGGGGGCGACGTCGAACTCGACCGCGAGATGATCGAGATGATCCGCGATCCGCTGACTCACATCGTCCGCAATGCGGTTGATCACGGGATCGAAACGCCCGCCGACCGCCTCAAGGCCGGCAAGCGCGAGATCGGCCTGCTGAGCGTCTCGGCGCGCCAGTCTGGCAACCAGATTTTGATCGAGATCGCCGACGACGGGCGCGGCATCGATGGCCGGAAGATGGTCGTCAAGGCGCTCGACATCGGTCTCATCGAAAGCGGCGAGGCGGCCCGCCTGTCGCCGCGCGAGCAACTGAACCTGATCTTCGAGGCCGGTTTCTCGACCGCGCCGGCCGTCACCAGTATCTCGGGGCGCGGCGTCGGCATGGACGTCGTGCGCTCCAACGTCGAGCGCATCGGCGGGCTGGTCGAGGTGGATTCGCGTCCCGGCCACGGCACCCGCATGACCCTGCGCGTACCCCTGACTTTGACCATCATCCCCGCGCTCACCGTCTCGATCGGCAGCCAGCATTTCGCAATCCCCCGCGCCGCGATCGAGGAAATCGTCCGTGCGGGCGGCGAGGCGGTGCAATTGTCGCGCGTCGGCGGGGCAGGGGTGGTCACCATCCGAGGTCGCCGCGTGCCCGAACTCGTCCTGTCCGACGTCCTCGGCCTCGACAGCCCGCTTTCGGAGACGGAACGCACGCTCATCGTGCTCAAGCCCGCGGGCGGCGATGTTTACGCGCT
>JANPKL010000228.1:0-16435 GCA_031425975.1 Sphingomonas sp.
CCGTCGACCAGCACGTCTTTGGGCAGGAGGGCGGCGATCAGGGGGAGCACGACCCAGGCGGCGACAGTGACGAGGATGACGGGGACGAGGCGCTTTTCCGCGCTCGACCACGGCCCCGCCTCGCCGATCGCGGCCATCGCCTGCGCCGGGTCGAAGTCGCTCGGCGCGACGCGCTGAACGCGCATCAGGATCAGCCAACACAGGGGGATGGCGAGGAGAACGAGCGGGATGCCGAAGCTCGCCCAGGTCAGGAAGTCGATGCGAAGGCCGGTGCTCTTCTCGATGATTCCGGCGGCGATGGCGTTGGTGGGAGAGCCAACCAGCGTGCCCAATCCGCCGATCGAGGCGGCAAAGGCGATCCCCATTGCCAGCGCTCCGGCAAAGCCGTCCGTGTGCCCCGCCTCGATCCGGGCGGCGCGTAGGACCGCGACCGCGATCGGCATCATGATCAGCGTGGTGGCAGTGTTACTGACGATCATCGAGATCAATGCGGTGGCGGCCATGAAGGCGAGAAGCATCGCCCCCGGCGTCGCCCCGCCGCGCCGGACAATGGCGAGGGCCAGGCGGCGGTGGAGCCCGGTGCGCTCGATCGCCAGCGCAAGGATCGCGCCGCCGAGCACCAGGAACAGGATCGGGCTGTAATAGGAAGCCGCGGCCTCGCTGGCGGTCATCACGCCGGCCAGCGGAAGGATCAGGAAGGGCAGCAGAGCGGTCGCGGTCAGCGGCAGCGCCTGCGTCATCCACCAGACCGCCATCAGTCCGGCCAGCGCACACACCCGCCACGCGGCGAGCGGCATTGCAACCGGCGGCGGCAACAGCCACAGCAGCACGAACAGGACGAGCCCGCCCAACAACCCCAAGCGCTGCGTCATCCGATGTCTCCCCGCCCGAATGCCGTAGAGCAAGCGCAGGCGAGGCAGGCAAGGCCGCTCAGTCGCGCGGCGCCAATCCGATCAGGCTCAATTGGCGGCCGTAGCTCGGTTCGGAGCGGTGGGTGGCGCGGCGGTAGCTGTAGAAGTCGTCGGCACGGGCGTAAGTGTCGAGGCCGAGCGCCTCGACCCTGCGCAGGCCGGCGGCGGCGAGGCGGTGGAGGAGATAGGCGGGAAGGTCGAAATGGGGCTTACCCGCCGGACCTTCGCCGAAGCAGCGCTCGGTCGCGGAGTCGGCCTCGATGAAACGGGCCATGAAGGCGTCGTCGACCTCGTAGCTCGCCCGCGCGATAGTCGGGCCAATGGCCGCGGCGATGTTGGCGCGGCTGGCGCCCAACCGCTCCATCGCCGCCAGCGTGGCCTCGGCGACCCCGCCGAGCGCGCCCTTCCAGCCGGCATGGGCCGCGCCGACCACTCCGGCCGCGATATCGGCGAACAGGATCGGCGCGCAATCGGCGGTGAGGATGCCGAGCAGCACGCCCGGCCGATCGGTGACCAGCGCGTCGGCATGGGGCCGGTCATCGTCGGACCAGTCGCCCGCCTCGAGCACGGTCGCGCCATGCACTTGATAGGGCGAGACGATGATCGCGCCCGGTAGCACCGCGGTCCCCGCGCGTCGGCGGTTCTCGATGATGGTGACAAGGTCGTCGCCGCTGCCCCAGCCGCAGTTGAGGCTGGCCATCGCCCCCTCGCTCACGCCCCCTCGGCGGCCGAGAAAGCCGTGCGGCACCAGGAGCTTGGTGGCTCGCCAGACTGGAACGCTCACAATTGCAGTTCCCACACGCGGTCGTCGTCGCGATGATTGCCGACGATGTAGGTCACTGGCCCGCGATCGACGAAGCCGTATCGGCGATAAAAGGCTTGCGCGCGCCAGTTCTCGCTGAATACCGACAGCGCGAGTCGCTCGGCTCCACGGCGGCGCGCCTCGGCCAGCACCCAGTCCATCAGCGCCGATGCGAGGCCCGTGCCGTGCGCGGCCTTGAGCAGATAAAGCTGGCGTAGTTCGATCACGGCTCCCGGTTCGACATGCGGGAGCCTGTTGGGTCCGAGCTTGGCGAAACCGGCAACTTCGCCCTCCGCCGGGCCGACTGCAAAAGCCATCGCGAGGTCGCCGAACTCCGCACGCCACCGTTCGTCCGACAATGTTCCGAGAAAGGTCGCGAGATCCTCCGCCGCGTATAAATGCGCGAAGGTGTCGCAGAAGCTCGTACGGAAGATGTGGTCGATCGCCGGCAAATCGGCGGGAGTAGCGGGGCGGATGGTGGCGGTCATAGCCCGGCCACTCCTGGCCAGTCGGGGGCGGTCAGCGCAAGCAGCTTGAACAGGCCGCCCATCTGGTCGGGCCGGCAAAGCCGCGCGCGTGCCGCCTCGATCTCGTCCGCACGGTCGGGAGCGGCGGCGGCGAGCGCGACGGCGCGGGCCTGAATCCCGAGCCGCTCGAGCCACGGGCCCTGCTCGGCCAGCGGCGACACGGTCGCTCCGGCCTCGCTCGCCACTTCGGCGACGCGCTGGAAGTCGACGTGGCTGGTCAGATCCTGCTCTCCCGGCTGGTCGAGCAAAGCGGCGAAGCGATGGCCGCGCACGGCCTGCAAGGTGTCGCCCGGCGCACTCCGTTCGTGACCATAATCGATCAGCAGCCCCACGCCGCCCTCTGCCACCAGTCGCTCCGCGATCGCTCGCACCGCCGCGTCGCGCGCCGGGCTGGTCTCGAGGATTGTCCCGTCGCGGTCGAAGGCAAGGCCGCCCGCGATCCACTCGACATGGCGTTCGCGGCCCTCGACATGCTGGCGGATCGGCAGCGCATCGAGGAATTCATTGGCGACCAGCAGCAGCGGGCGATCGGTTGGCAGGGCCGCAAGGTCGTCGTGATGCACCGCCCCTGGCACCGCTTGCAACTGTGCCGCCCGCAGCACCGAGCTGGTCTCGACCAGATGCACTTGGGGCGCCAGTCCGGCCGAACGCATCACCCGCAGCGCATCGGCGGTAAGCGTGCCGCGGCCCGGGCCAAGCTCGACGTAGATGACATCGCCCGGGGCTCCCGCGCGGCGCCAGACATCGGCCAGCGCCGCCCCGACCAGCTCCCCGAACATCTGCGAGATTTCGGGCGCGGTGGTGAAGTCGCCGCCGGTGCCCAGCGGATCGCGGGTGGCGTAATAATAGGTGTTGCAGGCCTCCATATAGGCCTCGACGGTCAGCGACCCCGCGCTGCGCAGGCGATTGAGCAGGGCACGCGCGAAGGGGGTCACTGCGCGTTTACGCCACGCTCTCCTGCCCCGCGATCGGTTCGATCCGCTGGCGGCGGCCCTTGGCCGTGGCCATCAGGTAGATACCGCCTAGGATCATCGGCACGCACAGCCACTGCCCCATGTGGAGCCCCGTCGTCGCCGCGAATTCGCGCAGATGGTCGTCGGGCTCGCGGATATATTCCACGCCAAAGCGGAAGAGGCCGTAGAAGAAGATGAATGCGCCGACGAGCATCCCCGGCTGGTAGCGGGCGCGGGTCTTCCAGAACATGACGGCGAGGATCGCGAACAGCAGCAGCCCCTCGAGCGCGGCCTCGTAGAGCTGGCTCGGATGGCGGGGCGGCCCGAGAACGCGGACCCCGGCGACAAACTCGGGAAAGCGCACCGCCCAAGGCAGGTTGCTCGGCGCGCCCCACAATTCGGCGTTGACGAAATTGGCGAGGCGGCCGGTGAAGAGGCCGATCGGCACGACGCAGGCGACGTAATCATGAATCCGGAGCCAGGCGAGTTTCTCCTTCCAGGCCAGATAGAGTATCGCCAGGCTGGTGCCGATGACCCCGCCGTGGAAGCTCATGCCCCCGTCCCACAATTTCACGATCTCGATCGGATTCTCGAAATAATAGCCGGGCTTGTAGAACAGGACATAGCCGAGCCGCCCGCCCAAGATGATCCCGAGACTGGCCCAGAAGACGAGGTCCTCGGCATGACGCTTGGCCATTGGCGCGCCGGGCAAAGCGAGCAATTTCAGCATGTACCAATAGCCCGCGAAGATGCCGGCGAGATAGGCGAGGCTGTACCAGCGAAGGTCGAACGGTCCGATCGACAGGGCTACGGGATCGAGCCCGAGCCGGGTAAAGTCGATCGCCGCAAGCATTAGATTCATCATACCATCTTCCCTCGGGCCACGCGGGTCTCATAAGAGGGGACGCAACAAAGGCCAAGGAGACCAAGTCCATGCCGTCCGAGCTCGACCAACGCTATGACGCAGTGCTTGCCGCGGTCACGGGTCCGGGCGGGCGGGTCGTGGTCGGCACCGACGCGCAGGGCCGCCGGCAGGTGGAGAATTTCCCCGGCACCCTGCCCGGCTTCTTCAAGGCCTTCTGCACTTTAAACGGCGCGGTCGAGGCGGTCGTCGCGGGCGAGGAACGGCTGACCTTCGCCGAGCTCGACCAACTGTCCGACGGGCTGGCGCGGGCCCTGGTCGCACGCCACGGCGTCACCAAGGGCGACCGCGTCGGCATCGCGATGCGCAATTGCCCGAGCTGGATCGTCGCTCACATGGCGGTGCTCAAGGCGGGCGGGATTTCGACCCTGCTCAACGGCTGGTGGCAGAGCGCGGAGATGAACCATGCGCTCGAACTGACCGAGCCGCGGCTGATCATCGCCGACGAGCCGCGCGCCAAACGGATCGCGGCGGCCTGCGGGCCGTGGCCGGTGATCGCGCTGCCGATCGAGCGGCCGATCGCCGAGGCGCTCGAGCCGCTCAGCGGAGGCGAGGAAAGCGCGGCAGAACTGCCCGAGATCGTGCCCGAGGACGATGCCACCATCCTGTTCACTTCGGGCTCGACCGGCGAGGCCAAGGGCGCGCTTTCGACCCACCATGCGGTGACGCAGGGCGTCTACACCTATGCCACCAGCATCATGACCCTGCTCGGGATCATGCAGAGCATGGGCGGCGGGCCCGCCAACCCGCCCAGGACCCTGGTCAACGTGCCGCTGTTTCACGTCACCGGCGAGGTGCCGGTGCTCTTGAACAGCTTCGTCATCGGACGCGGCATGGTGCTGATGCCCAAGTGGGACGCTGGCGAGGCGTTGCGCCTGATCGAGGCGGAGAGGATCACCTATTTCGTCGGCGTGCCGACCATGAGCCTCGAGATGATGAACCATCCCGATCGAGAGAAGTACGACCTCTCGACCCTGACCGATATCGCGGCCGGCGGCGCGCCGCGCCCGGTCGCGCATGTCGAGCGGCTGAAGGACAGCTTCGCCACCGCCCAGCCCGCGCTCGGCTATGGCCTGACCGAGACCAATGCGGTCGGTTGCGGCAATTACTGGGGCAATTACATCGCCAAGCCGGCCTCGACCGGACGCGCCCTCCCGTTCGTCGAACTGGCGATCCTGGGCAATAACGATGCCCATCTGCCGCAGGGCGAGCGGGGCGAGGTGGCGATCCGCTCGGCCGCCAACATCAAGGGCTATTGGAAGAACCCCGAAGCGACCGTCGCGGCCTTCACCGCCGACGGTTTCCTCAAGACCGGCGACATCGGCTATTTCGACGAAGACGGCTATCTGTTCATCGTCGACCGCAAGAAGGACATCATCATCCGCGGCGGCGAGAATATCAGCTCGGCCGAGGTCGAGGCCGCCATCTACACGTGCGAGGCGGTGTCGGAGGCGGCGGTGTTCGGCACACCCGACGAGCGTCTGGGCGAAGTGCCCATCGCGGTGGTGGTCCCGGCCGCACACAGCGACCTCGACGAGGCCGGATTGCGCGCCTTCCTCGAACCGCGGCTGGCATCGTTCAAGCTCCCCGCCCGCTACATCTTCGCCGATGCGCAGCTGCCCCGGCTCGGCACCGGCAAGATCGACCGGGTCGCGCTCAAGGCGCAATATTCTTCTTGAAGCTCGATCGCCGGACCCTGCTGGTTGCCGGCGGCGCGGGCCTCGGCCTCGCATTGGCCTGGGCGATCTGGCCGCGCGGCGAGAGCGCGTTGCTCCGCCCGCCCATAGGCGCGGCCGCGCTTGGCCCGGGCATCGCCATCGCGCCTGATGGCCGGGTGACGATCGCGGTCGGGCAGGTCGAGACCGGGCAGGGCGTGTGGACCGCGCTGGCGCAGCTGGCCGCCGATGAACTGGGTGCGGCTTGGGGCCAGGTGGCGGTAGTGCCGGGCCTGCCTGCGGCGCTGTGGGCGAACGGCTTGGCCGAGGGGGAGGGCTGGCTCGACGGCGCGTCGCTGAGCGAAGGCGAGCAAATGCAGGTCACAGCGGGATCGACCTCGATCCGCGCTCACGGCGACACCATGCGCCGGCTCGGTGCGACCGCCCGGGCGCTGCTGCTGGCCGAGGCCGCAGACCGCTGGGGCGTGGCTGCGGACACGTGCGACACGCGCGAGGGCGTTGCGCTGCACGAGGGCAAGAGCCTGCCGCTGGCCGCGCTGGCGGAGAGCGCGGCGGGCCGGCGGGTGCCAGGCGAAGCGCCGTTGCGCACCCGCGCTGGTGCGCTTGCGGGACGGCCCCTGCCCCGGCTCGACGCCCCGCCCAAGGCGCGCGGCACGTTGCGCTTCGCCGGTGACGTGAGACTTCCCGGCCTGGTCTTTGCCGCGCTTCGGGTGGCACGATCCGGGGGGAGCCTGCGGGTGGCGGGGCGGGCCCCCCCGGGTGTGCGGATCGAAGTCGGCGCCAACTGGGTCGCCGCGATTGCGCCCGACGGCTGGAGCGCCGCGCGGGCCCTGGAGGCCGCCGACGTGCGCAGCATCGGACCGGGCGGCGGAGACGAAACGGCGGTGTCGGCGGCGCTCGATGCGGCGATGGCGGCGGGCGACACGCAGGTGATGCACGAGCGCGGCGACATCGAGGAGGGTTTTGGCGGGCTGCGACCGCTCGCCGCCGATTATGCCGCTGCCGCAGCGGCACATCATGATCTGGAGCCGGTGTCGGCGACCGCGCGACTGGCGAACGGATTGCTCGAACTCTGGGCCGCTACGCAGGCTCCGGAGGTGCTGCGGCGGTCGGTCGCGGCAGGGCTCGGCCACGTGCTCGATCGGACCCTGCTCTACGCGATGCCGGTCGGCGGCCAGGGTGGACGCGCGCTCGACATGGAAGTGGCGGGAATCGCTGCTGAGCTTGCGCGCAGGGTCGGCCAGCCGGTGCAGGTGCAGCTTGGCCGCGCGGAGCAGGTTCATGGCGACGCGCTGCGCCCGCCGCTCCTCGCACGCATGCTCGCCCGCTCGTTGCCCGACGGTCGGATCGGCGCGTGGAAGATGCGGCTGGCCGGGGCCGACGGGACCGGCGACACGCTGAGGCGCCTACTCGGGGCCGAGGCCGGTGGATTTCGCGCAGGCGCACTGCCGCCGCCGCCCTACGCCATTCCGCATCTGCGGATCGAAAACGCGCTGGCCGAGCTGCCGATCCGCACCGGATATCATCGCGGTGAGCTGCTCGGCCCGGTCACCTTCTTCACCGAATGCTTCCTCGACGAACTGGCGCGGATCGGCGGGCGCGATCCGCTGTCGGCGCGGATGGCGATGCTCGATGGCAGTCCACGGTTGGCGGGCTGCCTGATCCGCGCAACCGGCCTCGCCGGCTGGGACGGGGGCGGGCCGGGCAGCCAGATGGGGCTTGCGGTCCAGAGCGCGCTCGGCAGCCACATCGCGCTGGTGGCCAGCGCCGCGCTCGGCCCCGACGGGCGGATCGCGGTCAGCCGGCTGGTCGCGGCGGTCGATTGCGGGGCAGTGGTCAACCCGGCCATCGTCCGCCAGCAGATCGAAGGCGGGCTGATCGCCGCGCTCGCCGATGCCACCGCAACGCCGCCAGGCTTTCGTCACGGCCGCGTACTGACGCCGCTGACGTCGCAGGCACCGACGCTTGCGAGTATTCCCGAGATACTGGTCGAAATCCTGCCTAGCCGAGCGGGCTCGGGCGGGGTCAATGGGCTGGCCTCGGCAGTCGCCGCCGCGGCCGTCGCCAATGCCCTCGCAGCTGCCACCGGACGGCGCTTGCGCTCCCTTCCCCTGGACCCGATGAGACCCTGATGCAGCCCCCCGTCGACCATCCGCCGATCCTGCCCCCGCGCGTGGGCGTGCTCGTCTGCAACCTCGGCACCCCCGACGCACCCGAGGCCGCCGCGGTTCGCAAATATCTGGCGCAATTCCTGTCCGACCCGCGCGTGATCGAACTGCCCAGGATCCTGTGGAAGCCGATCCTCCACGGTATCGTCCTGCGGGTCCGGCCCAAGAAATCCGCCCATGCCTATGCGCAGGTGTGGACCGACGAAGGCTCGCCGCTGGCTGCGATCACCCGCCGCCAGGCGCAGGCGCTGCAGAGCCGTTGGGGCGAGAACGTGATCGTCGATTGGGCGATGCGCTACGGCCAGCCGGGGATCGGCGAGGCGATCGCGAAACTGAAGGCGCAGGGTTGCGAGCGCATCCTGCTCGCGCCGCTCTACCCGCAATATTGCGCGGCGACGACGGCGACGGCCAATGACCTCGCCTTCGCCACTTTGGCGGGGATGCGCTGGCAGCCTGCGCTGCGCACCCTCCCGCCGTATCACGATAACCCCGCCTACATCGACGCCTTGGTGGCGAGCCTCGAACGCCAGCTGGCCGCGCTCGATTTCACCCCCGACCGATTGCTGCTGTCGTTCCACGGCATGCCGCAGCGCACCTTGCGCAAGGGCGATCCCTATCATTGCCACTGTCGCAAGACCGCGCGGCTGGTGAGCGAGCGCATGGCCATTGGCGTCGACACCGCTTTCCAGTCGCGCTTCGGCCGCGACAAGTGGCTCGAGCCTTCGACCGAGAATGTCCTTGCCGCCTACCCCGCGCAGGGGGTCAAGAAGCTCGCCATCGCCGCGCCGGGCTTTTCCGCCGACTGCATCGAGACGATCGAGGAGCTCGGCATTCGCGGCCGCGAAAGCTTCGAGGCGGCGGGCGGAACGCGATTCGCGCGGCTCGACTGCCTCAACGACAGCGAAGAGGGGCTGGCGATGCTTGAAACATTGCTGTCACGCGAACTTGCCGGTTGGGTCACGCCTGCCTAGTCTCGCTCCTTCGGCTTGGAGGAGCGTTGATATGGCACGAGTTGCAATCGTCACCGGTGGAACCCGCGGGATCGGCGAGGCGATCAGTCTGGCGCTTCGCGATGCCGGCATGGAGGTCGCCGCCAATTACGCCGGCAATGACGAGCGCGCCCGCGCCTTTACCGAGCGCAGCGGCATCCGCGCCTTCCGCTGGGATGTCAGCGACCACGAAGCCTGCATCGCCGGCGTCGCCGAGGTCGAAGCCGCGCTCGGCCCGGTCGACGTGCTGGTCAACAACGCCGGGATCACCCGCGACACCACGATGAAGCGGATGGATGCGCAGAAGTGGCAGGAAGTGATCGACACCAATCTTGGCGGCTGCTTCAACATGGCCAAGGCGGTGTGGGACGGGATGAATGCCCGCAAATACGGACGGATCGTCAACATCGGCTCGATCAACGGCCAGGCCGGACAATATGGCCAGGTCAATTACGCCGCCGCCAAGTCGGGCATCCACGGCTTCACCAAAGCGCTGGCGCAGGAAGGCGCGCGCGCCGGAATCACCGTCAACGCGATCGCGCCGGGCTATATCGACACCGACATGGTCGCCGCGGTGCCCGAGGACGTGCTCGCCAAAATCGTCGCCAAGATCCCCGTCAACCGCCTCGGCCGCGCCGACGAGATCGCGCGCGGGGTGGCGTTCCTGGTCGACGAAAATGGCGGTTTCGTCACCGGTTCGACCTTGTCGATCAACGGCGGGCAGCACATGTATTGAGGGTGGAAACCCTCGGCTACTCCCCGCCCGTCAAGCGCAGCGTGCTCATTCGCGGGCATGAGACCAGCATTAGCCTCGAGCCGATCTTCTGGCGCGCGCTTGAAGTGTCCGCCAGCGATGCGGCCATGCCGATCAATGCGCTGGTGGCCGAAATCGACGAGGAACGTCTGCGCGTCGCCGAGCCGCCCAATTTGACCAGCGCATTGCGGCAATGGCTGTTCGGAAAAGCGCTCGGGGGTTAGCGCGTGGGCAGCACGGCCTGCGCGAACCGCTGCTCGGAACCCGGCGACAAGTCCAGGAACAGCGCGGGTTCGATCAATTCCAATTCCATTATCACGAGCCCGCCGTCCAAGCCCCGGATGAGGTCGACGCGGGCGTAGGCCGAGGGCGTCGGTGCGGCGGCGAGGGCGGCTTGCGCCACCGCCAGCGCGCCCTCGGGCAGTGCGCAGATCTCGGTGGTGCCATGATGCTCGGGCTGGACCCGGAAATCGCCCGCATGGGGCCGCTTCACGACACAGTGGGAAAACTGGCCGCCAAACAGCATGAGGCTGTACTCGCCTTCTTCCTGCACCGCCGGGAGCCAGGGCTGGATCAGCATCGGGCGGCCGTGCACCTCTTCCGGCACCGGCTCGCCGGGGCCGAGGCGGAAGGTGCCATAGGCGCCCGCCGACACGGGCGGCTTGACCACCAGTTCGGCGCTCTGCAGCACGTTATGCGCGGCGCTGAGCGCGGCCTCGTTCAGGTGATCGACGCTTAGCGTTGGAACGGTCGGGATCGTGGCTGCAGTGAGCTCGGCGAGATACGCCTTGTCGCCGTTCCAGCGCAGCAGGGCGGGCGGATTGACCACCGGGATGCCCGACACCTCGGCGGCATCGACGAAGGCCAGCCACTCCGCATAGCGCAGATTATAGCCCCAGGCGACGAGCGGCAGGACAAGGTCGAAGCCTGCGGCCTCGCCGATGTCGGTCCAGCGGACCGGCGCGACCTCCGCCCCGGCGGCGCGCAGGGCCGCGGCCTGATTGTCATAGGCCCAGCCGAAGTCGGCACCGTAATCGGCAGCCGGGGTCAGCATCGCGACCTTCATGGACGGCTCAGCGGGCCAGCAGGCGCATCGTGCGGCGCGGTGACGGGGTCACCGGGCAAGCAGGATGCGGGCCTGGCCGGCAATCTGCGCAAGCATCGGGATCGTTGCGGTACTTCCGGATCGGGCGCGCGAGATGAGGCGGCGGAATTGCTCGATCCGTGCCGCATTGCGGTCGGTGAAGCGGGCCACCGCGGCTTCCGGGTCATCACCGCGACCACGGCTCAACCAGTCGAGACGAAGTTGTTCGAATTCGCGAGCGAGGCCGGCGACCAGCAGCCGCTCCCACTGGTCGGACGGGCGCAATCGGACCGCCTGGCTCTGCGCCCAGTCGAGCCCGAGCACCTCGCCGAGGCGGACATAGGCCTGCGTCAGCTGGAGCTCGTCGACCTGGCGCCGGGCGGCCAAGGCGACGATCCCGAACACGCCGTCCAGTTCGTAGAGCTTGACCAGCCCGCGGCTGATGTCCGAACTTGCGCCGAGCGCCTCGAGCGAGGCGCGGCGTGCGTCCGACTGGCCCTTCACCTCGTCGCGAATGATCCCGCGCGCGGCGACATTGACCTTGTTGAGGCCCGGTTCGAGCAAGGCAACCAGCGCCGACACACTGGTCTCGCCCCCGCCCAGCCGGACGATGTCGGCGAGATGGGTGCGAATGCTGTCGGCGGCGGTCGCGAACAGGCCGAGCCGGGTCTGCTCGCTGACATCGGCCTCGTCGATCCGGCGCCACAGCAGGTCGAGCTGGAGCAGGCGCTCGGCGGTCAGGAACGCCGCGACGACCTGCCCGAGCGAGCTCCCCTCTTCCTCGGTCAGATCCAGCGCGACCCCGGGCCCGAGGCGATTGACGAAGCGATTGGCAATCTTGGTGGCTAGGATCTCGTGGCGCAGGCGGTGGCGCAGGATGGCGCCGCGATGTGCCTCGCGCATCGGCGCCGGGAAGGCGCCTAGCAATTGCTCCTCCATCAGCGGATCGTCGGCGAGGCACAATTCCTCGGCCGCATCCTGGAGATTGAGCTTGGTCAGGCTGAGGAGCACCGCCAGCTCGGGCCGGGTGAGGCCGCGATTGTCGGCGGCCCGGCGCAGCAATTCGTCGCTGGTCTCCAGCCCCTCGACGCGGCGGTCGAGCCGGCCCGACGCCTCGAGCAGTTCGAGGGTCCGGACGTGGCTCGGCACCGAGGCCGGACCGCCGGTCTCGGCGACCGACAGCGCGAGGGTCTGCAGGCGGTTGTCGGCCAGCACCAGTTCGGACACCTCGTCGGTCATCCGCGCCAGCAGATCGTTGCGCGCCTCGAGCGTGAGCTGCCCGTCGAGCATCTCCTGGTTCAACGGGATCTTGATGTTGACCTCATTGTCCGAGCAATCGACCCCCGCGCTATTGTCGATGAAGTCGGTGTTGCAGCGCCCGCCATGTTCGGAAAATTCAATTCGCGCGGCCTGGGTGATGGCCAGGTTCGCGCCCTCGCCGATGACCTTGGCGCGCATCTGGTCGGCGTCGATCCGGAGCGCGTCATTGGCGGGGTCGCCGACATTGGCATGGGCTTGGTGGCTGGCCTTCACATAGGTGCCGATGCCGCCGAACCAGAACAGGCCGACATCCGCCTTGAGGATGGCGTTGACGAGATTGACGGGGTCGATCGTCACCGCCTCGATCCCGAGCAGGGCGCGAGCTTCGGGCGTCAGCGCAATCTGCTTTTCGGTGCGCGACACGATCATCGCGCCGGGACTGAGCAAAGTGCGGTCGTAATCGTCCCAGCTGGAGCGCGGCAGGTCGAACAGGCGCTTGCGCTCGGTCCAGCTGGCGACGGGATCGGGGTCGGGATCGAGGAAAATGTGGCGGTGGTCGAATCCCGCCACCAGCTTGACAGATTTGGACAGGAGCAGGCCGTTGCCGAACACGTCGCCCGACATGTCGCCGCAGCCCGCCACCGTCACCGGATCGGACTGGATGTCGACGCCCATTTCCTTGAAGTGCCGCTGGACGCTAATCCACGCGCCCTTGGCGGTGATCCCCATCGCCTTGTGATCATAGCCGTTGGACCCGCCGCTGGCAAAAGCGTCGCCGAGCCAGAAGCCGCGCTCCAGCGCGATCGCATTGGCGACGTCGGAGAAGGTCGCGGTGCCCTTGTCGGCCGCGACCACGAAATAGGGGTCCTCGCCATCATGGAGAACCACATTTTCGGGATGGACCACCTTCCCTTCGACGATGTTGTCGGTGACCGACAGCAGGGAGCGGATGAAGATGCGATAGCTTTCGGTGCCCTCGGCGAGCCAGACATCGCGGCTGATCGCGGCGCTCGGCAATTGCTTAGGGTAAAAGCCGCCCTTGGCGCCGGTCGGCACGATCACCGCATTCTTGACCAGCTGCGCTTTCATCAGTCCGAGAATTTCGGTCCGGAAATCGTCGCGCCGGTCGGACCAGCGCAGCCCGCCGCGCGCGACCGGGCCACCGCGCAGGTGGATGCCCTCGACCCGCGGCGAATAGACCCAGATCTCGCGAAACGGGATCGGCGCGGGAAGGCCGGGGACGCGCGCCGGATCGAGTTTGAACGCCAGTGCCTCGCCCGGCTTTTGCGCGAAGGCGTTGGTCCGCAGCGTGGCTTCGATCACGCTTCGGAACAGGCGGAGGATGCGGTCGTCGTCGATCGCCTTGACGCTCTGCAGCGCCGTCTCGAAGGCGATGCGTTGAGCGGCGACGGCGGCCTCGCGGCCCTCCCGCGCGGGGTCATGCGCGGCGGCGAACCAGCCGATCAGCGCCTGGCTTGCGGCGGGCGAGCGCTTGCACGCGTCGACCATCGTCATCAGGCCGTAGGCAACGCCGGTCTGGCGCAGATAGCGGAACCAGGCGCGCAGCCACACCACCGGCTGCGGGTCCAGACCGGCGAGCAGCACCAACTGGTTGAACTCGTCATTTTCGGCATGGCGCTGCAGCACCGCCGCGATCGCCCCCTCGATGACGTCGCAGCGGGCGATGATCGGGTCGAGGTCGGTGCCCGGCAGTTCCAGCTTGAAATCGTGGATATGGCCGAGACGGCTGTCGTCGCCCAAAGCGGTCGGGCGCTCCTCGATCACCTGGAAGCCGAAATTCTCCAGCACCGGGACGGCTTCCGACAAGGGCACCAGCCCGCCTTCGCGGTAGAGCTTCAGGCGCAGCTGGCCAGGGCGGTCGAGGGGATCACGGAACAGGCGGACGTCGCGGTCCTCGGCATTTTCCAGCGCGGCGAGGCGCAGGATGTCGGATCCGGTCTCATGCGCCGAGGCGCGCGCGCGATAATCCTCGGGGAAGCCCGGCAGATAGGTCAGCGCGAGCCGGGTCGCGCGGCCGCCGCCGACCCGCTCGACCAGTTCGGCCTCGACTGCAGGCGCCCAGCCGCGGACCATCTCGACCAGCTGCGCGTCGAGCTTGGCCACGTCGGGCAAGGGGCGCGTGGCGGAATAGCCGAGCGTCAGGCGAATGAGCGCGAGGTCGCCGTCGCCAAGCTCGACCGCCCAGCTGGTGACCGAGGACAGCACCGCCTGCTCGATCATGGTCATGATCGCCCGGCGGCGCGACGTCGTCAGTTCGTCGCGCGGCAGCCAGACAAAGGCGAACAGATGATGGCCGAGTGCGCCGGTCAGCAGCAGCAGCGCCGGGCGCGGCCGGTCGGCCAGGCTCATTGCGGTCAGCGCGGCGGTGCGCACTTCCTTCTCGTCGAAGCTGACGAGCAGGTCGTGGGGCAGGCTCGCCACCGCATGGGCCAGCGCCTTGGCGCCATGTCCGCCGGGCGCGAAGCCGAGTTCGCGGTCGACCCGGCGCAAGCGCTCGCGGATGATCGGGATATCGGTCGGCGGCGAGCGCAGCGACGCGCTGGTCCACAGGCCGGCGTGAAGCGACAGCTGGCCATCGCCGCGACGCACGACGATGACGTCGAGCGGCACCCGCCGATGGACCGGCGACAGGCGATCGGCCTTGAGCGCGAGCACGGTCTCGGGCTCGGCCTCGAGCGCCTGGCCGAGGCTGCGGGTATCTTCATCGCTCCACAGGTCGAACTCGCCCGATGCGAGGATGCCGAGCCCGTCGCGGCACTCGCCCTCGATCGACATTTCGCAATGGCCAAGCAAGGTGAAGTGATTGGCGGCGAGCCAGCGCAGGAATTCGGCGCCCTCTGCATCGCTCGGCGCGACCGCGGCGGCATCGGCCAGCATCCGGTCGGTCATCTGGTGCCAGTCGGTCACGGCCGCGCGCACGCAGTCGAGCACCGATTCAAGCTCGGCGACCAGTTCCTGGCGGCCGCGCGCATCGGCCCTGTCGAGTTCGACGTAGATGACGGATTCGGGCGCGCCCTCGCCGAGTTTGACCAGCGTTCCGCCGTCGCGGGTCGCGCGGACGATCGGGTGAAGCAGGCGGTGGACGGTCAGGCCGTGGCCGGCGATGACCGCCGCGACACTGTCGACCAGGAAGGGCATGTCGTCGTTGACGATGACCATCCGCATTTCACGGCGACCGGCGTCGCCTCCGACCGACTGGAGTTTCATGACGAGCTTGCCGGGCGCGCGGTCGGTCGCGGCGGCGGCGATGAAGCGCGCCGCCTCATCGCGTTCGGCGGTCGTCAGCCCTTCGGTTTCGCCGGGCAGAGCGCCGACCAGCAGTGCCGCGGAAATGGCGTCCGCAAACGTGCCGGACGCGCCGAGGTCAACCGCCATGATGTCCGATGCTCCAACCCTTGATCGATGCCGCGCGTCTAGACCCCGGGGGCGGAGGTCACAACCCCGCGCACGGCGTCAGGCGAGGCGGCGCAGGGCCTTTTCGAGCAAGGCGAGGTCGGTCACGGCCGACACCGGCTCGACCCGCCCGCTGGCATCGCGGCGCACCAGGATGAGCGCGAATTCGTCGTTGCCGGCCAGCGCGGACAGCGGCTTTGCAGGCGCGGCGCGGAGCCTGGTGCGGGCGCGATCGGCGCGATTGTCGACCGTCCGGCCGGGCGCGCGGCGAGCGTCACGCTCGGCCCCGACCAGCCCCTTGAGACCACCGGGGAAGCCTTCAATGAAGGCGAGAAAGCCCTCGAAATCCACGTCGCGGCGCTCGGCATGAGCGAGGGCCGCGGCGAATTCGGTGAGCCGCGTCTTGTCATAGTCGATGCCGAAGACAAGCTTGACGATCGGCGTCATCGGGGCGCGCGCCTGGGCCTTGACCCCGGCATCCTCGAGCAGTTCGGCATAGTCGCCGGGCACGCGCCGCGTCGCGACCGCAAAGTCATAGGCCAGCGCCAGTGCGCGGTAGAGGGCGATGCGGCTGCGCCCATCGGCGGCCTTGAGCACCTCGGCGGTTTCGCGCGCTGCCGACAGGCGATCGGCAAGGCCGGCCTCCTCGCCGGGCGTGGCGAGTTCACCGAGCAGCAGATCGTCCGGATCGTCCGCGAGTGGTTCGAGCAGTTCGAGCACGTCCCTGGCGCGGGCCGGGACCGGGTCGGCGACCGGGCCCCTCATCGCGACCGAATCCTTCCAGTTGATCACGCCGTAGATGAAGTCGATCGTCTCTCCGTCCGAGGAGAAGGGCATGAGGATGCCGCGATAGCAAATGTCGTGGTCGCGCTGGTTGGTGAACTCGGCCTCGAAGCCGATCGGCGCGCGATTGGCGATGATCTGGAGATAATGGTCGGTCAGGCGGCTCAGCAGCGAGCGCGCGGGGACGTCGGC
>JANPKL010000229.1:0-12180 GCA_031425975.1 Sphingomonas sp.
AACAGGAAGCGTTCGGGACAGGCGAAGAATTCGCTGAGCAGGCGATAGCCGCGGAACGAGCGCAATTCTTCGGCCAGCAGCGCCTCTTCCTTGGCGAAGCCCAATTGACGCGGGATCGGGAGGGTCTGCCACGACTTGGGATCGGCCGAGGTCGGATCGCGCGCAACCACCGCCAGCGTCTCGCCCGCCAGCTGGCGATAGAGTTCGCCCGGAACGCTTTCCGAACCCGACAGATAGATCGGCAGTTCGGCGATATTCAACTGAGCCAGGCTGGCGCCTCCGACCGCCGAAAAGCGCAGTCGCAGCCCCGCCTCGGCGCGGACACCGGCGGCGGCGGCATAAGCTGCGATCGCCGCGCGGCTGGAGAGATATTCGGCCTCGGCGACCTTGATCGGCCACAAGGTGACCTCATGCGCGGTGCGGAAGGTGACCGGCGTATCGTGACTGTCGCCCCCATTGCCCCCGGCGCGAAGCTCGGTCCCGCGGGCCACGCGATGCCCGGCGATCAGGGCCTGGTCGCCCTCCTTGGGCTCAAAGCCGGCGATGCAGATCGACGGCGTCGGGCTGAGGTAATGCGGCTGGACCGCATGCAGCAGATGCTGGGTGAATTCAGGATATTGATCCTTGAGCTTGAGCTGGACGCGGGCACCGAGGAAGGCGACGCCCTCAAGCAGCCGCTCGACATAGGGATCGGGGTCGGTCGGGGTCTTGAGCCCCAGCCGCGAGGCGACCGTCTCATGTTCCTCGCCGAATTCGCGCGCGCCCTCGCGAAGATAGGCGAGCTCCTCATTGTAGAGGCGGAGGAGGCGCGGATCCATGATTACTCGCCGACGGAGACGGACGCGGTCTCCGCATCGAGCTCGGTGCGGAATTGCACCGGCATGGTACGCAGCGCCGATCGGATATCGCCGTGAATGAGGAAGCCGATCGAATTGCTGTCCTTGGCCGACTTGATCGGCTCGATCACCAGGCTGTCGGGCTCGAGCCGCGTCTCGAAGGTGCGGACGGCGTGACGAATTTCGCGCGCGCGATCGAGGATGGTGCGGCCGTGGAGCGACTTTCCGGCGAGATCGGGAACGCCATAATTCAGCACCGAGGTCTGCACCTCGGGATAATCTTCGAGGCTTCCGAGCGCGCCATATTGCGTAGTGTTGAGCAGCCAGGCCAGATCGCGGCGAATGGTGGCCCGCAGCGCCGCCTCGTTGAAGCGATCGAGCCGGGGCACCGCATAGGTGCGCAGCGATTCCTGCATCACTGCGGGCATCGCGCCCTCATTGTTCTTCATGCCGCTCAATTCGACGTCCGCCACCAGCTTGTCGAACAGGGTTGGCGTCAGGCGCTGCGCGACCATGCGCGTCAGTCGAACGCGAGCGACCGGACGGTCAGCAGGCCTCGCTCCTCGCCGGTGGACAGTGACCAGAGATGCTGGCCGATCCCTTGCTCGCCCGCGGCGCCCTCGGTCCAGCCCGTGCTGCGGCCCATGCGCGCCTGGAGGTCGGCGGCGCCTTCGCTGCCCGGATAGCGCGCGGGCAGCAAGGCGGCGACCGACTGGCCTTCGCGGAACAGCAATTGCACGGGATACCAGATGGTATCGCGTAGGTCCTTGGGGCCTTCGCTGGTGATCTTTTCGACTTCGCTGAAGGCGATCAGGCCGTAACGACCGTGAAGAATGGCCTCGAACGTCGGGCCGAAGCGGCCGTCGGCATCGGCGATCCACTCGAATCGCTCGCCGTCGAGTTCGCCCGGCGTATCGGGAGCCTCGTCGAGGGCGCGGTCGCGGGCCTCGTCACCCTTGGCGACATCGCCCGTGGCATAATGCTGGACGGCCTCGGCGATGCCTTCGGCCCAGGCGCCACGGATGATCGAGATCTTTTCGTCGCCGGCAAATACCCGGGCGCGCATCGCCTCGGCCTCCATCGCCTGGTTGTAGACGACGCTGAGCATCTGCGCTTCGGGCGACAATTTCGCGAGCGCCGACAAGTGAGTCTTCGCCTTGTCCCACTCCCCGGCGATGCCGAGCAGTTGGAAGAGGAACATGCGCCCACCCGGGTCTGCCGGATGAGCGCGAACATGTTGCACCAGCGCCGCACGGGCGCCGTCGAGGTCGCCGGAGCGGAGGCATTCGTCTGCGCGTTGCATCGTGCCTCCGCCCCCCGGCTAATTTAGGCTTTTTCGCCCAGGCGGATATCGAATCCGCCGTTGACCGTCTTGCCGGCGCCGCCCTTGGCGTCCTGCTCGATGTAGGTGAAGATGATCTTGGCGCAGTTGAGCGTCATCGATTCCATGATCGCGTCGCCGCCGGCCGAACCGCTGTTCTGAAGGCTGCTGACGATCAGGTCGGTAAGCTCGATCTTGTAATATTCCAGCGGCTTGTCACCCGCCTTGCGGACATAGATCGTCGCCTTGGGGAAGTGCGTGCCGGCCGCGCAGGCCTGGAACAGCTTGGGGCTCGACTTGTCGACTTCCTTGACGATGCTGATGTCCTGGAACTCGGCCTTGCCGGCACCGCCGCCCGAGCCACCGCGCGAGAACGATCCCGACTGAACGGCACCGAAGCTGAAGGACACGATGTCGATCTGCTGCTCGTGACCCTTCTTGCTGGATTCACCCGGAACTTCTTTGATTTCCAGGAACATGTCGACGGCCATGATGTGCTCTCCCTGCTAATGATCTTCGTTTTCGGGCGACGGCCCGGCCCCCTGCCGAACCCCCCGCCCGGACGAACTAATTGCCCTTGGGCAGACGCGAAACCATGCTCAAGGCGATGTCCATGCCCTCGAGCTGGTAATGCGGAACGAACATGAACTTGCCCTTGTAATAGCCCGGATTTTCGGGATCTGCGACGATCTCGATCTTGGCATCCTTGAGCGGCAGCTTCGCCTTGGTGGCCTCGCTCGACAGCTCGGGTGAGCCGTCGACATATTGCATGATCCAGTCGGACAGATCGCGCTCGAGCTCACGCTCTTCGCGGGTTCCCCCAACCCAGTCGCGCACCATGCACTTCAAATAATGGGCGAAGCGGCAGCTGGCGAAAATATAGGGCAGGCGCGCCGACAGATTGGCGTTGGCGGTCGCGTCCTTGCTCTCATAAGCCTTGGGCTTGTTGACCGTCTGCGCACCGATGAAAGTGGCATTGTCGCTGTTCTTGCGATGGATCAGCGCCATCAGGCCGGCGGACGACAATTCCGCCTCGCGCCGGTCGGAAATGGCGATTTCGGTCGGACACTTCATGTCGACCCCGCCATCGTCGGTCGGGAAGCTCGCCGTCGGCAACCCCTCGACCGTACCCCCCGATTCGACACCGCGGATGCGGGTGCACCAGCCGTAGGTCGCGAACGCCTCGGTGATCCGGACGCCCATCGCATAAGCGGCATTGAGCCACAGATGCTTGTCGTGATCGCCATCGATCTGCTCTTCGAAGTCGAATTCGTCGACCGGCTCGGTCTTGGCGCCATAGATGGGGCGACCGAGGAAGCGCGGCATGGTCAGCGCCAGATAGCGGCTGTCGTCGGACGCACGGAACGAGCGCCAGGCGGCATAATCGGTCGCTTCGAACATCTTGGCGAGATCGCGCGGATTGCTGAGTTCGGTCCAGCTCTCCATCCCGAACAAGCCGGGCGCGGCGCCCGAAATGAAGGGGGCGTGGCTGGCGGCACCGATCTTGGCGAGGCCCTTCATGACCTCGATGTCGGGCGCGCTATGATCGAAGCTGAAGTCGCAGACGAACGAGCCATAGGGCTGGCCGCCCAATTGCCCGAATTCGCTCTCGTAGATCTTCTTGAACAGCGGGCTCTGGTCCCACGCCGCATCGCGATATTGGCGGAACGTCTTGCGGCATTCCTCCTTGGCGATGTTGAGCACGCGGATCTTGAGATCCTTGCCCGTCGAGGTGTTCATCACGAGGTAGTTCAGGCCCCGCCACGCCGATTCCAGTCGCTGGAAATCCTCGTGGTGAATGATCTGGTTGATCTGTTCGCTGAGCTTGCGGTCGAGCGCGGCGCGCATTGCGTCGACGGTCGAGAAGACATCGTCGCCGATGACGGCCGCGTCGGCCAGCGCCTGCTGCGCAAGCGTCTGGACGGCGGTTTCGATTCGACCCTTGCGGGCGTCGTCGTTCGGCTTGAACTCCTTCTGCAGGAGCGCGGAAAAATCATCCAGTGCGAAGGCTTCGGCTTCTGCCTGCTGCCCCTGTTCCTTGACGGTGGCCATTGAAACCCCTTCCCAATCAACACGCGATGCGGCCGGCAGCGCGAACGCCCGGCACGCGACGATAAGTTATTCGGCGCTCGGCGTCGCCGACGTCTCGGCCGCTGCGGGCTCGGCCTTGCCGTCCGACTTGGCGGCCGACATCGCCTGCAGTAACGTCGGATCCTTGAGCAGTTTGTCGAGCAGGTCCTGCGCCCCATCCTTGCCGTCCATGTACAGCAGGAGGTCGTTCAGCTGAGACCGGGCCTCGAGCAACTGGGCCAGCGCGGGGATCGACTTGGCGATCTTGCCGGGCGAGAAATCGTCCATGCTCTTGAAGGTCATGTCGACCGACAATTTGCCCTCGCCGGTCAGCGTGTTTTCCACGTTGAAGGCGGCGCGCGGCGCGACTGCTTCCATGCGCTGGTCGAAATTGTCCATGTCGACCTCAATGAAGTCGCGCTTGTCGAGCGTCTTCTTCTCGACATGGCTCTTGCCCGAAAGATCGCTCATCACGCCCATCACGAACGGAAGCTCGACCTTGGCGCGGGAGCCGTAGGTCTCGACCTCATATTCGATATGCACGCGCGGCGCGCGATTTTCCTTGATGAAACGCTGACCGCTCTTCGCCATCGGACCCCCTATTTGCAGCCACCCCTGGCTGCGCCCTGTCAAAAGCCTAACGAAGCGATAACTTACGCTATACCCCGTTAAATACAATCAGCATTTTGATGCTTACTCATCCTCGCTGATGGTCAGCACACGCCGCGCATCCTTGACGCTTTCGGGCGCTATGTCGCTGAGAATGGCCAAGAAATCCATGTGGACCCAGCTTTTGGCCCGAGTAAGGATTACCGGAATGGGACTGCCGGGTTCACTGCGGTTGTAATAGTCGATGACCGCCTCGAGCGACCGGGTCACGTCACTGCGCGACTCGACCCGGCCCGATCCCGACGGCGCCGATCCGGTGGCGGCCGGGGCTGCCCGCGACTCGCCTCCGGAAGCCGCAGGCGCCGAATTGGGCGCGGGGGCCGCAACGGGCTCGCCGCCGCCCATGCCGGTAAGGTGGCCGAGGGTTCGGCGAATCGCATCGAGTGTCTCATAGGCCGGCGAGAAATTGGTGCCGGTAGTATCCTCGGCCTTGTCGATCAGGACGGCATCAACCCGGCCGAGCGCGTTCCGGATGCCGTCGAGCTGGGCAATGACATTGGCAAGCTCGTCCGAACCCGTGTCGGCAAGCGCGGCGCGGAACATGCCGATCCCCTCGGCCTGGTCGCCTTCGCGGCTGAAGCGCTCGAGATCCTCGCCGGTGAAGCGGCCCAGGCGGGCATGTTCGACCACCACCACGCGGCGCAGCGGAATGACGAAATCGGAGTGGCTGGCGAGCGAGTCGCAGGCTCCTTTGCGGCCCTGGAAGCCATAATCCTCCAGACTCGGATGCGCTTCGTCCCACCACGTCTCGAGGATGCCGGCAAGATATTCGCAGCCGAGCGCGACGGTCGGCAATTGCTGGGCCCGGGCCCCGGCGCGCGCCAGATAGACCGCCAGCCAGGCATCCTTGGTCTTTTCACTCTGCCCCTTGATCAGGCGGATGACCGCGGCCCAGTCGGGCGGCTCGCCCTCCCCTGCCGCAGCCGCGCGCGCGGTCTCGAAGGCATCCTCGATCTGCTGGCGCTCGGGATCGTAGCTGAGGTCTGGGCCGGCGGGCTGGTCGCCTGCCACGGGTTGCATGAGTGTGTCGAGCGCGCTCATCGTGACGCCGCCGCCATGGCCGCGCTGCTCATGCCTGTCATTGTTCCGTCCCCCCGAACCGACCGCTTGTTCAACTCAGCGTGTCAGAGCACCTGCGCTTCGACGCGACGGTTGTTCGGGTCGGTGGCCCGGCGCCCGGGCAAGGGCTGATCAGGCCCGACGCCACGCACTTCGAGGCGGTCGCGGGCGACGCCCTGGGTCGCGAGGAAATCGGCGACCGCGGCGGCGCGTCGTTCGGACAGAGCGACATTGGTCGCGCGCACGCCCGACGCGTCGGTATGGCCTTCGATCCGGAAGCGCTTGGACGCGAGCTCGGGCAGCTGGAGCGACCGGGCGAAGACCTTGGCCTCTTCCCGTGCCTGCGGGGTCAGCTGCGCGCTGCCGACCAGAAATTCAAGCCGCAAATTGCTCCTGCCCACCGAGAAGCGGTCGGTGCTCGGACGGCTCTCCGGGCGGCGGCTTGCGACGCGGTTCGTGGCCCGCGCCGGCGTTGCGGCCGGGCGGCCGGCGACCGGCACGCTGCGCGTTGCGGACGACGAAGAAGGCGTGGTCTTGCGGCCGACGCTGAACGCCTTGGTCTGCGGCGCGGCGCGCTCGTCGGCGCCGGCGGCGGGCGAGCGGCGACCGAGGCTGAAGCCCTTGGTCTCGGGCGCGTCGATTGCTTCGTCGGGTCCAGCTTTCGCGGCGCCGCAGACACCGGTCAGTTCGCAGACATAATCCGCTTCGGTCCGAGTCGGCGCGTCCTGGGCAAGGCCCGGAGCGGCCAGCGCAACGGTCGAAACACCCAGGATCAGCAAGGCAGAACGGCGCATCATAACCCCCTTAGAAGAAACCTCGAGGCCACGCATAATGGGCGCGACAAACACGAAAATTTACGTCATGCTTTTACTGTTGAAATTAAACTTAAGCAAGTGACACGGCCTGCAGGGGGTCCCATTGTTGCACAGGATGCCGCTTGGTCTATGATCGGGGGCGTCCTGGCCGGCGGTGTCACGAGGCAAAGGGGATGGGGGCATGGACCAGCGTCGGCAGACGTCACTCAAGATGGATCTTGGTGGCGAGAATGTCATTCTCAAGCGAGTAAAATCGTCCGAGGCTTTGAGCCAGCCCTTCGACATTACGCTCGAAGTCTATGCCACGCTGGGCGAGCTCGACCTACTGCCTCACCTGGGCAAGCCGGTAGCGATTTCGATATCGATGGAGGAAGAGCCGCAGCGCTACTTCCACGGCCTGCTGGTCGAGGGTGAGTATAGCGAGGAAAGCAACAGCGGCCTCATCTACACGCTGAAGCTCAAGCCCTGGACCTACTTCCTGTCGCAGAATCGCAATTTCGCGATCTTCCAGGACCTGAATGTGGTCGAGATCATCCGCAAGGTCTTCGACGCCGCCAAACTAAGCGACTTCGATGCCGGCATGCTGGCCCGCGATTGTCGCAAGCGGCCTTACACCGTCCAATATGGCGAGAGCGATTTCGCGTTCCTGTCCCGCCTGATGGAGGAGGAGGGAATCTATTATTTCTTCCGCCACGAAAAGGACCGGCACATGCTGGTCCTGTGCGACGGTCCACGCAGCCATCGGCAAAGCAAGCCGGGCCGCCTCATCCACAATCCGCTGACCGCAGGTTTCATCGGTGCAGCGCTGATGGATCGCGGGAGGGAATATCGGGACAATGACCTGCAGGTCTGGACCGAACGCGTCAGCAGCGGCGGCCAAGGCAAGGTCACGGTGCGCGACTTCGATTTCGAAAAACCCGAACGACCCCTCGAATCGGTCAAGAACGCGCCCAGTAAGCATCCGCGCGACAGCGTCGAACTCTATCATTACCCGGCCAAATATGCCCTGGACCCGGACGGCGACAAGCTGGGTGGGGTGTTACTCGACGCAGCGCGGGCGCAGCGCCTGATCTACCGCGGGCAATCGCAGGCCATCTCCCTCGTTTGCGGGACCAAGGTCAATGTCGAGGAGCATCCGTCCTCACGCTTCAACGGCGAATTCCTGATCGTCTCGACCGTTCACACGATCACCGGCGATCTGACCCGTAGCGGCAATGAAGACATCGACGAGGCGGATCAGATCCAGTTCGAGGCCATCCCGTCGAAGACCGTCTGGCAAGCCCCGCGCCAAACTCCGCGACCGGTCGTCCACGGCCTCGAAAGTGCGATCATCACGGGACCGTCCGGCGATGAAATCTTTACCGACGAATATGGCCGCGTGAAGGTGCGCTTCCACTGGGACCGGTCGAAAACAACGCCGGCGAACAGCACCTGCTGGATTCGCGTGTCGCAAACCGGGGGCCTGGGGAACATCATCCTGCCGCGAGTCGGGCACGAAGTGCTGGTCGACTTCCTCGGCGGCGACCCCGATCGTCCGGTGGTGGTCGGCCGGGTGTTCAACCATAGCCACAAGCCGGTCTACAAGCTGCCCGAACACAAGACCCGGGCCGTGTGGCGGAGCAAGACCTACGGTGGCGGGAGCACTTCCTATGGCAAGTCGCTAGACACCGGTTCGCCGGGCGCCAACGAGCTCCGCTTCGAGGACAAGAGTGATGCAGAGGAAGTGCTACTCCACGCCGAGAAGGATCTGAATACGCGCGTTCGCCACAAGGAAACGCACCACGTCGGGCTGGACCAGGAAATATTGATCCGCAACGACCGCAAGATCACGGTCGAGAATAACGAAACGGGTAAAATCGACCTGAACCGTAAGTTTGAAATTGGGGTCGACGACGAGCTCAAGGTCGGCAACAATCTCAAGATCAACGCCAAGACCAACATCGACATCGAGGCGGGGATGAAGATCACGCTGAAGGTCGGTGGCAGCAAGATCACCATCGACAATGTCGGGATCAAGATCGAGGCGGCAACGATCACGATCGACGCGCAGGCGACGCTGGAAGCCAAGAGCCCGATGTCGACCATCAAGGGCACCGGGTTGCTGATCCTCAATGGCGCATTGGTGAAGATCAATTAGGAACGGATCGGAGCGTATGGCGGAGTGGAAGCGGGTCAAATGGGCCGAGGCGCGCCAGATCGGCGAGGCGCTGGAACTGGAACCCGAGCAATTGCCGGAAGCAGAGGTCCCTCCGCGTAACTGGTTCGAGACACTGCGCGAGCGCGGCGAGAGCGATCTCGCGTTGCGCTACTTGGCGCTGGCCCTGCCCCGCTATGAAGCGGTCGCCTGGGCGGCGCATGAAGTGAACGCAAGCACTACGCAGGCGCCGATCGCACCGCTCGAGCGGCAAGCACTTGATCGGGTATTGCGCTGGGTCGACGAGCCTACCGACGAATATCGCCAAGCCGCGCAGGAAGCCGCGGCGAGAGCCCGATCGGGCAGCGCCGAGCGGCTGCTGGGCGACGCCCTGTTCATGTCGGGCGGTTCGATCGCGCCTCCGGATTTGACTGCGGTCGTCCCGCCAAGCGATGTCTGCGGCAAGCTGGCGGCCGCTGCGGTACTGGTCGCCTGTCACCGTCAATCCGACCCGGCCAAGGCGATCGCCGCGGCCCTCGACCGCGGCGACCGGGTGGCGGCCGGCGGCCCGGAGGCGCTGCGCCAGGCATGACCCTGACTCTGACCATCCGCAACGTCTCGAGCCTCGAGAACGGGATGCCGACGGAATTCGTGCTGCACCGGCGCGGGGCCTCGATCGGTCGTGCACCGACCTGCGACTGGGCCTTGCCCGACCCGCACCGCTATATTTCCTCGCGTCATTGCGAGGTCAGCTTTCGTGACGAAACTTATTATCTGGCCGACGTCAGCACTAACGGCACCTTCTTCAACGGCGGCGGCGAACGCATGCCCGCGGAAGTGAAATTGAAGCCGGGCGACGTCATCACCATCGGCCATTACGAGCTGGTCGCGGGTTTGAGCGGGGTCGCGGCCGTGGCGGCCGAGCCCGTCGCCGCGCCGGCCGAACCGCAAAGCTTCGCGGGCTGGGACAAGTGGAATGCGGGCGGCGGCGGTGGCGGCGGCGCGCCACAGGCCGCACCGGCGAGCGATGGCTGGGGCAACAGCCCGGCGGCGGCCCCTCCCCCGCCATCGGCTGCGCCCGCGGCACCTCCAGCAGCGTCGGGCTGGGGCGCGCCGAGCGGATCGCCGGCAGCGCCCGCGACCAGCGAGCAATTTGCCTGGGGGAGTACACCCGCTCCCGAACAGGCGCCCGCAAGCAGTGGCGGAGGCTGGGGCCCGAGCCATAGTGCGAGCCATATGCCGAGCGCCGCGGCCCCTGCGGAAGCGTCGATGTGGCAGGCGCCCGAGGCCGCAGCCCAGGGTGCGTCGGGCTGGTCGAGCGCGGCGCCCGACCGCCCGGCGGCACCCGGGACCGACGACATCTGGGGCAAGATTGCAGAAGGCAATGTGGTCGATTGGGCGCGGGGCGGGTTCGGAGATGCGCCGGCCGCGGCGCCGGTCGATCCGCTCGGCCTTCAGCAGGGCAACCCCACCGCTTCCTTCGGCGCCGCTCCCCCTGCCCCACCGGTGGCGGCAGCAGTGACCCCGGCACCGCGGCGCGCGTCGGCCGTGGCGGCCCCCGCCGCGGCTCCGGCAGCGCGCGCAGCGCCCGCGAGCGGCGGCGGCCTGGGGGACTTTCTCGCCGCGACGGGGCTTGATCCGGCCAAGGTCAAGGGCGACCCCGGAGAAGTGCTGGGCCGCGCTGGCGGACTGCTGCGGCGGCTAGTCGCGGGCATGGTCGTGCTGGTCGAGGCGCGCGCCCGCGCCAAGTCGCAAATGGGCGCCGAGAGCACGCGGCTGGAGTTCAACGGCAACAACCCGATCAAGTTCGCACGCTCGCCCGAACAGGCCCTCGCGCAATTGCTGAGCGCGCCCGAACGCGGATTCATGGACGGCGAAAAGGCGATCGAGGATGCGTTCTTCGACCTTCAATCGCACCAGATGGCGACGCTGAAGGCGATGCAGGGCGCATTGCGGGCGACGCTCGAGCGCTTCAGCCCGGCTGCGATCCGGACCCGCGTCGGCGACGATGGGCTGATGAAGAAGCTGCTTCCCGGTGCGCGCGACGCAGCGCTCTGGCAGGCCTATGAAAAGGAATTTGGCGGCGTCGCCAAGGGTTCCGACGAGGCGTTCATGGACGTCTTCAGCAAGGAATTCCGCCGCGCCTATGAGGATGCGGCCAACTCACGGCGTTGATTGGCAAGGCGCCACGTCGGCCGGGATGTCATGGTTGTCGCGTATATTGCCGGGGGTCCCGGCCTGCGCCGGGACGACGCGTTCTCAGTCGCCCTGGCGCTCGTTGACGGTCTTGACCCACAGCATGTCCGCCTTCCACCCGCGATCGCTGGCTGCATCAACCAGTTTCTGGCGCCATGCGACGTTGCGCGCGCCAAGGTCTGGCCGCAGCAGGCTGGGGTCGAATGGGCCCTTGCCGGTGAGCAGGATCAGTCCCGACCAGCCTTGATGGTCGAGGTCCGACTGGATCTCATAGCCCGAACCGGCGCGCTTGGTCACGCCCGAGCCGGGAGACGAGGCAGCGGCATCGAAATCGGCGCGTGAATTGATCAATTCGCCGAACTGGCCCGACGGCTCGATCCCGAATAGGGTGAGGTCCTCGCCGGGACCGGGGTCGCTGATGCGGATGATCAGCCGCGCGACTTCGCCGCCGAGCTTGCTGTCCTCGGTCTTCTTGATCTCCCACTTGCGCTGGTCGGTGGCGAGCCGCGGGGCTTCGCTGTTGCGCATCTGGCGATAGGCATCGATCGCCGCGCAGCCGCCGGGCTGGATCGGGGCGACCGAGGAGAAATCGATATTGGCATTGGCCTGGCCGGCCGAGGACAGCGCCCCGGCGATCTCGCTCTGCGCGGCGGCCGGCGACCCCGCGACCCCGCCCATGGCGACGCTGATCTGGCCCTTGGCGCCCTCGATCTGGACGATGTCGAGCCACGAGCAGCCGATCGAGGGAATGGCCGAATTGATCGCCTGGCGCGCGCTTTCGACCGGATTGCCGGGGCGAGCCGCAGCGGTCCCGCCGCCCGCCGCCGCAGTCTGCCCGCCGGTCGCGGCCGGATCGTCCGAACCGCTGGCGAGCCATGCCCCGACCCCGGAGAGCAGAAGCAGGCTCGCGGCACCGGCGATGATGAGGTTGCGCTTGCCGCCGAGCGGGCCAGTGGCGACAGGCTCGGCGACCGCGACCGGCGCGGCATGAGTCCCGTCGAGCGCGACCAGCACTTCTTCCATCGAGCGCAGCCGGTCCGCGGGATTGGCGGTAAGCATCGATGCCAGCACCGGGCGGAC
>JANPKL010000230.1:0-4606 GCA_031425975.1 Sphingomonas sp.
GACGGCTTGGGTATCATGTCGAGCGACAGCGACTTCCTGCCGCTTGCCCAGCGCATCCGCGAGGCCGGGATCCCGGTCTATGGCTTCGGCACCGCCAAGGCCCCGATCAGCTTCCAGAACAGCTGCACCCGCTTCTTCGACATCGCCGCGCTGGCCGCGGGCAATGGCGCGGGGCTGGCCGAGGACGACGACAGCCTGGAAGTCGGCGAGGAACTGCTTCACGTCCTCGGCGCCGCCTGGAAGCAGAGCAAGCGCGACGAGGAGGGCTATGCCAAATTGGGCGAAGTCGGCCAGCGCGCCAAGCAGGTGCTGAGCTTCTCGGTTCGCAACTACGGCGCGCGCTCCCTCAGCGAATTGATCCGCTCGCTGCCCGAATTCGAGGTCCGCGAGAGCGAAGGCGGGCTGCTCGTCCGCCGTCTGCGCTAGTCCATCGCCCAGGAGGGAACCGCGCCCTCGCCTTCCCCGTTCGGCTGCCGAAACCAAAATGGGAGAAGCGACATGGCCGACGCCGAGCGTTCTACAGAACTCAAGCAATTATTCTGGGAAGAGCTGAAGGACAGCCCCTTCGTGATGATCGGCCTGCAGGGGGTCGAGGATAGCCGTACCCGGCCGTGGACCGCGCAGGTCAACTGGCAGGACGAGGACGAACTCAAGAGCGGCGGCGACATCTATTTCTTCGGCGCCAAGTCCGAAGCGGTAGTGAAGGGCCTGTCGCAGAACGACAAGGTCGTCTGCACCTTCGTGTCCAAGGGCCACAAGGTGTTTGCCCACATTCACGGCACCTTGTCGGCGATCGACGACCGCGCGTTGGTGGAGAAATTCTGGAACCCGATCATCGCCAGCTGGTACAAGGGCGGCAAGGACGATCCTGACTTGCAGCTGCTGAAGCTCGACACGACCAAGGCCGAAATCTGGAAGGCCGAAGCTGGCGCGACCCTGATCGCTGCGGCGATGAAGTTGCTCGGCCGCGACCCGGGCAAGGAGCATCAGGCCGAGAACCAGGCCGAAGTCGCTCTGTGATGATTAGTGGCGGGGCTGCCACAATGCGGCCCCGCCACTCGGCCGTTTTTCGAAAGTTCGGAACCCGACTTAACGTCGACAGTTAATGACAGTAGCTGGATCACGTCCGGCGCGGAATTGGCAACTCTGGAATTGATAATGGCAAGTGACCCGAACCGTGAATCGATGAGCGAAAACGGCCCCTCCGACGTCGAAGATGCCGGCGTGCTGAATCACAAGGCAGCGCGCTGCCGCCGGCTTGCCGCAGGAATTTCCGACAAGCAGGCATCCGAAGTGCTCACCGGCATGGCGCGCAATTATCAGGAAGCCGCTGACCGCCTCGCCACCAAGGGCTAGCGCGCGGGCGCTAGCCTCGTTAGCCGACGGGCATGGCCCGCAGTCGATCTCTCAGCAAAAACCGCCGCTCTTTTCCCGCTCGGCTCGCGGTGCTGCTGGTCAAGCTGGTCGTGGGCTTTGTCCTGCTGTCGATCCTGTGGGTGCTGCTCACGCGCTTCGTCAATCCGCCGCTGACCGCGACCATGGCCGGCGACCTCATCGCCGGGCGCGGCGCGGCCCGCGACTGGATGAGCCTCGACAACATCGACCGCGATGCGGTGCGCGCGGTGGTCGCGGCCGAGGACAGCAAATATTGCGCGCACGACGGTTTTGACCTCGAAGCGATCGAGGATGCGTTCAAGCGCAACGCCTCGGGCGGGCGCATCCGCGGCGGCTCCACCATCAGCCAGCAGACCGCCAAGAACGTCTTCCTGTGGCAAGGCGGCGGCTATGTCCGCAAGGGTTTCGAGGCTTGGTTCACCCTGCTGATCGAGCAAGTGTGGGGCAAAAGGCGGATCATGGAAGTCTATCTCAACGTCGCCGAAACCGGGATCGGCACCTATGGCGTCAACGCCGGCGCGCAGCGCTATTACGGCCATGACGCCAGCGCGCTCACCCGCGCCGAGGCCGCGCGCCTCGCCGCCGTTCTGCCGCTGCCCAAGGGTCGGGAAGCGATCGCGCCGCGCGGATTCACGAAGCGATATGGCAATACCATCGCAGCACGATTGGGCGTCGTCGCGCGCGATGGTCTCGACGCCTGCGTCTATGCGGGTACGAGCGCGCCGAAGGACCGCGATCCGCCACCGTCGCGCAAGCCCGTGACCTTGCCGGGCGCGGACGTCGAGACCGCGACGCCTGCTCCCGCACCGCCCCGCGAGGTGCTGGAGGCGCTGCCCGAGGCAAATGCGCCGCAGCTACCGTCCGACAATGCGCCCGAGCCCGCTCCGCTGCCAGAAACCGCGCCACCACCCGATCCGCTCCTTGAGAACGCCGCCTGACCTCATTTCTCTCCGCATCGTGGCGAGGAAGCGCTGCTGCAAACCGCTCGCAACAGGAACGGCCACCCGCTCCCGCTGGTTACGCCCCCAAGCAATCAACCTCTCGGGAGTATCGTCATGGCCACGCGTAACGACACCAGTGACAAGCGTCGCACCACCAAGAACAGCAGCGGCAGCAAGCGCAGCCGGGATGATCGCAGCGCCTTCAGCTTCGGCCAGGTCGAAGACAATGCGGTCCCGCTGCTTGGCGCGCTGGCGGCGGGCGCGGCGATCGGGATCGGCGCCAATTGGGCGCGCAAATTCCTCCAGAAGAAGTCGGAATCGATCATGGCCGGAGGCGAGTGGGACCAGATCCTTGCGCTTGAGCACAAGGCGACCCTCGCCAAGTTCGACCTGCTGCTCGATACTGACGACAGCGACACGGGCAAGCGCGGCTCGCTGGTGAAGGCGCTCCATTATGCGCTGAACAAGCATGCCCATCAGGAAGAGCAGGTGGTCTATCCGGCGCTTCGCGAAGCCAATGAGGCGGTCGATGCCGACCATCTCGAGCATGAGCATGGCTATGTGAAGACCTATCTCTATCGCCTTGAAAACATGGCCAAGGACAGCCCCGAATTCCTCCCCACCGTGCGCGAGTTCCGGGACCTCATCGCAAGCCACGCCAAGATGGAAGAGGAGCAGGTCTATCCGCGCTTCAAGCAATCGCTCGACGAGAAGCAGAACGCCAAGATCACTGCGCTGATGAACAAGGAAGGCGTGAAGATGAATTGAGCGCTTCACCCTCTCCCACCTGTGGGAGAGGGTGACCTCTACCCGACCAGCCGCAATTGCTCCGCGGCGCTCAATTCCACCCCGGCCTCGCCCACGATCCGGCCAAGCCGTGCCGCCAGTTCGGCATCGACCGCGAACCGACCGGGGATCAGCAGCCGTGCCTTGCGCCCTTCGCTGACGGTCACCGCCAGCCGGACGATCCCGCTTCCGGGCACCAGCCCACGCAATTCGCGCAGCACCGCGCGGACCTCGGTCTCGTCCCGGCACACAATTGCCAATTCGACCCGGCTCTTGCGGGCCAGTTCGTCGAGCGGCTGGAAGCGCTTGATCGTGACCCGCGGCTGGTCCTCGCCGGGGCGCCGGTCGAGCTCGACGGTGAGCAGTCCGCATTGTGCGCTGCCCGCCGCCGCCTCGAGGGCAATTGCCACCTCGTCGTCGAACACCGTCGCTTCATATTGTCCGCCGCCGTCGCTCAAGCGCGCCATCAGGAAGCGGCGGCCCTTCTGGCTGGTACGCCAGCGCGCTTCCTCGACCAGGCCCGCCATGGTCGCCCCGCCGCGCCCCTCGGCGGGGATGGGCACCGCGCCGAGGTCATTGCTCTGCCGCACCCGATGGGCGGCGAGCAGATGACGATGCTGGTCGACGGGATGCGCGCTGAAGTAAAAGCCGAATGCCTCGCGCTCGGCGCCCATGGCCGCGATCTGGGTCCAGCGCGCCGTCTGCGGCAGGCGGATCGGAGCGATGTCGGCGGGCCCGGTATCGCTCCCGCCGAACAGGCCATGCTGCCCGCTGGTGCGCTGATCGTGGGCGGAGGCCGCATGCGCGAGGATGGTCTCGGCTCCGGCATGGACCGCCGCGCGATTGTCGTGCAGCCCGTCGAGCGCGCCTGCCGCGGCCAGGCTTTCGAGCTGGCGGCGGTTCAATAGCCTCGGGTCGATCCGCGCGGCGAAATCCTCGAGGCTGGCGAAATCGCCCTCCGCCTTTCGCTCGGCCACCAGCTCGGCCATCGCCTTTTCGCCGACGCCCTTTAGTGCCCCAAGCGCATAGCGAACCTGGCCCTCGTCGACGTCGAAATCGGCCTCGCTGCGATTGATGTCGGGCGGCAGTAAATTGAGCCCGAGCCGCCGCAGGTCGTCGGCGAACAGGCACAGTTTGTCGGTCTGGTGGATGTCGAAGCTCATCGAGGCGGCGAAGAATTCGGCCGGATGATGCGCCTTGAGCCAGGCGGTGTGATAGGCGACCAGCGCATAGGCCGCGGCGTGGCTCTTGTTGAAGCCATAGCCGGCGAACTTGTCGATCAAGTCGAACAATTCATTTGCCTTATGCGGCCCGATGTCGTTGGCCGCGCAACCCTCGACGAAGCGGGCGCGCTGGGCGTCCATCTCGGCCTGGATCTTCTTGCCCATCGCGCGGCGCAGCAGATCGGCTTCGCCCAGGCTGTAGCCGGCGAGCACCTGCGCAGCCTGCATCACCTGCTCCTGATAGACGAAGATCCCATAGGT
>JANPKL010000231.1:0-18166 GCA_031425975.1 Sphingomonas sp.
AGTACCGCGCGGCCGTCCTCGAGGCTGCGTCCGGTCGCCTTGGCGATGCGGGCGGCGCTGTCGTCGACCATCGGGGTGTCGACGAAGCTCGGGCAGATGGCGTTCACGGTGAGGCCGGTGCGGGCGAATTCGAGGGCAAGGCTGCGCATCAGCCCGACCGCGCCATGCTTGGACGCCACGTAAGGCGCGGCCATCGGTCCGCCCTTCAATCCGGCGACCGAGGCGACGATGATCAGGCGCTTGCCCGCTTCCTGCAGGTCGGGAAGCGCGAGCTGCGCACCGTCGAACAGTGCGGTGAGGTTGGTCGCGATGATCGCATTCCAGCTGTCGCGCTTCGTCCGCAAGAAAGGCCGACTGTCGCCGATCCCGGCATTGAGGATCACGAAGTCGAACGGACCATGCGCCGCGCGGGCGTCCTGGAAGGCCGCTTCCTGTTGCGCGCCGTCGGTCACATCGCAGACGAAGGCCTTGCCCCCGATTTCTTCCGCGACCGCCTCGATCAATTCAAGGCGCCGTCCGAGCAGCGACACCTTCGCTCCTGCCGCCGCCAATGCTCGGGCTGCGCCCGCACCGATGCCGGTTCCGCCCCCGGTGATGAGTGCATGCTTGCCAGTTGCCCATGTCATGCCCTGGTGCTTGGCGCAGCGGGAAAGCCGTGGCAACAGGCGCGACATGAAGACCAGAGCCGCCGTCGCCTTCGCCGCCAAGCGGCCCCTCGAAATCGTCGAGGTCGACCTCGACGGTCCGCGCGCCGGCGAAGTGCTGGTCGAGATCATGGCCACGGGCATCTGCCATACCGATGCCTACACGCTGGATGGGCTCGACAGCGAAGGCCTGTTTCCCAGTATCCTGGGCCATGAGGGCGCGGGGATCGTGCGTGAAATCGGGGCGGGGGTTACCTCGGTGGTGCCCGGCGACCATGTCATCCCGCTCTACACCCCCGAATGCCGTCAGTGTAAGTCGTGCCTCAGCGGCAAGACCAATTTGTGCACCGCGATCCGCGCGACGCAGGGGCAGGGCGTGATGCCCGACGGAACCAGCCGCTTCAGCTACAAGGGCGAGCGCATCTTCCATTACATGGGCTGCTCGACCTTCTCGAACTTCACCGTCCTCCCCGAGATCGCCGTCGCCAAAATCCGCCCCGACGCGCCGTTCCAGTCGAGCTGCTATATCGGCTGCGGGGTCACCACCGGGGTCGGCGCGGTGACTAACACGGCGAACGTCCAGCCCGGCGAGACGGTGGTCGTATTCGGCCTCGGCGGGATCGGGCTCAACGTGGTCCAGGGCGCACGGCTGGCGGGGGCCTCGGTGATCGTCGGCATCGACCTCAATCCCGACCGCGAGGAATGGGGTCGCCAGTTTGGCATGACCCACTTCCTCGATGCCAGGGGCATGACGCGCGAGCAGACCGTGGCGAAGATCGCGGAACTCACCGACGGCGGGGCCGACTACAGCTTCGACTGTACCGGCAATACCGAGGTCATGCGCACCGCGCTCGAATGCTGCCACCGCGGTTGGGGCACGAGCATCATCATCGGCGTCGCCGAAGCCGGCAAGGAGATTGCCACGCGTCCCTTCCAATTGGTCACCGGCCGCAACTGGCGCGGGACCGCGTTCGGCGGGGCCAAGGGGCGCACCGACGTGCCGGGGATCGTCGACATGTACATGGACGGCAGGATCGCGATCGACCCGATAATCACGCATGTGCTTTCGCTCGACGAGATCAACCGCGGCTTTGACCTGATGCACAAGGGCGAGAGCATCCGGGCCGTCGTGGTCTATTGAGCTTCACGAACAAAGAGGAGAATGCTTGATGTATAGCCACATGATGGTCGGCTCGAACGATCTCGACCGCAGCCGCAAATTCTACGATTCGCTCTTCGAAAAGCCCGCGCGGTCCGACGACAAGGGTCGGCTGAGCTACGGCCGCAAGGGCAGCATCTTCATGGTCACGCCGCCGATCGACGGCCAGCCCGCGACCTACGGTAATGGCGCGACGATCGGTTTTGCCTTCGACAGCCCGGAAGAAGTCGACGCCTGGCATGCCCGCGGAATCGCTGCCGGCGGCAAGGCGATCGAGGATCCCCCCGGGGAGCGCTCCAACCCGTTCGGCCGGCTCTACCTAGCCTATCTGCGCGATCCCGACGGCAACAAACTCTGCGCGATGCACCGCCCGGCGCAGTGATTTTTTCCTCCCTGTCTGCGAAGCGGATGGGGAGGGGGACCGCTACCGAAGGCAGTGGTGGAAGGGCCAGCGGCATCGCGCCCGGCCCCCCCGTCAGCCGCTTCGCGCCTGCCACCTCCCGATCGCTTCGCGAAGGGAGGAAGGAGAATGCCCATGCCCATCACTTCCGACATCCGCGCCCACGGCGGCCGCCAGCTGGTCGTCACCCACGACAGCGCCGCCACGCGCACTCCGATGACCTTTTCGCTGTTCCTGCCGCCGCAGGCCGAGGCGGGCCCGGTGCCGCTGGTGACATACTTGTCCGGGCTGACCTGCACCCACGCCAACGTCACCGACAAGGGCGAGTATCGCACCGCGTGCGCCGAGCTCGGCCTCGCCTTCCTCGCCCCCGACACCTCCCCGCGCGGGGAGGGGGTGGCGGACGAGGAGGGCTGGGACATCGGGCTCGGCGCCGGCTTCTATGTCGATGCCACGCAGGCCCCTTGGTCGGCCAATTACCGCATGTGGACCTATGTCACCGAGGAACTGCCGGCGCTGCTCGCGGGCGAATTCCCGACAGTCGATCAGTCGCGCCAGTCGATCAGCGGGCACAGCATGGGCGGCCACGGTGCGCTGACGATCGCGCTGCGTCATACGGGCCGTTTCCGCAGCGTCTCCGCCTTCGCCCCGATCGTCGCGCCGAGCCGGGTGCCGTGGGGGCAGAAGGCCTTTTCCCGCTACCTCGGCGAGGATCGCGGGGCGTGGCGCGCGCATGACGCGGTGGCGCTGATCGAGGCGGGTGCGACGATGCCCGATTGCCTGGTCGATATCGGTTCGGCCGATCCCTTTCTCGATCGTGAGTTGCGCCCTTCATTACTCGAGCAAGCCTGCGCCAGTGGCCGCAATCTGAGCCTTCGCGTCCAGAATGGATATGATCACAGCTACTTATTCGTCTCCACCTTCCTGGCCGAGCATCTCATCTGGCACCGGAAGCGACTGGATTAAAAGTGTCCGGACTTCACAACCGGTTATCCCATGCACGTGAAATTGTATCTTTCATATCACAGTTCCCCGCTTTAAGCGGCCGCAGGAAACCGCCACCGGCAATGCGTCGTTAGGCGGCTGTTCGGATTTCAAAGCCGAGGCCGCCAGTAGTTGCGCGCCTCCGCAAACGGGAGTGTCTACGTGACAACACGCACCACCAAGCTCGCCTTGCTCACCACCGTCTCGGCCGCTGCGGCGGCCTTTGTTATGCCCAGCGCCGCCGCCGCGCAGGCGACGACCTGTTCGCAGACGGGGACCAATGTGACCTGCGTGGACGGCACCGCGACGGTGCTGACCGGCACCACCGACGCCATCACCGTGGTCGTAACGGGCCCGGGCCTGGTCACGACCAATGCTACTGCCCCCTCGACCATCAGCTATACTGCCACCGGCCCGATCGCGAGCACCGCGACGCCGGGCGTGAACCTGACCTCGACCGGCGGCGCGCTCAGCCTGCTGCCGACCGGCACCACCGCCCCGGTCAACATCACCACCGCCGGCGGCACCAACGCCGATGCGTTAATCCTCAATACGACCGGCCAGAACGCCACCGTGACCGTCGGCAATCTGTCGACCACTGGCGCGACGAGTTACGGCGTGCGCGCAAATGGCGGGACGGATCTGACCCTGCGCACCGGCAACATCACCACCACGGGCGCCGCCAGCCGGGGTATCCAGGCAGGCAATCAGACCGGTAACATCGTCGTCGTCGCCGGCAACGTGATGGCGACCGACCGCGCCGTCACCACCGCGACCTCGGGCGGCTCCAACACCGTCACGACCGGTAACCTCAACGGGGGCACCTCTGGTGTCCTGACGTCGATTTCGGGCGGAGCGGGCTCGATCAATCTCACGACCGGCACCGTGACGGCCGCCAATGGCTTCGGCATCGGTGCCCAAGTCTTCGGGGGCGGAACGGGTGGTATCACCATCCGCAGCGGCGCCGTGACCAGCACCAACGGCAATGGCATCTTCGCCCAGATCGCTAGTGGAAGCGGGGCGATCGACATCGGCGGCTGCTCGACGGTCAGCACCACGGCCCCCAGTAACAGCGGCGTCTTCGCGCTCACGAACGGGACCGGCAACGTGACCGTCAATTGCGGTGCGGTTACCGCCGTCGGCAACAGCGGCGTCTTCGCGCAATCGCAGGGCGGCAACGTTCTCGTCAACACGACCTCGGTCAACAGCAGCCAGTTCGAAGGCATCTTTGCCTCGACGATCGGCGCGGGCACGGTCACGACCAATGCCGGCGCGGTCACCACCAGCGGCGCGAACGACGCAGCGCTTCAGCTGCGTGCCGCCACCGGCCTGATTGATGCTGGCTTCACCAGCATCAGCACCAGCGGCCTCAATGGCTTCGGCGTCGACGCCGTCTCGACCGGCAACGTCAACCTGCGCGGCGGGACGATCACCCAGACCGGCGCGAACTCGACCGGCGTCTTCGCGCAGAGCGCGGGCCTGACCGGCACCGTCGGCAACATCTCGCAGACCGGCGCCAATTCGCGCGGCATCGTCTTTTCTTCCGCCGGCGCGGGCGGAGCGGTCAACCTGACCAGCGGCAATGTCGCCTCGACCAACGATGCGATCGTCATCGCCAATGGCGCATTGCCCATCACTTTGGTGACTGGCAACACCTCGACGACCGAGGTTGATGCTCCGGCGATCACCCTGAGCAGCACCGGAGCGATCACGCTGACCGGCGGCACCGTCACCACCGCGCAGGCGGGCAGCGACGGCGTCGTCATTAACGGCGGCGCGGGCGCGATCAGCTCGACCGTCACCACGGTCAGCGTCGCGGGCGCCGATTCGGACGGCATCTTCATCACCGGCACCGGTCCGATCACTTCGACCAGCGGGGCGATCACCACCACTGGCGTCGACTCGATCGGTCTCAACATCATCGGCGGAACCGGCAATGTCGCCGCGACCTACGGCAACATCGCCACCGCCGGCACGGGGGCCAGCTATCCGGTCCTGATCAGCACCGACAGTGGTAACATCGCCATCACCGGCGGGAACGTCACTGCCACTGGCGCCGGCCAGATCGGGATCAACCTGGTGTCCAACACCGGCACGATCACCGGCACCACCGGAACGATTACCGCCAATGGCGCGGGCTCGCAGGGCCTGGTCGTCGCGGGCGGTACCGGCGGGCTCGTGACGCTCACCACCGGAGCGGTGAGGGCTGCTGGCAACGGCATCGTCATCGTCAACGGCGCCGACCCGATCACGCTCACCACGGGCGCGGTCACCTCGACCGAAGCCGGCGCAATCGCGACGCTGCTTAATTCGACCGGTGCGATCACCTTCACCGGCGGCATCCTCACGGCCAATGCGAACGATGGGCTGCAGATCAACGGCGGTGCGGGGGCGATCAGCGCCACCGTCGCCGGGGCGACCACCACCGGTGTGGGCGCCGACGGCGTCCAGATCAGGGGCACCGGTCCGCTGACCTTCACCAACTCGGGCAGCATCACGACGGCGGGCGCGGGCTCGCGCGGCGTCTCCATCGGGGGCGTCACCACTGCGGCGGTCACCTGCGGCAACATCTCGACCACCGGCGCCAACTCGCCGGCGTTCGACCTGTCGGCCAACGGCAACACCATGGTCACCTGCGGCACCCTCACCACCACCGGTGCGGCGTCTGACGGCATCAATGTCGTCAATGCCAGCGGCACCACCGCCGTCACCGGCGGCACCACCACCGTCTCGGGGGCCGATTCGATCGCGATCGACGTCGCCACCGCCGGCACCGGCGCGGTGACGGTCAACACCGGCGTGGTCACCTCGACCGCCGCCAACACCGCTGCAGTGCCCAGCTTTGCCGCGGTTCGCGTCGTCGCTTCGGGTGCCGCGCCGGTTTCGGTCGTCGCCACCGGCAACGTCTCCTCGACCGCCGGTTCGGCGATCTGGGCGCAGTCGGCCGGCACTTCTAGCGTCACGGTCAATGCGGGTGTTACCGTCACCGGCCCGACCGCAATCACGCTCGGCGGAACCACCGGCAACTCCCTGCTCGTCAACGGCACCGTCACCAGCACTGCCGCCGGGGCTCCGGCCTATGCGGTGGTCGGCGGTCCGCTGACCCTGACGATCGGCACTACCGGCACGCTGAACGGTCCGCTGACCTTCACCGCCGGCAACGACGTGTTTACCAACAACCGCACCGCCGGCTACACCCAGGTGGGGACAATCGATTTCCTCGCGGGGAATGACACGTTCAACAACAACACCGCCTTCAACCATGCCGGGATCGTTCAGTTCGGCGCCGGGGACGACCGCCTCAACAACGCCGGCACGCTCAACCTGAGTTCGGCGGCAGCCTTCGACTTCGGCGCCAACGCCACCACGGCCGGCGACGTGTTCAACAATACGGGGACGCTCAACCTTCGCGATGGCGCCCAGACCCTCGCGAACCTCGAGAGCTTTCTCAATGCCGGCGGCCTGATCGACCTTCGTGACGGCGCGGCCAACGACACCCTGACCATCCCTGGCAACTATACCGCGTCGGGCGATGCCCGCCTGGGGATCGACGTGGTCGGTACCACCAACGTCAACGTCGCTGATCGACTGGTCATCGGCGGCACTACTGCCGGCACCACCACCGTGCTTGCGGCCTACACCAATCCGGTGATCGACCCGACCGGCGCGCTGGTGATCGACTCGTCGCTCAACAATCTGGTCGGGACGGGCAACTTCGTCCTTGGCGGGACCAACAGCTTCGGGCTGATCAACTTCAGCCTCGAAAACCGCGGCGGCGACATCTTCCTCGTCAGCCGTCCGGATGAGGTGGTGTTCGACCAGCTCTTCGTCGGCCGCATGGCCAATGATATCTGGTATCAGTCGGCCGAGGCCTATCAGTCCTACGCGATGAGCCGCCGGATCGACTACGGCAACGAGCGCAAGGGCCCAGTGGGCATCTGGGCGCAGCTCTACGGCTCGCGTGAGCGGTTCGGCGATCGCAGCCGTAGCACGACAGCCTTCAACACTACCCTCACCACCAGCAGCCGCTTCGAGACCAAGCGTCGCGGTGCCCAGGGCGGCCTCGACTTCGGTGCGCAGAACTTTGTGGTCGGCGTCACCGCCGGTTACGAGCACGCCAAGGGCGACACCGACTTCGGGACCGGCCTGGACCTTGAGGGCTACAACTACGGTGCCTATGCCCAGTTTGGGGCGAAGCAGGGCATCTATGCCGGCCTGCTGCTGAAGCGTGACGATTACGACATCCGACTCGTCAACAACTCGGTCGGCGCGTTGATGGTCAATCCCGACGGTCGCAGCACCGGCGTCGACGGCGAGGCAGGCTTCCGCTTCGGCAATCCGGGCAGCATTAACTTCGATGTCGGCGCGGGCCTCAGCTACGTTCGTTCGCGAACCGACGCTTATCGTTTCGGCAACGTCAACTTCGACGGTCAGCGCCACACCAGCACCCGCGGTCGTCTCCAGGCCCGGGCGAGCTTCGCCGGCATTCTTGCTCCGTTCATCGACGGCAAACTGTTCCGTGAATTTGGTGACGCCAATGACGTCGTCGTCCGCTCGGGCGGGCTGACCTCGACCATCGAGGACCAGAAGCGCGGTACCTGGGGCCGGATCGAAGCCGGTCTCGGCGGCGGCGCCGGCGGCGGCCCGCTGATCAGCGGCTTCGTCGACCTCGGCGACGTCAAGGGCTGGGGCGTCCGCGGGGGCTTCCGCTTCTAGGCGGCAAGCCTCGCAGGCAAGAAGAGGGCGCCGGGAGCAATCCCGGCGCCCTTCTTCTTTGCGCGTCGTCCCGGCAAGGCCGGGGCTCAGGCGACCATGAACCGCCCTACGGCGCCCAGTGGATGTCGATCGCCTGCTCAGCCTCGGCGAGCACCCGCCCGATCGGCAGTCGGCTTGAATGCCCGTCGGCGATCGCCTGCTCGAGGAGGTCGCGTTTTTCCTGGCCGGTGATGGTGATGATCAACGTCCGCGACGACAGCAGGGCGGCGCGGGTCAGCGTGACGCGCGGCACCGCCACGTCGGCCGGCATCGGGTCGGGGGTCACGCCAATCGCTCGCCGGGCCTTGGGGGCGTCGAGCGCCTTCGCCATGTCCGGCCCGGGAAAGATCGATGCCGTATGCCCGTCGGCGCCCATGCCGAGCCAGACCAGGTCCGGAGGCCACGGCAGATCGGCCAGCCGAGCTTCGGCAATATTTCCGGCCGTCTCGACGTCCTTGCTTTCGCCGCCGATCGGGATTACCCGCGCCCCGGCACGCATGAAATTCTGCGCCAGCAGGCGGGCGTTGCTGCGAGGATCGTCGACCGCCACCAGCCGCTCGTCGGTGGGTACGATGGTGACCTTCTTCCACGGCAGCTTGGCCTTCGCCAGCCGCTCGAACACCGGCACCGGGGTCGCCCCGCCGGGCAGCGCCAGCAGCGACGCATCGCGCGCGTCGATCGCGCTTTCGATGATGAAGGCGACATCGCCCGCGACCGCCTCGGCCAGTTCGGCCACGCTGTCATATTCCCACCATTCCGCTTCGATCATCGGGTCCACTCCATGCTCTTGCCGTTGCGGCCTGCCATGCGTGAAAGCCGCCCGGCGGGGAAGGGGGTTCCGCTTTGTGCGCGGGAAGGCAGGACCGCAGCTCGGCGAAAAATGCGCATCCGGCATATGGCCTTGAGGAGACCATCCTCCGCCGGGAGGCACGGCCGTCATTTCCAGCTCGACCGTTGGCACCGGCTGCCAGCGTGCCCGCGGCAAGATGCTGACCAAGGTGGTGACCCCTACGAGAATCGAACTCGTGTCTCAGCCGTGAAAGGGCCGCGTCCTAACCGCTAGACGAAGGGGCCGAACCGGCGGAGCGCTGCCTAGGGCAGGGCAAGCCGAGGGTCAAGCGAAGCCCGTCCCTCTTGCCCGCAATTTCGATGCGCATGCGGCCGATTCGCGCGGGAAAGTCTTGGCGGAACGGTCGATTGTCCTTCAAGAGGATCGCGCACCGTCGCTGGTGACCAATTCGAAGGATAGACGTGCCCGGCCATCGCTCAAGCAGGAGGATCCTGCTGTTCCTGATCCTTGCCGCAGCGCTTGCCTGGCGGCTCAACAACGTCCGGTTCGGCCTGCCCAGCCTGCATGACCCCGACGAGCCCATCTTCATGCTGAAGGGGCTCGAGCTCATCCAGCAAAAGACGCTCAACCCGCGCTGGTTCGGGCATCCCGGCACGACGACCATCTATCTGCTTGCCCTCGTCGACCTTCTGGTGGTCAGCACCGCCGTGCTGTCCGGGCGCTATGCCGACGTGGCGACATTCGTGCAGGCCGCTTATGGCGACCCCGGGCTGCTGTTTGTTCCGGCCCGCGTCACCATGGCGCTTATCGCCACCGGCTGCGCCGGCTTGACCTATCTGATCGGCCGCCGGATGGACGGTTCGGTCGCGGGCCTGGCCGCCGCGGCGTTGCTGGCGTTCAACGGCCTCCACATCAGTTGGTCGCAAGTGGTGCGGACCGACATCCACGCCAGCCTGTTCATGCTGCTGGCGATCTTCTTTGCCTGGCGCCTGGCGATCGGTGGCCGGTGGCGCGACCTGCTGCTGGCCGGACTGTTCACGGGGTTCGCGATCGCGACAAAATGGCCGGCCGCGTCGGTGTTCGTCGCCATCGTCGGGGCTGCAATCTATCGCCTTGCAGAGCGGAAGGATCAGTGGCGAACCGCTGCTGCCCACATGTCCGTCGCTGGTTGCTGTGTTCTGGTCGGCATGTTCATCGCTTCGCCCTATCTGTTCATCGATTGGCCTACCGTCGTTTCCAACCTTGGCGGCGAAGTTCGCCCCCTTCACCTCGGGCATACCGGCGAAGGCTTTTTCTCCAATCTCGGCCGCTATCTTGGGGAGCAGGTCGCCGGGTCGATGGGCTGGCTTGGCCTCGGCGTGGCGCTGGCGGGGATCTTGCTGACGGTTCGCAAGGGCCACGTGGCGGCTTTCGTTCTGCTTCCCGCAGCCGTCCTTTTTCTGGTGATGATCAGCGGGCAGAAATTGATCTGGTCGCGCTGGGTGCTCCCGCTCCTGCCTATGCTATGCGTGTTCGCCGGCATTGCGGTCGCGCATCTGACCGAAGTCCTGGCGGTCCGGTTCAAGTTCGTCGCCGCGCCAGCCATCGCGGCCGCTGCGACCGCGATCCTGCTCGTCCCATCGCTAGTGGGCGCGGTAGCGCAATCGGTGGAGCGCCGCAACGACACGCGCGTGCAGGCAGCGTCCTGGGCGGTTGCCAACATCCCGGCGCGCAGCACCGTGGTGCTCGAACATCTCGAACTCAAGCTGCGGTCGCAACCCTGGCGCTTCCTGTTCCCGATCGGGGAAAGCGGCTGCCTGGACGGCCTCAAGCTGCTTGAGCGCAACATCGGTTATGAGGAGGTGCAGGTCCGGCGCAACGGCGGCACGATCGTAGACCTTGGCAATGTCGCGCCCGAACGGATCGACAGCTGCGTCGCCGATTATGCCATCCTGACCTATTACGACCTCTATCTTGAAGAAGCGGAACGCTATCCGGCGGCGTTGGGCAATTACCGCGCCCTGCTCGGAGGCGGCCGCACCGTCGCCTTGTTCAGGCCTGGCGCCGGCATCGCCGGCGGCCCCGTGGTGCGGATCGTGATGCTCAAGACCAAATGATCGGCATCGGCACAAATCGCGCCGGCGGGCTGGAAAGATGCCGCCTCATTCCTTAGGGCGCGGCGATGTCTTGGGAGCGCATGGAATGAAGGCTGTACTGCTTGCCGGAGGGCTGGGAACGCGGCTGGGCGAGGAAACGTCCATCCGTCCCAAGCCGATGGTAGAAATCGGCGGGATGCCGATCCTGTGGCATATCATGAAGGTCTATTCGGCCCACGGCATTAACGACTTCATCGTCTGCCTTGGCTACCGCGGCTACATGATAAAGGAGTTCTTCGCGAACTACTTCCTCCACACGGCGGACGTCACCATCGACCTGACCAAGAACAAGTTGGAAATCCATCAGAATTGGAGCGAGCCATGGCGCATCACGCTGGTGGAAACCGGGGCCGAGACGATGACTGGTGGCCGGCTGAAGCGGATCGGGGGGCATCTGACGCCCGGCGAGCCCTTCTGCCTGACCTATGGTGACGGGGTTGCCGATATCGACATTGGCGCGCTGGTCGCCTTCCACCGAGCCCATGGCAAGAAGGCAACGATCACCGCGGTCGCGCCCCCGGGCCGATTCGGCGCGCTCGAGTTCGAAGGCGACTTGGTCCGCGCGTTCCGCGAAAAGCCGGCTGGGGATGGGGGTCTGATCAACGGCGGCTTTTTCGTCGCCGAACCGTCGGTGCTCGATCTGATCGACGGCGATAGTTCGATCTGGGAGCAGAAGCCGCTGGAGCAACTTGCCTCGGCGGGTGAGCTCATGGCCTATCGGCACGACGGCTTCTGGCAGCCGATGGATACCCTGCGCGACAAATTGCACCTCGAGGAGCTGTGGCAGGCCGGAGGGCCCTGGAAATGCTGGTGACCCCGGACCTGTGGCGCGGCAAGCGCGTCCTGGTCACCGGCCACACGGGCTTCAAGGGCGGCTGGTTGTGCCTCTGGCTGCACCAGCTTGGGGCCGAGGTAGCGGGCCTGTCGCTTCCTGCCCCGACCGACCCGAGTTTGTTTGTCCAGACCCGGCTGGACGCGATCATTGACAGCCGCATCGGCGATATCCGCGATTTCGACACCGTCCGCGGGGCGATCGACGACTTCCGGCCCGAGATCGTCTTCCACCTCGCGGCGCAGCCGCTGGTACGCTATTCCTACGACAATCCGGTCGAGACCTATGCCACCAACGTGATGGGCACGGTCCACGTCCTCGAGGCCTGCCGGGCTTGTGCCGACGTGCAGGCCGTCGTCTGCATCACCACCGACAAATGCTACGAAAACCGCGAATGGGTCTGGCCCTATCGCGAGAATGACCCAATGGGCGGCTACGACCCTTACAGCAGCAGCAAGGGCGCCGCGGAACTGGTCATCTCGGCTTATCGCCGATCCTATCCCGATGGTGCCGCGATCGCGTCGGTTCGCGCCGGCAATGTCATCGGCGGTGGCGACTGGGCCGCCGACCGGCTGGTCCCCGACATCATCCGCTCGCTGCTGGCGGGTCAGGCGCCGTCGATCCGCAATCCGGCCTCGGTGCGTCCGTGGCAGCACGTGCTAGAGGCGCTGGGCGGCTATCTGCTGATCGCCGAGCGACTTCTCCAAGGGGATCACAGCGCAGCGGCCGGATGGAATTTCGGTCCCGCGGACGAGGACACGCGGCCAGTCGGCTGGATCGTCGACGAACTTCTCTCCAAGTGGGATAGCCCGCTCGGGTGGACCAAGCCCGAAGGTGCCCAGCCGCATGAGGCGGTGCTGCTCCGGCTCGATATCAGCAAGGCCCGTGCCGAGCTCGGGTGGAGCCCGCGCTTCCGTCTCAAACAAGCGCTGGCCCAGGTCAGCGAGTGGCACCAGGCGGTCCATCGCGGCGAGGATGCGCGCGGCATCACCCTTGCGCAAATCGCCGACTACTGCGGCCGCGCTTAGGCCAGTTCGCTCCGCGCCCGGTCAAAGGCCGCCCAGATGCGGTCGTCGGTTGTCGCGTCTCGGCTGACGGCGGCCCGATACAGCGCGCCCTGCTCGTTCAGCAGGATTGGGCGATACTGGCTGGGCGTGTGCTTCTTGTCGCTTTGCCAATAGTGAAAGAATTGCGCTTTTTCGACTTGGCCGAGCGCTTCTTTCAACCCGTCGACCATGGCGAGGACGGACTCCAGATCGCGACGCAGCGCCGCCACCCGTGCCAGCGCAGGCAAGTGAGCATGTTCGCTGGCACTGTAATTGACGGCCGCAAGGCAGCCGACGCCGACGGCCACGCCATGGGTCACCTGATAAGCGCTGCAGCTTTCCAGCGCATGGCCGAAGCTGTGCCCGAAGTTAAGCAGCAAGCGCTCGTTCTGATCGAATTCGTCGGTCTCGACGAACCACTTCTTGGCGCCAAGGCTGAGCGAGACCATCGCCGCGACGCCCGACAGGTCCTCGCTGCCGGCGACCGCCAGATACTTGTCGAAAGCCTCGCTGTCCTTGGCGTAGCAGATTTTGGCGGCCTCGCAGCGCCCGGCAGCGAGATGCTCTGCGGGCAAAGTGGTGACCGCCGCGACCGGGATGGTGATCGCCGCCGGCGGGTAGAACGACCCGGCGAGGTTCTTGAACTTGCCGACGTTAATCGAACTCTTGCCGCCGATGCAGCTGTCGACCATCGCCAGCAGTGTGGTCGGCAGGAAGGTCCAGCCGACACCGCGCATGTAGACCGTGGCGATGAAGCAGGCGATGTCCTGGACGACCCCCCCGCCGACCGCCAGCAAATGGCCGTTGCGGGCCAGGCCGAGGCTTCGGCATTGCTCGATCAGCGGCCCTAGGTTGGTGAATTCCTTGGCGTCCTCGCTCGCTTCGATGAAGATCACCGGTCGGTCCAGCCCCACCAGCGCGTCCCGGAAGAAGGCGTCGGCAAGCACGATCGTGCCGGCCGAAGCCTCGACCACCTCGCGCAGCGGCGCTTCGGACAGGCGGACCGGGTGGCTGCCCGATTCCGCCTTGATTTCAAACAAGTCGTGCATGCTCAAATCCCAGGTCGACGGCAACGAATTGCCCGGTGATGCTGCTGTTGGCGGCCGAGCAGAGGAAGGAGACGAGGGCCGCGACGTCTTCCATCGCCGGCAATCGCTTGAACGGTGTCATATTGGCGAGGCGCTCGATCTGCTCGGCGGACAGATTCTGGCGGGTCATCGGCGTCTCGAGCGCGCCGGGCAGCACCGCGTTGATGGTGATCCCGCGGTCGGCAAGATCGACCGCGACCGACATGACCAGCCCCTGCACGGCGGCCTTGGTCATCATGTAGGACAGCTTGTTGGTTCGCGAGACCTTTTGCCAGACCGAACTGATGACGCACAGCCGTGCGCCATCGGCGATCCGGTCGGCCTTCAAGAGTGCATGGAGGCTGCTGGCCACGAACAGCGCATTGGCCTCGTAGAGCGCGCGATGGCGCCCCGCGTCGAAGTCGATGACGCTGTCGTTGAGGTTCGCCCCCTGGGCCCAGACGACCGCCTCGAACGGGCCATCGCCGGGAAGCCGGTCGGGGTCGGCCGCCGGGTCATAGGCGGCGATGCCGTCACCCGGCACGCCCGTGCGGCTGGTCGCGATCACGGCAAAGCCGTCGCTCCCCAGCTTGCGCCGGCAGGCCGAGCCGATCTGGCCGCTGGCGCCAAAGACCAGTGCCGCACCGCTCATCCGCAAACCCCTGCCAGCGTCAGCATGTTGCCCAGCTTGAGGCCGACCGGCTTATCCGGGAGCGACGCCTTGGACAGGTCCAGGCCGGCGGTCCAAGCGGCCTGGCGGAGCATGAAGCCGATCGGGAAGTAATTTTTGCTGCGCTGGACCTCGACCGTCCCGAAGCCGGCGGTCTTGAGCAGCCGGGTGATGGTGTCGGGGTTGTAGAGCTCAGGATGCTGCAGGCAGAAGGGCGGAAATTTCACCCCCATGACCGAGCGCAGCAGCGAGCGCTCGTTATGCGTCACGATCATCAGCAGTCCGTCGGGCCGCAGTTTGGAACGGATCGAACGCAGGATCGCGACCGGGTCGAGCAAGTGGTCAAGGACATGGATCATCACCGCTACCGCGATGCTGCCATCGGGCACCGGCGACAGGTCGTCCATCTCGGTCGAAATGGTGTACGGACGCCCTCCAGTGGCCGCTGCCAGTTCGTCGTGCACGGCGCGATTGGGCTCAAACAGCCAGAAGTGATCGAAATCGCCTTCGCGCGCTGCGTCGCGGACGATGTAGCCAATATCCGGACCAATCTCCAGGAAGCCGCCGCCGGCAGACTGCCGCTGGCGGGCGACCTGCCAATAGCCGCGCTGCGTGGCTTCCAGTGCTGGTCCCGGCACATCCTCCATGTTCGGCGCCATGTTGGCGTAGAGCTCGCCCAACTGGGCGTTGGTGAAGAAGCGCGGCGCGTAAAGCTGCGAACAGGCTCCGCAGCGGGCATAGGAGAAGAACCTCTTCTCTTTGAACAGGCCCGACCAAAAAGGCTGGAGCTCGTCGAGCGAACTATGTTCGGCGCGATTCTCACTCATGACCTCCTCGCGAGGGTCGTTGGCATCGCAGCTGGGGCAGTTGCGGAGTGGAAAAGTAGACTCGTTCAACGCTCACTCCCGGTCTTGAAGGTGACTTTGCTGTGCCAGAAATAGCTTCCGATCATCAACAGCAGGGCAAAGCCCAGTTGCGCGATGATCAGGTTGATCCCGACCACCTCTACCAGAAAGGGTAGGGCGGCCCAGTTTGCGGCGTAATTGAACAGATAGAAGCTTGAAAAAAGCCCGAATTGCCGACCCACCGCTCCATCCGTCCCGAACACGCCGACCCTGTAAGTAGTGAACGCAAACAGCAGGCTCGACGCTTGCGCAATCAGCAGAGCGACGAGATAATGGGTCTCGAGCCAGTCGCTGCTCCACACCAGGAGCGGAAAAATTGCCAGGCCGAATGCGGTGTTGAGCCCAGCCGCGACGAGATAGCGCAGCGCGCGACCGGGGTCGCGCGGCGCAGCAATGTCGGCCTCGCTACTCGATTGTCCCCCGTCGCTCATTCCTCGATCAGGTCTATCAGCATATTTTCGCGCAAGACTTCGCGCGGGAGGAATGGAGACAGGTCTTCGAGCGCGGGCGAGGTGATCCGGCCATCGGGATGCTGCTTGGCGCCGAGCTTGGGCGCGAAGGCGACCAACTCGTCGATCATGATCTCGCATACCGCCGGACCGGGCGAGGCCAGCGTGTCGCGGATCGCGCCGTCGAGATCGTCGTGCCGGTCCGCCCGTACGTGGGCAAAGCCGAACGCCGTCATGACCTTGCTGAAATCGGGGAAAGTCACGTTGCTCTTGGGCCCGCCGCCGACCTCGACCCCGTTGAAGAAGTTGCGATGCGTCTGAAAGATCGAAACGTAGCCGCTGTTGTTGAGCAGGAAGATCTTTACCGGGATGCCGTAGCCGACGATCGTCTGCAGTTCCTGGATGTTCATCATGATGCTGCCGTCGCCGGCGATGCAGATGACTCGCTTGTCGAAGCCCCGCGCGGCCGCGATCCCGATCGTTGCGGGCAGGTCGTAGCCCATGGTTGCGCAGCCGCTGTTGGTCCACAGCCGCTGCCCCTGCTTGAGGTGGGCGGTCTGGAAACTGACCACGCATGCGCTGCCGTTACCGGTGACGACCACGTCGTCGTCGGCAAGCTGGGCGAATAATTTGTCCATCGCGATGTAGGGATGGCACTGCTCATTGTCCTGATATTCGGGCAGGACCACCGGGAAGCGCGCGCCGCGTTCCTTAGCCCAGGCCAGCCATTCGACCTGCTTGGGCGAAGGCGCGGCCGGCGCCGCCTCGATCAGCGCCGGGATCAGATCCTTCAGATCCGCCACGACCGGCAGGTCGGGCTTGACGTTGGGTTTCTGCAATTCGATTGGGTCGATGTCGATCCACGCCTTATAGGCTTCGCGGGCAAAACTGGACCAATTGTAGCTGACCTGACGGATGTTGAGGCGGCTGCCCAGGATCAGCAGGAAGTCGGCGCTCTGCGTGACCATGTTGCCGCCACGATCGCCGATCGTGCCCGGCCGACCGCAATAAAGCGGGTGATCGTTCCAGATGACGTCGTGGGCGTTCCAGCCCGTGACCACCGGAATGCCGAGCTTTTCGACCAGGGCGAGGAACTGGGCATGGGCACCGCTGATCCGCACGCCGCCGCCGGCAAAGACCACGGGCCGCTCCGCCGTTCGCAGCCGAGCCACGATCGCCGCCGCCGCCGCTGGAATGTCGGTGCGGGTCCACGGCTCGTCGAGCTCGGCCGGGTCGAAGCCGGGATCGAGCTCGGCCGGGTCGATCATCGCGGCCTGCACGTCGAGCGGGATGTCGAGCCAGACCGGCCCGGGACGTCCCGTCGTGGCGAGATGGATGGCCTTTTCGAGGTGATATCGGATCGAGCGCGGGTCGGTGACCATCGTTACATATTTGGTGATCGGGCGGACGATCGGCTCGATATCCAGCTCCTGGTCGCCATATTGGCGCAGCGGCAGGCCGGTGTGTCGGACCGTGGTCTCGATCTTGACCTGGCCCGAGATCACCAGGACGCCGATCGAGTCGACGAAGGCGCCGTAGATGCCGGTGATGGCGTTGGTGCCGCCGGGCCCGGAGGTGACGTTGACCACTGCCAGTCGGCCGGTCAGTCGATAATAAGCTTCGGCCGCCATCGCCAGCGCTTGCTCGTGATGGCAGAAGGTGGTCTTCATCGCGCCCAGCGTGCCGATGCTGTGATTGAGGTGCATCGCCCCGCCGCCGGTCAGCATGAAGGTATCGGTGATGCCCTGGCGAACCAGCTCCTCGGCCACCCAGTTCGACAGCTTGATCTTGCTCATTCATTCCATCCATTTGAGGCCGCCGTCCGGCGGATCGCATCGTCCAGCCGAACACTGCTTTCAACCCCGAGCTCGGCCCGGATCTTGGCAGTGGAGGGCACATATCGTCCGGGGTTCCAGCCCGGATCCTGGAGCCCCAGGATGTCGTGGCCCGCGCCGTTCAGCACAAGCGAAACCCGTTCGGCAAGCGCCGCGATCGACACCCCCTCTTCGGAGCCGACATTATAGACCGCGCCGCGCGGGCCATCGAGCAGGATCTTCCACAACCAGACCGTCAGGTCGGCCGCGTAGAGATAGGATCGGACCGCGGTGCCGGCGCCATGCACCACGATTGGCCGCCCAGCCATCGCGTCGCGGATGAAATTGCCCGCAGCAAAGTGGATGTCGAGCGACAGCAGGGGGCCCAGCAGCGCGAAGATCCGCGCGTTGACTACGTCCAACCCGAACTGCTTTTGGTAAATGGTGCAGAGCATTTCCGCGGCGCGCTTGCCCTCGGCATAGGCCGAACGATGCGAGGAAAGGTCGGGGCCGCCG
>JANPKL010000232.1:0-14954 GCA_031425975.1 Sphingomonas sp.
GGGGGTTGTTTCTTCTTTAAAACACCCCCCCGTTTGGGGTGGGTGGGTTTCGGTTTGTTGGTCCGCCCCGGCCATGGGCGGCCCCCCCCGTTAACCTCCAAAACTGGCCTTGCGCCCCGGCCTTCCCCGGGCACGACGTAACCTATTGAAAACCCGAAGCCCGCTCCCATCTTCCCACGCATCGTCAACAAGTGAAAGGAGGTGGTCAGATGTCTCATTGTCCCAACTCGGTGAGCCCTGCCTCCAACAGCGAGGTCCTCGCCTAGGCGCGGGTGCATCGATCAAGGCAATGCGAAGGCCGTCGGCGCTCAGGCGTCGGCGGCCTTTTCCTTGCCGGTGCCGGGGGCGACGGTCAGGAAAGCGATCACACCCGCGACAGCGCTGATGGCCGCCCCTGCCAGCAGCGCGGTGTGAAAACCGGCGAACAGCGCCGCGCCGGTCGCGGCAAGGACCGCCCCGAGCATCGCCGTCGCGATCAGCCCGCCGGTGCGCGCGACCGCGCTGTTGAGGCCGCTGGCAGTCCCCGTATGATGCTCGTCGACCGACGCGAGCACGGTCGTGGTCAGCGGGGCGACCGCGATCGCCATGCCGATCGCAAGCACGCACAGCGCGGGGAACAGGCCGCTCCAATAGTCCGAGCCCGCGCCCATACGCGTCGTCAGCAGCATCCCCGCCGCAACCACCAGCGGACCGATGGTGAGCGGCATCCGGCCACCCATGCGCTTGGCAAGACGGCCCATGACGGGCGAGGCGAGGGCGATGACGATAGGCAGCGGCAACAAAGCGAGGCCAGCGTCGAGCGGCGAAAATCCGGCGGCCTCGATCAGTACGAAGGGGATCAGCAGCATCGCCGCCCCGAACGCGCCATAGAGCAGGAAGGTGAGCGCGGTCAGGCCGGCGAAGCAGCGATTGCCGAACAGGCCAAGCGGCATCATCGCCGTGTCGCCCCGGCGATATTCGACCCACAGGAAGGCGGCCAAAGCGGCAATTCCGCCAACCAGGATCGCGATCGCGGTGGGCGTGAAGCTAAGGTCGACCGACCACAGGGTCAGCGCCAGGGTCACCCCGCCAAGGCCGAGCGTTGCCAGCAGCGCGCCCGGATAATCGGTCCGCGCGGCGCCGTCGTTGCTGCTTTCCGCGGCATAGAGCCAGGCAAGCAGCATCGCGCCGGCCGCCAGTGGCAGGTTGATAAAGAAGATCGCGGGCCAGCCGACATTGTCGACCAGCCAGCCGCCGATCAGCGGGGCGACCGCCGCGCTACCCGCGCCGACCGAGGCCCAGATGCCGATTGCCCGCCCACGCGCTTCGCCCTCGAAGGCCGCATTGAGCAGGGCGAGGCTGCTCGGCAGCAACATCGCCGCGCCGATGCCCTGCAGCGCACGTCCGGCGAGCAGCCACTCCAGCCCCGGCGAGAGCGCGCACAGCAGGGAGGCGAGCGCGAACATTGCGGTGCCGATGAGCAGCATCCGTCGCCGTCCATATTGGTCGCCCAGGGCCCCGCCCAGCAGCAGCAAAGCCGACAGCGGCAGCAGATAGGCGTTGACCACCCATTGCACCTCGCTCGGCCCGGCGCCCGTGCTCTGGCGGATGGCGGGCAGCGCGACGTTCAGGACCGAGCCCTCGACGAAGCTGAGGCTGGAGGCGAGGATACAGGCGGCGAGTGTGCCGCGCCGGTGGCTTTTGGGCGTCAACGCGGCGAGGTCAGGCGGCGCAGCAGGCGACGCGCGGACAAGATCAGCCATAGGCTGGCGATGACGAGGATCAGCGCGACCGAGGCGGCGGCGATGGGATTGGCGATGGCCAGTGCGAGGAGGCCGACAGTGGCGATGTCCTCGCCGGTCGAAACGACCATGTTGCTGACGGGCTCGGGCGAGGTATTGACCAGCGCCCGCGCTCCCGCCTTTCCGGCATGCGACATGAAGGCCGCGCCGCCGCCGAGCAGGAAGGCGGCGACCTGCCAAACGGGATCGCCCGGATCGACGATCGCCAGCGACAGCAAGGCCCCGCCAAGCGGCCGCACCGCGCTGTTGATCCCGTCCCACAGACTGTCGATGAAGGCGATCTTGTCGGCGAAGAACTCGAACAGCGCCGCCGCGCCCGAGATGACCAGTACCCACGGATTGGCCAGCACATCGAGCGCGGCCAGCTGCTCGGGCAGCGCCACCCACCCCAACCGCATCGCCCAGCCGGTGACGAAGGTGACGAGGTAGAGCCGCCACCCCGCCAGCAGGCTGGTCGAGGCGGCGAGTGCGATGAGTTCGACGGGGGTCACCTTTGACTATTTTCCACCAAACCCGGAGTTTCTCTTATTGCTTGCTCGAGTTTCTGCAGAATCATCGGTTCACGCAAATCGGATAGTAGCATCCCGTTGGGACGTTCTTTGTCGGGATTTTCGAACAGCAGGACGTAGCTGCCAACTGAAGCAGCGGTCGCACTGCCGTCGCCGAGCGGTCCGCAGCTGCTCATCACCCTGTCGGCAAGAGTGATGGGCTCACGCCCACGGACGCCCTTGATTGAGGCAAGAGGCTCAACAGCCACTTCGTTGCCAACGAAAGCGTCATCGATTTTGATGGCTCGCTTCGCTACCACTCGGGCGATGCTCACCCTCACTGCTTTAGCGAAGAGCCTTTCCTGGGTGTCGCGAGCGCCTGCGACGTTCAGTGTCTCCCGGAAGGCCTTCGCTCGGCTGCTGTAATCGGCGTCATTCTCACCGATCAAGCGCGGCGGCGGCGGAAGTGCGACGCAGGCTGGCGCGGTCGAGGCCAGCGCCACAGCCATTAAGACAAATGCCAATACGCGCGTCATCGATTGGTACGCTCCTCGTAGGAGGCGGGACCACCCGTCATAATTCCCTTCCGAGTCAGCTGACGCAACCGCTCGCGCGCTAAACGCCACTCAGACGCATCGGTGCGCGCAGGGCTCTCGGGAACAATCTTGGCGATTATCTTCCCATTCTTGGTGACCAGCAACGTCTCGCCGGCTTCGACCCGCGCGAAGACCCACGAAACGTTACTGTTTAACTCACGCATCGAGATTTCGGACATGACCTACTTCAACCGCATGTTGCAACAATTGCAACAATTACAGCAACTGTCGTGGTACTCCGACGCCTGCGTCGCTTGCCCATCAGTGCGCCGCTCGGTCGGAATTCTAATCAGAATACCTCGAACAGGCCGGCCGCGCCCATGCCGCCGCCGACGCACATGGTTACCACGACATATTTCGCGCCGCGGCGCTTGCCTTCGAGGAGGGCGTGTCCCGTGAGGCGCGCGCCGCTCATGCCATAGGGGTGGCCGATCGAGATCGCGCCGCCGTTGACGTTCAACAGCTCGTCGGGGATGCCGAGCTTGTCCTGGCAGTAGAGCACTTGGACCGCGAACGCTTCGTTCAGCTCCCACAGGCCGATGTCCTCGACCTTGAGGCCGAAGCGGTTGAGCAGCTTGGGCACGGCATAGACGGGGCCGATGCCCATTTCGTCGGGCTCGGTGCCCGCGACCGCCATGCCGACGTATCGGCCGAGCGGATCGAGGCCCTTCTTCTCGGCGAGGCTCGCTTCCATGATCACGCAGGCCGAGGCGCCGTCGCTCAATTGCGACGCGTTGCCGGCGGTGATGATCCGCTCGGGGCCCATCACCGGCTGCAGTTTGGCGAGATCCTCTAGCGTGGTTTGGGGCCGGTTGCCCTCGTCCTTCGACAGCGTGATCTCCTGCATGGCAACCTCGCCCGTCTCCTTGTTCTTGACCCCCATGCGCGCCGTAACTTCGACGATTTCGTCGGCGAAAACGCCATTGGCCTGCGCGGCGGCGGTGCGCTGCTGGCTACGCAGCGCATAGGCATCGCAGCGCTCGCGGCTGATCGTATAGCGATCGCCGACCACCTCGGCGGTCTGGATCATCGGCATGTAGACCGCATTGTGCATGGCGAGCAGCTCGGGGTCGGAGCCGAGGCGCATCTCGGGGGTCTGGACGAGCGAAATGCTTTCGACCCCGCCCGCGACGCAGACATCCATGCGGTCGACGATGACCTGCTTGGCGGCAGTGGCGATGGCCATTAGCCCGCTGGCGCACTGCCGGTCGATCGAGACGCCCGCGACCCCGACACCCAGCCCGGCGCGGAGCGCAGCGGTGCGGCCGATGGTGGTCTGCACCCCCTGCTGGAGCGCCGCGCCGATGACGCAATCCTCGATCTCGTCGGGGGCGATACCGGCGCGCTCGACTGCGGCGCGGATCGCATGGGCGGCGAGCGTGGGCGACGGCGTGGCGTTGAACGCCCCGCGATAGGCGCGGCCGATCGGCGTGCGTGCAGTGGAGACGATGACGGCGTCGCGGGCGGAAGTGACCATATGAAGCTCCTCTGATTCGATTGCGTCCGGTGACAGTTTACTTTCGTGCGAAAGTAAACTGTCACCGTGTGTTTTCAGGCGAAGACCTGCCCGATCCAGGTGGCGATTAGGGCGGGCTTGTCCTCACCTTCGATCTCGACCGTGACGTCGTGGGCGAACTGATACTGGCCGGGGCGCTTCTCCTCGAAGGCGGCGAGGGTGAAGCGGCCGCGGACCCGCTTGCCGGCGCGAACGGGGGACAGGAAGCGGACCTTCTCGAAGCCGTAATTGACGCCCATCCTGGTCGTCTCGGGCACCAGCATGACGTCGGCGGCCATGCGGCTTAGCAGCGACAGCGAGAGGAAGCCGTGGGCGATGGTCCCGCCGAACGGTGTTTGCGCGGCGAGCGCGGGGTCGGTGTGGATGAACTGCTGGTCCTCGGTCGCATCGGCAAAGGCCTGGATGCGATCCTGGGTCACCTCGATCCAGTCGGAGGTGCCGAGATCGTGGCCGATCTTGCGCTTGATGTCGTCGATACTTGCAACGGGCATGAATTACTCCTCCGTCAATCCGGATAGGGCAGGACCAGTCGCCCGTCTGGGGCGGCGGTGAAGGCGGTCTGGGCGGGGTAGGCGAGCGGGGTGCCCTGGTCGGCGAGCGCGCGGACCAGCGCAATGATGATCGTGGCTTTCTTGTCGAACAGGGCTTCGGCGTCGAGCCCGGCGTGGGTGAATTGCAATTCGTGGTCGATGCCGTTCGGGCCAAGGTTGATCGCGACGCAGCGGACGAGGCGGCAACCGGGCCGGGCCTCGACAATAGTGCGGGCCAGTTGCTCGATTCCCGTCAGTTTCTCGCCATCGGTCTGGAAGGCGAGTGTGAAGCGCAGGGTTTCGCGGCGCTCATTGCCCGAGGCGAGATTGCGGATCTCGCGCTCCAGCAATTTGGTATTGGCCATGATCACCTGCTCGCCGGTCTGGCTGGTGAGGCGCGTGGTCTTCATGCCGATATGGGCGACGGTGCCGACGGTCTGATCGAAGCGGATGGTGTCGCCGCGGCGGAACGGCTTGTCGAGCAGGATGGCGAGCGCGGCGAACAGGTCGGAAAAGACGTCGCGCGCGGCCAGGCCGATGGCGATGCCGCCGATCCCGAGCCCGGCGACCAACGCGGTGACATTGACCCCCAGATTGTCGAGGATGACCACCAGGGCGATGCCGAACAAGGCGACGCTGACCAGCACGCGGATCACGCCATAGGCATTGCCGAGCGCGGTCTCGCCGGGCTTCTCGCCTGCGCGGACCCCGACCAGCCCGAGGATCAGCTCGCGCGCCCACACCGCCCCCTGCAGCGCGACGGCGATGATGAAGGCGATGTCAAACAGACGCGCGACACGGGCCGGGGGCGCGGCGTAGCTGACCACGATCTCCAGCGCGGCGGCGGCCATGAACAGGATCGAGGTCTTTGCGAGGACCCGGCCGACCACGCCCTTCCAGTCCATCCGCGACGGGTTGCGCCGCATCAGGCCCTGGCCGACCGCACGCGCGATGAGCATCAGCCCGACCAGGCCGACCGCGACGAGGCTGCCGAGCGCGACGGCATCGAGGTTGATCCAAAGCCAGGAGAAGAAGCGGGTGACAGGGGAAGGCATGGCTGCCGGGATGGCGAGGGCGGGGGAGGGGGTCAAGGCTGGAAGCGTTCCTCCCCCGTGCCCGGGGGGAGCGGCGAAGGAATCAGGCCGCCTCCACCACTCGGTCCACCCTCCTTGGCGAGACCTTCGCCGCCGCAACCACCTTATCCACCTTGACCGCCTTCACCGCGCCACCCTTTGCCCCCTTCAACAGCCAGGCGAGCAGGCCGACCTCGGCGCTCGACAGCCACTTTTTCGCGCGCGGTCGCGCGACATTGCCCAACGGCCGCGCCGGATCGTCGCGCGCGGCCTCGATCAATTTGGGATGGACATAGCTTTTGCGGCTGATGGCCGGCGTATTGCCGAGCGCCTCGGCGACGGGCTCGAGCACGGTCTTGAGGCTGATCTTGCGCGCATCGGCCTCCTGCAGGCCGAGCATCTGGTCGAAGGCGATCACGCTCGCACCCCAGGTACGGAAGTTCTTGGCGGTGAAGTCGCCGCCGCTGCCGTCACGGATGTACTCGTTCACGTCGCCCGACGATATGGCGCAGGGAGTGCCCTCGTCGGTGACATATTGAAACAGGTTCTGCCCGGGCAATTCCGTGACTTTCGAAACCACGCGTTTCAGCCGGCGATCGGTAATTGCAAGCTCGCGCACGATGCCGTGCTTGCCCTTGAACTTCACCACCAGTTTCCCGCCCGAGCGCGAAACGTGGCGGCTGCGCAAGGTGGTCGCGCCAAAGCTCTTGTTGTCGCGCGCATAGCTCTCGTTGCCGATGCGGATATATTCGGTGTCGAGCAGCCGGACCACTGCCGCGAGCACGGCTTCGCGACTGGTCGGCCGCTTGGCGAGGTCGGCCTCGACCTGCTTGCGCAACCGGGGCAAGGCGGCACCGAATTCGATCGTGCCGAGATATTTCTTCTTGTCGGCGCGGCTCCGGAAATCGGCGTGGTAGCGATATTGCTTGCGGCCCTTGGCGTCGCGGCCCGTGGCCTGGATATGGCCATTGGGGTGCGGGCTGTACCAGGCGTCGGTGTAGGCAGGTGGCAGCGCGATGGCATTCAGCCGGTCGATCTCCGTGCGATCGGTGATGCGGGTGCCGTCGAGCGCGAAATAGGCAGGCTTGTCCTTCACGGTCTTGCGCGTGATTCCGGGACTCTCGTCATTACTATGTCGGAGGCGTAACATCGTCACTGCCAAGCGCTGCGCAAGAGTGTAGGTTCCCTCCATGACCCATATCCTCATCATGGCCAGCGACGGGTTCGAGCAGGACGAACTGTTTGTCCCGCTCGAGCGGCTTCGCGAAGCCGGCGTCAATGTCGCGCTGGCGGCGCCCTCGATCGACCCGATCCGCGCGACGGTTCGCGATGTCCCGGGGCGACTGATCACGCCCGACCTTGCCATCGCCGAGGTCGAGGAGAGCGAATGGGATGCGCTGCTGCTGCCGGGAGGGGTGATCAATCCCGATCATCTGCGCACCGACGAGGCGGCGGTGGCGCTGGTGCAGGCCTTCGTCGCGGCGGGCAAGCCGGTCGGGGCGATCTGCCACGCGCCGTGGCTGCTGGTCGAGGCCGATGCGTTGTTTGGCAAAAAGGCCACGGGCTGGCCCTCGATCCGCACGGACCTTCGCAATGCCGGCGCAATCATCGGTGATGGCGGCGTGGTGGTCGACGGGAATATCGTGACCGCGGTCGGGCCCGACGACAGCGCCGACTTCGCCGACGCGCTGCTGGCGCTGGCCGAGCTAAGGAAAGCCTAAGGATTGCAGTCTATGGCTTCCGGCCATGAACGATAGCGGAGATGACTGGCGCGGCTGGGCCGCCGACGGGCTTGCGGCGGGCTTGCTCGCGCTCGCGCTCGGCACCTGCCTGTTGTGGCTGGGCGAGGCGCAGGCGGCAGTCGTGATTGCCAGCGGTTGCGGCCTGCTGACCCTAGCCTTGCTGCGCCAGGTGGTGCCGGAGCCGCAGCGCTTTCGCTTGCCGGTATTTGCGGCGCCCGAAGCATTCGCCGCCGACCCGCCGCTGTTGCTGAACGACCTCGCCCCCGAAGAGGATGACGTGCTGTTGCTCGACGATCGGCTCGATCCGCCGACCAGCAATTCCCGCGTCGTGTCCCTGTTTGCGGCGCGCGCCATGCCGACTCCTGGCGAACTTCAGCAGCGGATCGAAGCGCATTTGTCTGCGCCCCGATCCGCGAGTGAAGTCATCGCACCAATTGCGCTGGAGGTGGACGCCGCAGCCGCCTTGCGCAATGCGCTCGGCGATTTGCGGCGGAGCCTGGGCTGACGCCCCTCAATCGTCGAGGGTGAGCGCGTTCAGCTCAACCTCGACCGCGCCATCCTCGCGCAGGCGCGGCGGGCCGCTGGTCGCGATGTCGGCCACGAAGCCTCGGGGCAGATCGAATTCCGCGTCGCTCAACCCTGCCAGCCAGAGGTGGGCAAAGGCCAATGCCCGGTCACCCGAGATGACGAAGCTCATCTCATGGCGCTCCCCCTCCATCGTCAGCGACTGCCATTCGACGGTCGACCAGTGGCTCAGGAAAACCCGATTGCGGTCCTCCCCGGCGCGGTGCAGAAGACAGCGCAGCAAAGCGGTGGCATAAGCGGTCATCCGTGGCCGGTTCACCGTCCCTGCTCCCGCAGGAAGGCTCGTACCCGTCGTTCGGTGTGCAGCCGCGGCTCTCGGCCACGGCGCAGATCGAAGACGAAGCGCGGGTCGCCCATTACAACCCGTCCGAAACGGGCCGGACTGAGCTTGCGCGCGTTTAGAAATTTTTCAACGTCTCTGAGTAAATACACGTCTCTGGCCCCCCGACCATGACGACTCGGCACGCCCTGTGTCCCAATCGGCGTCCTACATGTCTAGGTGTTTTCCTATGGTCGATGATTTAAATCCTAGCCTTAGTCCCCGCGAGCAGCTTCGACGGCTGTGCCGCGACCGCGGCGAGGAATATGCGGCGCTGTCGCGGCTGGTGGGGCGCAACCCGGCCTATATCCAGCAATTCGTAGCGCGCGGGACGCCGCGGGTGCTGCCCGAGCGCGCGCGCGCGATCCTCGCCCGGCACTTTGGCATCGCTGAACATCTGCTTGGCGGGGACGAGGCGCGCTCGGCCAGGGCGGGACTGGTGCCGCTGGCCGGGCGGGGCGAGGCCGCCGGCCGGGCGCGGCTCGGGATCGATGCCGCCACACTGGCCCGGCTGACCGACAGCGAAGGCGCGCTGATCGACGTCGTCGTGGTGGAGGGCGAGGCGATGGCGCCGACGCTGGCTGCCGGCGACCAGCTTCTGATCGATCGCGGCGACGCGGCCGAGCGGTTGCGCGACGGGCTCTACCTCATCCGGATCGAAGGCCGCGAGGTCGTCAAGCGGCTGACCGTCCATCCGATCAAGCCGAGGGTGACGGTGCACTCAGATCACCCCGATCATGCCGACTGGCCCGACCTGCCACGCAGCAAGCTGATCGTGATCGGCCGGGCGATCTGGCTGGCGCGCGCGTTGGTCTAAGCGCGGGTCCGGTCGAACAGCCAGAGCGCGAGCGCCAGCAGCATTCCGACCCCGACTCCCGCCAGCACGCCCAGGCTCGGCTCGCCGCGTGCGATGCCGATCACTGCGCCGCCGAGGAAGCCCACGAGGATGAGAAGCCCTCCGGCTGCGGGATTTCTTCTGCTTCGGTTCATGGCTCGTTCCTTGGCAGACCGCCCGTGGCGGGGAAAGACATTTGGTAACCGCGCCCTTCAGCACTTATGTTGGGCGGCCCTTACCGGCTGCGCGACTAGACCGAGGCAATGGAGCAGCCCTTTATCTCGTCGCGCGCCGCGCTGGCCGACGCGAACCGCTTGATCGAGGCGTTCGGCGACGATGCTGCGCTCGAGGCTGCGGCCCTGGCGGAGGGGGCGCGCGACCGGGGCAATGTCATCCACTTCTGTCATTGGCGCCAGATCGAGCGCGTGATCGTCACGCTGGCGAGCGACGAGCCGCAGGGCACGGTGCATTAATCGCGCGAGTTGACGCCGCCGCCTCCCTCCGCTTCTTTGCGTGGCAAAGGGGAGCCAGCAGTGAAGCATTGGAACGTCCGCAAGTCCGTCGTCGCGCGCGAGGACATGCCCGAGCATCACCGGCTGGCACAGAGCCTGTCCTGGCCGCATTTGGTCGCTTTGGGGGTCGGCGCGATTGTCGGCACCGGCATCCTGACGTTGATCGGGGTCGGTGCGGGAAAGGCAGGGCCGGCGGTGATTCTGAGCTTCGCCATCGCGGGCCTGATCTGTGCCTGCGCCGCACTCGCTTATGCCGAAGTGGCAACGATGATCCCGGCCTCGGGATCGGCCTATACCTACAGCTATGTCGTCTTTGGCGAATTGATCGCGTGGATCATCGGCTGGAGCCTGATCCTTGAATATAGCTTGGTGGTCAGCGCGGTGGCGGTGGGCTGGTCGGGCTATGTGACCGGGTTTCTCGCCTCGGTCGGCTGGGCCCTGCCTGCGGCGTGGATCGCGGGCCCTCATGCGGGCGGCCTGCTCAACCTGCCCGCAATCCTGATCATCGGGCTGGTCGCGGCGATGCTGATCGCGGGCACGCGCGAAAGCGCCAACATCAATGCCGCGTTGGTGGTGGTCAAACTGGTCGCGCTAGCCTTGTTCGTCGCGGTCGCAATGCCCGCATTCGACGCGGCCAATTTCGAGCCATTCATGCCCTATGGCTTCCCGCGCTCGGGTCCGAGCGGGAGCGAGGTCGGCGTTATGGCCGCCGCGGCGATCATCTTCTTCGCCTTCTACGGCTTCGACGCCATCGCCACTGCCGCCGAGGAGGCCAAGAATCCCGGCCGCGATCTGGCGATCGGGATTGTCGGGTCGATGGTCGTATGCGTCGCCATCTACATGGCGGTCGCCGCCGCAGCCGTCGGCGCCTTGGCCTATACCCGCTTTGCCGACAGTCCCGAGCCGCTCGCCCTCATCCTGCGCGCGATCGACCAGGGCTGGGCCGCGCAATTGCTGGGCGTCAGTGCGGTGATCGCGCTGCCGACCGTGATCCTGGCCTTTTTCTACGGGCAGAGCCGGATTTTCTTCACCATGGCCCGGGACGGACTGCTGCCGCAGTCGCTCGCCCGCGTGTCGAGTCGCGGCAGCCCGGTGCGAATCACCCTGTTTACCGCGGCGGTGGTCGCGATCATCGCGGGCCTGTTCCCGCTCGATGAGATCGCCGCTCTCGCCAATGCCGGGACTCTGGCTGCCTTCATCGCAGTCTGTGCGGCAATGCTGGTCCTGCGCCGCCGCGAGCCTGAGGCCGAGCGCAAATTCCGCACCCCGGCCGCCTTCGTCATCGGCCCGCTCGGGATATTGGGGTGCCTCTACCTCTTCTGGAGCCTGCCACAGCAAACCCAGGTCTATTTCCTGATCTGGAATGTCATCGGGCTGGCGGTCTACGCACTTTACGCGCACGGTCAGGCGGCAAAGGCGCGCGCAAATGCGTGAGCGGGCAGTCTAGCGCTTTTTCCCCGTGAGGAAGCTGTGCAGGCGGCCCAGGTCGGAACGGCCCCATTGAGTGGCCCAAGGGCTGCTGCCGGACCGGTCCTCGCGCAGGTAATCGGGGGCGACCCACTTGGCCGCGGCGACCTCAGGACGGGCCTTGGCCAGCGCCGCGACGTCGTAGGGGACGTGGAATTTGAGCCCGGCCTGGTCGCCATGCGCCCAGTGAACGGTGCTGAAGATCGCGCCCGCCTCGCCGAGATCGAGCAGCAATTCGGCGCCTAGCGGAAAGGTGCCCGAGCCCTCGACCATTGCGCCGTTGGCGGAGATGTTGCGAAGGCGGACGGGCGTGCTGTCGTGGTTGAAGTGGATCAGCCCGGTCCAGATGAGCGGATGGCGCATCTCGCGCTCGGAAGCGCCGACCGCGCGGAACTCATCCTCCGGCACGGCCGGCACGAGACTGTCTCCAGCCTCCGGCTCGGCGACCGCAGCAGCCAGCGCCACGTCGGGGAAGGAGCGGTGGATGACCGCGCGGAGCATGTCCGCGACGTCGTCGCCGGCCGCCTCAATCCGAGTTTCATGGGCGAATTCCAGCCCGACGCGCTCGCCCTTGACCCAGCGCACGATCGCCTCGAGGCGTCCACAGCCGCCGACTTCGATCTCCACCTTGTCCCATAAGCGAAGCTCCGGAGCTCCTTCGATCATCGCCCCGCCGCCAGACAGATTGATCAGCTGGACGGCCGTTTCCGCGCCTTCGTAGATCAGGCAGACCTGTTCGTCCCCGAGGCGATATCGATCGACATCGCGGTGGTTTACCTTGCGCCCCTCCGAACGCGGAATGGTGAGTTCGGCGAAACTCTCGTCCACGCCGACCTGGGGCGGGGCGTCCTTATGCCCCTTGCTCCGGAGCAGAGGCCCTGGCGCTTCGTCGCTGCCGAGCACTTTTTTCCGGAACTCATTCATACCGATGGGGCCCCTCGCGCGCTTCTGTTCAGGTTCCGAATACCGCGCGGAGGGTTACCAAAGCACTAAGACTTCCGTGCTCGGTCGAGCGATAATCGTCCGTCCGTGCCGAGCGAAGTCGAGGCACCTGGGGAGGTGACCCCTCGACTTCGCTCGGGGCAAACAGGGATTGTACAGCACTCAGCTCGAATAATACATGTCGAACTCGACCGGGCTCGGCGTGGTCTCCCAGCGCATCACTTCTTCCCACTTGAGATCGATGTAGGCGTCGATCTGGTCGGACGAGAAAACGTCGCCCTTGAGCAGGAAATCCTTGTCGGCGGCGAGGCTCACCAGCGCCTCACGCAGTGATCCGCAGACGGTCGGAACGTTGACCAGCTCCGACGGCGGGAGATCGTACAGATTCTTGTCCATCGCCTCGCCCGGGTGGATGCGGTTCTGGACTCCGTCGAGCCCGGCCAGCAGGATCGCCGCATAGGCGAGGTAGGGATTGGCCATGGCGTCGGGGAAGCGGAACTCGACCCGCTTGGACTTCTCGCCGGTGCCATAGGGGATGCGGCAGGAGGCCGACCGATTGCGGCTCGAATAGGCCAGCAGCACGGGCGCTTCGAAGCCCGGGACGAGGCGCTTGTAGCTATTGGTGGTCGGGTTGGTGAAGGCGTTGAGCGCCCGCGCGTGCTTGATCACGCCGCCGATGAAGTAGAGCGCAGTGTCGCTGAGGCCGGCATAGCCATTGCCCGCGAACAACGGCTTGCCATCGCTCCACAACGAGAAGTGGGTGTGCATGCCCGAGCCATTATCCTTGGCGATCGGCTTGGGCATGAAGGTCGCGGTCTTGCCGTATGCGTGGGCGACCTGATGGACGACATATTTATAGACCTGCATCCGGTCCGCGGTCTGGACCAAGGTGCCGTAAGTCAGGCCGAGCTCGTGCTGGGCGGCGGCGACCTCGTGGTGATGCTTGTCACACGGCAGGCCCATTTCGAGCATGGTCGAGACCATCTCGCCGCGGATGTCGACCGCGCTGTCGACTGGTGCGACGGGGAAATAGCCGCCCTTGGCGCGGGGCCGGTGGGCCATGTTGCCGCCCTCGTAGGTGCGGCCGGTGTTGGTCGGTAGTTCGATGTCGTCGAGGTGGTAATAGCTGCCGTTGTAATCGTCGCCGAAGCGGACGTCGTCGAACATGAAGAATTCGGCTTCCGGCCCGACGAAGGCGGTATCGGCGATTCCACTGGCCTTGAGATAGGCCTCGGCGCGAGTGGCGGTGCTGCGCGGGTCGCGGGCGTAAAGCTCGCCGGTGGCGGGCTCGACGACGTTGCAGAACAGGATCAGCATCGGGGTCGCGCTGAACGGATCCTCATAAACCGCGCCGAGGTCGGGCATCAGGATCATGTCGCTCTCGTTGATCGCCTTCCACCCGGCGATCGACGAGCCGTCAAACATGAAGCCGTCCTCCAGCATGTCCTCGTCGATCGCGCCGGCGGCCATGGTCAGATGCTGCCACTTGCCCTTGGGATCGGTGAAGCGGAGGTCGACCCACTGGATCTCCTCCGCCTCGAGGCGCTTCATGATGTCGGCGGCGCTGGTCTTGTCGGTCATGAGAATCGGTTCCCCGGGCTAAATGCATGCGCGAGACCGATTCCAGCCGGGAAAGGCGAGGCCAAGGCCGAGGTGAATATCTCGCACTGATCGGCGCGATTTGTCGCTTACTGTGACAGCGCTCCGGCACCCGCTGCGGCCAGCACCACGCTCGGTAGCAATCCGGCAAGAGTGGCAAGGGCAAAGACCGGACGGCGCATATTGGTTAGCGCCGCTCCGGCGGTAATGAGGGGGCCGGGCGCGCCGATCACGCGCAGGACGATGACCGTCATCGGCCCGGCGCGCGCTAGCCGCTCGGCGCAGCGGTCGACCCGCGTGCCGAAGCGGGCGCGCAGCCGGGCGGTGCCGAAGCGGCGGGTGATCTCGAACAGGAACAGGCTCCCGGTCAGTGCGCCGAGCGCCACGACCAGTACCGCCAGCCAGGGTCCGAGCAGCATGCCGCTGGTCAGGCTCATCGGGATCAGCACGCCGGGGATCGAACAGGCGGTGAGCGTGGTGGTCAGCAGGTAGAAGAACAACGCCCCGCCGATCGCCCCGCCGACCAGAGGCAGCAGCGGGGCCAGATGATCGTTCAGGGCGAGCAGCCAGTCGGTCACGATCGGAACAATGAACCACGGGCCCTGTGCGTTCCCTTGTCACATGCGCCGGATCGGATCGGACGACGGCGCGACCTTCGCGCGTTGCGGCGAGCGCGGGCCGCGCTATGAACGGCGTCATGGGGAATGAGAATACCAAGATCGAAGCGCTCGAACACGGGTTGATGCGGGCTTGGATGGCGCGCGAGTCCAAGGCGATGCGCCAGGCGCTGTCGCCGCGCTTTCGGCTGGTGGTCGGGGGCACCACGCCGGTACTGCTCGATCGCAAGAGCCTGGTCGATGCGGCCGGCGAGCGCTGGCTGCTGAAAAACTATCGCTTCGGCTCCGACATCTATGCCCGGCAGGTCGACGGAATCGGAATATTCGCCGCCGAGCTCGAGATGAGCGGAAG
>JANPKL010000233.1:0-1546 GCA_031425975.1 Sphingomonas sp.
CGATTGGCGCTCGAGAAGCCGGCTTGCGGCGCATTGGCCGCCCACGGCATCGGGGTGCGCGCACCGTCGCGGCCCAGCGTGTGCGGCCAGTTGGCGATCGCTTCAGGGTCGAGCAGGTCCTCGAAGGCGACCTCGCCCTGCGGCAGGCCCAGTTCCTCGCCCTGATAGATGATCGGATTGCCGCGAAGGCTGAGCAACAGCAGCAGATTGAGCCGCGCCGCCCGGGCCAAGTCTCCGCCCTGCGCCCAGCGGGTGACGGCTCTCGGCGCGTCGTGGTTGGAGAAAGCCCAGCTCGGCCAGCCCTCGCCCTCCTCGCCGCTCCACTGCGAAAGGCTGGCGCGCACCAGCGGCGCGGTAAGGCGCGGGGCGTAAAGGAAGTCGAAGTTATAGGCGGAATCAAGCCGCGTGCCGCCAGCTGTGAAGGCTTTCATCTCGGCGAGCGGCTCGGGCCCGCCCACTTCGGCGACGGTGAAGCGGCCGGGGAATTCGTCGATGGTGGCGCGGATCCGCTCGAGGAAGGCGACGATATCGGGGTGTGACTGGTTGAACGCCTTGACCTGCATATCGAAGGGCCGCGTGACCAGCTCCATCGGCAGCCCCGAGGGCGGATTGTCGCGAAGATCGGGGTCATGCATCGCAAAGTTCAGCGCATCGAGCCGGAATCCGTCGACGCCGCGCGCCAGCCAGAACCGCGCCGCATCGAGCAGCGCGTCCTGCACCGCGACGTTGTGCACGTTGAGGTCGGGCTGGCTGGTGAGGAAATTGTGCAGGTAATACTGCTTCCTAGGCCCATCCCATTGCCACGCCGAGCCGCCGAACACCGACTGCCAATTGGACGGCGGCGAGCCGTCGGTCTTGGGGTCGGCCCAGACATACCAGTCGGCCTTGGGATTGGCGCGGTCGCGGCGGCTTTCCTCGAACCACGCGTGTTCGTCCGAGGTGTGCGAGTACACCTGGTCGATGATCACCTTGAGGCCGAGGCCGTGGGCGGTTTCGATGATCCGGTCGAAATCGGCGAAGGTGCCGAAGCTCGGGTCGATCCCGCAGTAATCGGCGACATCGTAGCCGAAGTCCTTCATCGGCGAGGTGAAGAACGGCGAGATCCAGATGCCGTCGACGCCGAGGTCGGCGATGTAATCGAGCCGCTCGGCGATGCCGGCAAGGTCGCCGATCCCGTCGCCATTGGTGTCGGCAAAGCTGCGCGGGTAGATCTGGTAGATGACGGCGCCGCGCCACCAAGCCCGCAAGCGAGCGGTGTCGCTGGCGGTGTCGGGAGCGGCAGTCGGGCCAGCGAGGGGCCGGGCGGTTGCCATTAGTCGTCAGTCTCCAGAATGCAGGCGGCAAAACCGAACGCGGGCAGCGTGACCCGCACCGATCCGGGTGCGGCAAGAGCGGCGGGGCACTGCCCCAGCAGCGGTGCAACTCGGCGCGCGCGGTAGCTTACCTCGAGGTTACGTGAAAGCGGCGAATTGCCAGTGTTGAACAGCACCAGCACGCGTTGGCCGCTTTCCGGATCGTGGCGTTCGACGGCGAGGAGGCCGGGAGC
>JANPKL010000234.1:0-2354 GCA_031425975.1 Sphingomonas sp.
AGCCTTCATCTGCGACACTATCCGCACTCCCATCGGCCGCTACGGCGGGGCGCTGAGCAGCGTCCGCGCCGACGATCTCGCCGCCATCCCGATCCGCGCGCTCAAGGAGCGTAACCCAGCCGTCGACTGGGGCGCGCTCGACGACATCATCCTTGGCTGCGCCAACCAGGCGGGCGAGGACAATCGCAACCTCGCGCGCATGGCCGGGCTCCTTGCGGGCCTGCCGCAGGACAGCGGCGGAGTGACCTTGAACCGGCTGTGCGGATCGGGTCTCGATGCGGTCGCCATGGCCGCGCGGACCATCCGTTCGGGCGAGGCCGACCTGATCATCGCGGGCGGCAGCGAAAGCATGAGCCGCGCACCCTTCGTCCTTCCCAAGGCGCAGTCGGCGTTCGACCGCAACGCGGAGATTTACGACACCACCATCGGCTGGCGCTTCGTCAATCCGAAGCTGCGCGACCAATATGGCGACGACACCATGCCGAGCACCGCCGAAAATGTTGCCGAGGAATTCGCGATCTCGCGTGAGGATCAGGACCTATTTGCTCATCGCAGCCAGGAGAAAGCCGCCGCCGCGCAGGCCAATGGGCGGCTGGCTGCCGAGATCGCTGGGGTCGAAATTGCGGGGCGCAAGGGCGAGGTGACGATCGTCGACAAGGACGAGCACCCGCGACTGACCGGTCTCGACAAACTCGCCGCGTTGAAACCGATCGTCCGCAAGGACGGCAGCGTCACCGCGGGCAATGCCAGCGGGGTCAACGACGGCGCCGCCGCTTTGCTGATCGCGTCGGAGGAGGCGGCGAAACGCCACGGGCTCACCCCCATCGCCCGCGTGCTCGGCACCGCGGTGGCGGGCGTTCCGCCGCGGATCATGGGCATCGGTCCCGCCCCCGCCACGCGCAAGCTGCTCGACCGCCTCGGCCTGACCCTCGACCAAATGGACGTGATCGAACTGAACGAAGCTTTCGCCGCGCAGGGCCTCGCCGTCCTCCGCCAACTCGGGCTTCCCGACGACGACCGCCGCGTGAACCCCAATGGCGGTGCGATCGCGCTCGGCCACCCGCTCGGCATGAGCGGCGCACGCCTCGCCGGGACCGCCGCGCTCGAGCTGCAGCGCACCGGCGGCCGCTATGCCCTCGCGACCATGTGCATCGGCGTCGGCCAGGGCATCGCGATGGTCGTCGAGAGGGTCTGATGCAGACGCTCTGGGATGTGCTGGCCACGGTGCCCGATCCCGAGATCCCGGCGGTTTCGGTGGTCGACCTCGGCATTATCCGCAGCGTCTCGGACGAGGCCGTGACGATCACACCGACCTATTCGGGCTGCCCCGCCACTCATGCGATCGAGCAAAGCATCCGCGCAGCGCTCGACGCCGCCGGCTATCGCGCAACCCGCATCGTGACCGTCCTCGCACCGCCCTGGACGACCGACTGGATCACCCCGGCGGGCCACGACAAGCTGCGGGCCTACGGCATCGCCCCGCCCTCGCCCGGCTCGGAAGTCCTCTGCCCGCAATGCGGCTCGGCGGACACCGAGGAAGTCAGCCGCTTCGGCTCGACCCCCTGCAAGAGCCAATATCGCTGCCGGGCGTGCCTCGAGCCGTTCGACCGGTTCAAGTGCCACTGAGGGCGACGATGGGGACAGTTACGTAACTGTCCCCGTTTCAGGGCCCCGTTTCGGGGCCGGGGCCGGGGCCGCATTGTCCCCGGTGCAGCAATTTGTGATCCGCCAGCACGAAGGCGACCATCGCCTCGACCACCGGGGCGCCGCGGATGCCGACGCAGGGGTCGTGCCGCCCGCCGATGCCGATGCTGCTGGTCGGCTTGAATGCGACCCTGACGACGATCGGCTGGCCGGTCGAAATGCCGCCGTCGATCCCGCTCGCGGCCATTGCCTCGCGGCTCGCGCGGCCCCGTGCGCGGCCCGCGGCGAAACCCTCGCCGATCTCGACCCCCTTGACCGCATTGATACCCATGCAGGCCGCGGCAAGGTCGGCATCGACCTTGGCATAGAGCGGCGCGCCCCAGCCCGCCGGGACGCCCGTCGCGACGCATTCGATCACCGCGCCGAGGCTGTCCTGCTGGCTCCGCGCCTCGTCGAGCAGCGCGTCCCAGCGTGCCGTATCGGTCTCGCCGCCGATCTCGGCCACGCGGACGGTGACCTCGACCCCGGGGATGACCAGCCGCGCCACCGCGCCCGCCGCCACCCGCATCGCGGGCGCGCGCGCGCGCGACCCGCCCCCGCCCCCCGGGTCGCGAAACCCAAATATGGGATCAAAATCGGCAACGGCAAGGCCCCCCCGCGGGGGCAGGCCGGCAGAAAACATGGACCGCGCCACGACAATGTAGATAATA
>JANPKL010000235.1:0-1968 GCA_031425975.1 Sphingomonas sp.
TAGGGCCCGCGCTGTATAGCCCTCCTCGACCATGGCCCGCCAACCCCTCCCCTTCGATGGCAAGCTCGACAAGCCGGTGGTCCTCGTCGGGCTGATGGGCGCCGGCAAGTCGACCGTCGGCCGCCGCCTCGCCCGCGCGCTCGGCCTGCCCTTCGTCGACAGCGATTCGGAGATCGAGGATGCCGCCGGGCTGACCGCCGGCGAGGTTTTCCAGCGCTTCGGCGAGCGCGAATTCCGCGACGGCGAACGGCGCGTGGTCGCCCGCCTCGCCGAGGGCCCGGTGCGCGTCATCGCGACCGGGGGCGGCGCCTTCGTCGACCCTGTCACCCGCGCGCTCCTCAACCAGCGCTGCATCACCATCTGGCTCGATGCGCCGGTCGATCTTCTCGCCGAGCGCACCGCGCGCCGACCCGAGACCCGGCCGATGCTGGCCAATGGCCAGCGCCGTCAGACGCTCGCCCGACTGATCGAGGAACGCCGCCCGGCCTATGCCGAGGCGCATCTCAAGATCGCGTCCGAACATGGCGCGCATCAGCAGGTTGTGGACAAAATCCTCGCCGCTTTGTCCCAGCATCTCGAGGAAACTGCCAAGTGAAGATCCTTCGCGTCGAAGCCGGTGCTATCGATTACGATGTTGTCGTCGGTCCGCTCGCCGACTGCCGCAGCCGACTGACCGAGCTTGCCCGCGGTGCGGCGCTGACGGTCGTGACCGAGGCCCATGTCTGGGGGTTGCACGGGACCAGGCTCGAGGCGCTGGTGCCCTGCGATCCGATTTTCGTGCCCCGGGGCGAGGAGGCCAAGGACTGGCCGCACCTCCAGGCGCTGATCGCCGCCTTTGCGGCGCGCAATCTCGACCGCAATTCGCCGGTGCTGGCGTTCGGCGGCGGCGCGGTCGGTGACCTGACCGGGCTTGCCACCGGCCTGTTCAAGCGCGGGCTTCCGGTCGTTCATGTCCCCACCACGCTCCTTGCCCAGGCCGACAGCGCGGTCGGCGGCAAGACCGCGATCGACGCGCTCGGGCAGAAGAACCTCGTCGGCCTGTTCCACCAACCTGCGCTGGTCATCTCCGACGTCGCCCTGCTCGACACGCTCGATCCGCGCGAGCTTCGCGCCGGCTATGCCGAAGTCGTCAAATACGGCCTGATCGGCCATGAGGCGATGTTCGACTGGCTCGAGGAAAAGGGCGGAAAATTGCTCGCCGGGGACCGCGAACTGCGCGAGGAGGCGGTCTATCAGAGCGTCGGCGCCAAGGCCCGCGCGGTCGAGGCCGATGTCACCGACCGCAGCGGGGTGCGCGCCTTGCTCAACCTCGGCCACACCTTCGGCCATGCCATCGAAAGCGCGGCTGGGCTCGGCAATATCCTCCACGGCGAGGCGGTCGCGCTGGGCATGACCCTCGCCTTCGCGCTGTCGGAGCGGATGGGCCTGTGCCCCGCCGCCGACGCGACACGGGTCCGCGCGCATCTCGCTTTGGTCGGTCTGCCGACCACCTTGGCCGAAACCGGCGTCGACCGCGCCGCGCTGCTCCCGCTGATGCGGACCGACAAGAAGAATGACGCCGGCGCGCTGCGGCTGGTCTTGGCGCGCGGCATCGGCCGTGCCTTTCTCAGCGACGGAGTCGACGAGCGGTTGGTAGCCGAATTCCTCGCGAACGCACCGTAACCGCCGTCCCGGCGCGTAATGAATCAATCCTCCAGCGGCGAATGAACGAAGCTGCGCTCGAGCCCCGTGCGCAAATCGCCGGTCTCGGCCTGGACCTGCAGGCGCTCGCGGTCGCGGAGGCGATATTCATTCTCGACCCGCTCGACTTCGCGTGACGATATACCGAGCGCGCCGAGCGCCTGGCGGCCCATCACCACCGCGCTGTCGAACAATTCGCGCTGGACCCAGGGCACGCCCAGCCCCTCGAGCGCCAGCGCCTGGCGCCGGTCGAATACGCGGACCATCACCCTGGCCCGGGGAAAGGCC
>JANPKL010000236.1:0-6245 GCA_031425975.1 Sphingomonas sp.
GGGAGCATCAGCGGATGATCGGCAAGGATCGTCTCGTCGCGGCCATAATAGATCAGCCGCAGTGGGCCGTTCAGGGCCGGCTCGGCGACCCCGCCGCCGCCGATCGGAAAGCGCCAGCCGAAATAGGCAGCGCTGGGCGTGGGCGCCCAGGCGGCAAGGCCCCGTCCCGCCGCCGGACTGCCACTGCGCGCGAGGAGAAGCCGGGCCGGGCCGACCGCGCCATCGCCCAGCAATCGAGCCAGCGCGGCGCCGAGCCACGGCTCCGCGTCGTCGCCGCGGCGGATTAGCGCGAGCATCAGGCGCTCCCCGCCCTCTTCGCCGGCAAGCTGCGTCATCACTGCATGCCGCAGCTGGGGATTGCCGGCCAATACGGGGCGCATGGTCGCGACTGCTCCGGGCTCGCGCAGGTAACGCGCGACGGCCGAGCCGAAACTGCCCGATACCATGCCGATCCGCCGATCGAGCGCGGTCAGTTGCTCCATCGCTTCGGGAATGCGGTTCTGGCGGACCAGCATATCGGCGAGGAGGAAGCGCGAGGCAGGAGCGCGGGGCTGGCGCGCGATCGCGGCTTTAAGCAGTCGTTCGCCGGCTGCCGCGTCACCGTTGGCGAGACGCGCCGCGCCCGCGACCAGCAGGGGTTCGACCGCCAGTGGCGCGGACCTTGCTCCGCGCTCTATGAGGGCCAGCATCTCGGGCGACGGTTCCTGGCCCTGCGCCGCCGCGGCCCCGATCCCGGACAGTGCGGCGTTGAAGGCAGGCGTCGGGTGCCCAGGCCAGATCATCGCCGCAAGCGCGGGCCGACGGGCTCCCTCGGCCTCCACGAACGCGATCCTGGCGGCATGAAGGCCGAGCAAGACGGTGGCCGCCAGTCCGACCCATTGCCACCATCGGCGGCTTGCCCGTGCCTCCGGCATCAGGCCTCTTGGTGGTGAGGGATCAGCGCGATCTTCTCGCGCCGATCGCTCATCGCGCCGTAGCGATAGTTGTAATAACCGTAATTGCCGCTCGATTCCTCGGCCTTGGTGAGCAGCCCGCCGAGCATGTGCGCGCCGGTCGCCTCGACCCGGTTGAGCGATTCGACCGCGGCACGGGTCCGGGTCCGCCCACTCTCGACCACGAACAGGACATTGTGGCAGGCATTGGCGATCAGCGCGGCATCGGCCAAACCAAGCACCGGGGGCGCGTCGACGATCACCATCTGGTGCCGCATCAGTGCTTCCTCGATGATCATCCCGAACCGTCCGGTCGAAAGAAGATCCGCAGGGTTGGGCGGAAGCGGGCCGCATGGCAGCAGCGACAGGTTCTCGAACTGGGTCGGTGCGACGTGAGCCTCGACCTCCTCGTCGTTGGTGAGCAATTTGGTCAGGCCGACGTCGTCGTTGGCGGCCTTGAAGCTTGGCTTGCGCAGATCGGCATCGATCAGCAGCACCGAATAGCCGCGCCGGGCGAAATTCTGCGCTAGCGCGAGCGCACTCGACGACTTGCCTTCGGCCGGCGCGGTCGAGGTCAACATGAACGCCCGCGGCGCGCCATGTTCTGTAGTGAAGCGCAGGGCCGCGGCAGCGGCGCTATAGGCTTCGGACACGACCGAGGACGGATCCTTCAGGTCGTCGACGAACTCGCCCTTGCCGGTCCGCTTGGGAATCTGGCCGATGCAGGCCAGCCCCAGTTTGTTGCGCAGATCCTCGCGGGTGCGGATCGTGTCGCGCAGCAATTCGAGACCGATCGCGGCACCGAGCCCGCCGACTAGCCCGAGCCCGAGCCCGGCAAGCAAATTGAGCGGAAGGTCGGGCTTGAACGGGCCGCCCGGGACCTCGGCGCGATCGACGATCGAGACGGGCGACGTGCCGACCCCGCCGGCAACGCCAATCTCCTTGTAGCGCCCGAGCAGCGAATCGTACAGGCTGCGATTGGTGTCGACGTCGCGCTGCAGGATCGCATAGCGGACGCTGCGGCCGCGCAGGTCGAGCACCTGTCCCTTGAGGCTGTTTACGCGGCTTTGGAGCGCCTGTTCGGCGGCGGCGGCACCGCGATAATCCTGCGCCAGCGTATTCGAGCGACCGGCGCTGACTTGCGCGCCCTCGCGGGCGATCTGGACGTCAAGGGAGTCGATCCGGGTCCTGAGGCTGATCATTTCCGGATGCTCCGGCTGCATGATCGTGCGCTTGTCGCTATATTCGGCTTCCAGCGCGGCGCGGGCCTGGCGCAGCCCCTGGGTCGAGCTGTTGGTATCGGCGGTCGGGCCCGACGATGCCGCCGCGCGATAGGCGCCTTCGGCGGCGACGCGGCGAGCGGTCGCCTGCGCCAGCGCGCCGTTCAAAGCCACGAGCGATTCGCCCTGCAGACTGTTGCCGGCCTCGGGGGAGTCGCCGTCGCCGCCGCTCCCGCCGACGTTGATGATGCCCTGCGCCTGCGCATATTGCGCCAGTCCGCGCTCGCTTCGCTCGAGGTCGCCGCGCGTCTTGATGATCTGGCGTTCGAGGAAGCGGCGGGCGTAGGACGAGCTTTCGAGGCGCCGCTGAAGCGCCGAATTGATGAAGCTGTCGGCGATCCCGTTCGCGATTTGCGCCGACAGTTGAGGGTTGCTGTGGGTGAAGCTGTAGCGGATCAGCGTGCCGCTTTCGGGCGCGTCGACGCCGAGGCCGCCGGCCACGGCTCCGGTCGCCGCTGCGAGCCGCTGGGTCGGCGATCCGCCGCTGCCCGCGACCGCGGGATTGGCGGCCAGATTGAGTTCCTGCGCGGTGCGTTCGGCGACCGAGCGGCTTTTCAGCAATCCGACCTGCGTGGCGATGAGGTCCCAGCTGCTCGGCCCATCGCTCTCGAGGCTCTTGCCGTCTTCGAGCACTTCGACCCTCGGCGGATTGACTTCGAGCGTCACCCAGGACCGATAAAGCGGCGTGGTCGCAAGTGTGATGATGATCCCCCCCGCAAGCCCGAGCACGGCAGCGGCAAGGATCAGCCAGCGCCATTCGCTGATGATCCGCAGCACCGCCGGAAAATCGAGCTGCGGGGCATGGTGGCGGCCCGCGGCGGCCTGGCCATGCACGGGGCTCAAGTCCGCACGGGTGGCGGGAATGCGACCGTCGGAGGGTAAGGCAAGATCACGATTCACTGATATATGTCCTGGGCTGATCGCCGCTTGAGCCTAAAAGGGCCGGAAGATCGACAAGATCGGAAGATTGCCGAGGATCTGCTTCTGCGCGGCCTTGATCGACGATCCGTCGACCACGACGATATCGCCGGGATAGACCGAGGGATCGGGCGCCTGGCCGCGACGGATCGCCGCAAGATCGAAAGCGGCGGCCTGGCGCTGGCCGTTGACGGTGCGGAAAATCGCCACGCGCCGCAGATTGGCATCCTCGGACGCACCCCCCGACAGGGCCACGGCCTGCAACAGGCTGAGACTGGTATTGATCGGGAAGGATCCGCTCTGCTTGACCGCGCCATCGACCGTGACGCTGCGCCGGGTCGAGGCCTTGACCCCCACCGCCACGTCCGGATTGACGAGGTAGCGCGTGCCATAGGCCTGGGTCAGCCGCTGATCGAGCTGCGCGGCGGTGTGGTCGGCGGCATCGACCGCGCCGATCAGCGGCATGGTGATCTTGCCGGTCAGGTCGACCTCATAATCGCCCGAAAGATCCTTCTGGCGGAAAATGTTGACGGTCAGCGTGTCAAGCGGCGCGATGCGATAATTCTGCTCGAGCGTCAGCGGCCGCACCTGATCGGGCGGAGGAAGCGCGACATTATAAGGGATCGGCCCGCCGGGCTTGTCCGCACACGCAGCAAGCGCAAGCAGGCCGGCACCGGCCAGCCCGAAATTGCGAACAAGGGTGGATCGAATATGCAAGCGCCTGGACTCCCCGGCTCCGAAACGGTCATGCAACGAACGATTGCTCGTCAGGTTCACTTCGGACCCTTTTCTTCTTGCGTCAGATACCATGGCAAGGCCTTATCCAGTCCGCTGCCAACGTCGTGGGTCGGCTGATAGCCTAGCAGCCTCGCAGCTTTCGTGATGTCGGCCTCGCTGTGACGAACGTCACCGGCGCGCAACGGACCGTAGACGGCATCGGGCACCGCGTCATGGCCGTAGGCCGCGAGCCGGTCCCGCAACAGCCCGAACAGCAGGTTGAGGCTGGTGCGCTGACCGACCGCGACGTTGAATACCTCGCCCTGCACCTCGTCGGGAGCGAGCGCCGCCAACAGATTGGCCTGGACCGCATTGTCGACGAAGCAGAAGTCCCGGCTGGTCTCGCCGTCGCCGTTGATGGTGATCGCCTCGCCCGTGATCATCGCCGCCAGCCACTTTGGGATGACCGCAGCATAAGGGCCGTCGGGGTCCTGGCGCGGTCCGAAGACGTTGAAATAGCGGAGGCCAGTCGCCTTGTAGCCATAACTTTTGCCATAGACACCGGCGTAGATTTCATTGGCCAGCTTGGTCGCGGCATAAGGCGACAAGGCGTTGCCGATCCGCTCCTCGCGTTTGGGCAGGTTGGGCTCGTCGCCGTAAGTGCTGGACGAAGCGGCATAGACGAAGCGGGCGACGCCCTCGCGGCGGGCGGCGTCAAGCATCTGCACGAAGCCGGTGACATTGACGTCGTGGCTGGTCAGCGGATCGGCGAGCGAGCGCGGGACGGAGCCAAGCGCGGCCTGGTGCAGGACGACGTCCTGGCCGGCGACGGCGGTGGCGCAGGTCTGGGCGTCGCGGATGTCGCCGACGATCAGCCGGAACCGGGACGCGGCCTCGTCGCCGAGCTTGGCCATCACCTCGTCGAGGTTGCGCTGATGCCCGGTCGCGAAATTGTCGAGCCCGGTGACCTCCTGACCGAGTGCCAGCAAGGCTTCGACCAGGTTCGACCCGATGAAGCCCGCCGCACCGGTCACCAGCCAGCGCCGCGGGGTCGCGCGCAGGACATTAAACGCCGGCAAGACCAGCAATGCATCAGACAAATTCATTCTCCAGGGTGGGCGAGGCCGGAGTGGTGGCGAGATACCAGCGCTTCTCGCCCTCGATCGCCAATGCGGTCAGGCGGCCGCTGCGATAGGCGCCGGTATCGATGCCGATCCGGTTGCCGCGCTCCTCGACTTCCTCGCTGATGGTGTGGCCGTGGACCACGGTCATGCCGTGATCGCGCGGGTCGGACAGGAAAGGCTCGCGGATCCAGCGCAAATCCTTGGCGCTTTGCTGCGACAGGGGCAGCCCGGGCCGCAATCCGGCGTGGACGAACAGATAGTCGCCGAAGCGGAAGGTGTCGCCGAGCGACTGCAGGAATGCGCGATCCTCGGGCGGGATGGCGGCCGTGATGCGCGCCTGCGCCTGGGCGGGAAGCATCGCCGCGACTTCCACCGGGTCGACGCCATAACTCGCCAAAGCCTCGGTACCGCCGAAAGTCAGCCAACCCTCGATCCTGGTCTGCTCCCCGTCGAGGATCTTGAGCAGGACTTCCTCGTGATTGCCTGCGAGCGTGACGATCTTGAAGCCGGGGAAGTCGAGCGTGCGGACCCGCTCGACCACCTGCGCCGAGGCCGGGCCGCGATCGATCAGGTCGCCGAGGAACACCAGCAGCCCGCGCGCCCGCGGCCGGCCCTCATGGTCCGCGGCGATCCGCGCCAGCAGCGCGTCGAGCGCGTCGAGGCAGCCATGCACGTCGCCGACGACATAGGCCCGCCAGCCATCGACTCCACGGGGCACGTCCCGGCGGACGGAAAAGAAGCGGCGAAGCGGCATGGAGAAGCCCTTAACCGCCCTTTCCTGTCAGTGCCATGACTGCGGACAGATAGGCGTCGACGACCAGCTGCTCGTCATAACGCGTCTCGGCGATGGCCCGTGCACGCGCGCCCCACGCATGGCGCTCGGCGAGCGGAGCCTCGACAAAGCGGGTCAGTGCCGCCGCCAGCGCGGGCACCGAGCGTGCCTCGAACAACAGGCCGTTATCGCCGTCGCGGACCAATTGGCGGCAGCCGGGAACATCGGTGGCGAGCAGCGGGCGCCCCATGGCGGCGGCTTCGAGCAGCGCCCGTGGCATGCCCTCGCGGTAGGAGGGGAGCACGACCGCGTCGGCGGCGGCGATATGGGGACGCACGTCGGCGGCGCGTCCGGCATGGCAAAGCAGGCTCTCGGCTTCCCATCCTGCGACTTCGGCAGCGGAAATGGCCGTCGGGTTAGCCGCCCCGAGATCGCCGAGGAGGGTCAGTTCGAGCCGGGGGAAGCGCGGCCTGAGCAGCCGCATCGCGCCCGCCAGCTCGCG
>JANPKL010000237.1:0-5169 GCA_031425975.1 Sphingomonas sp.
GCGACATCGAACTGCGCACCGCAGCCGCCCCCGCCGACGACGATGCCATGGTGACCGAAGTCCTCCCGAAGATGATCAAGCAGCGCCGCGAATCGGTCACCATGTACCGCCAGGGCAACCGCGAGGAACTCGCCGCCCTGGAGGAGGCAGAGATCGCCGTCATCGAGCGCTTCCTCCCCGCTCAGCTGTCGGACGAGGAGGCCGGCGCGAAGATCCGCCAGATCGTGACGGAGCTCGACGCGTCGAGCATGAAGGACATGGGGCGAGTGATGACCGCAGTGAAGGAGCGGCTGGGGACCAGCATCGAACCGGCGCGGGCAAGCGCGCTGGTGAAGGGGGCGTTGGCGGGGTGATCTCACTTCTCCCCTCCCGCTTGCGGGAGGGGCCGGGGGTGGGCATGTCTCCACCATGACGGAGCGCATCGATCGACCCACCCGCCGCGCTCAACAACTCCGCAGCAATGCCACCGATGCAGAACGGCGGCTTTGGGGGCACCTGAGCCGTCGCCAGCTAGGCGGGTTCAAATTCTCGCGTCAGATGCCCATAGGCCCCTTCATCTGCGACTTCCTGTGCCGCGAACGTGATCTGGTGGTCGAGCTCGACGGCGGACAGCATGCGGAGAGCGCCAACGATGTCCAGCGAACCGCTTACCTGCGGGCAAAAGGCCTGACGGTGCTCCGCTTCTGGAACAATGATGTGATGGCAAACACCGGCGGAGTGCTGGAGACTATATTGGCAGCGCTAAGGCGCCAGCCTGCTCGCTTCGCTCGCACCCACCCCCAGCCCCTCCCGCAAGCGGGAGGGGAGATTGAGGCGCCCTCCCCCAGCCCCTCCCGCGAGCGGGAGGGGAGCAGGCAGGGCCAAGCTCGCCCGCATGGGACTCGATGACCCTTTCCCCCGCCTTCCTCGACGAACTGCGCGCCCGCGTGACGCTCAGCAGCGTCATCGCGCCGCATGTGAAGCTCACCCGAGCCGGGCGGGAGTGGAAGGCGTGCTGCCCCTTTCACAATGAAAAAACCCCCAGCTTCACCGTCAATGACGAGAAGCATTTCTACCATTGCTTCGGCTGCGGCGCGCATGGCGACGCGATCCGTTTTCTGACCGACAGCCGCGGCCTGCCCTTCATGGACGCGGTGAAGGAGCTCGCCGCCTCCGCCGGCATGGAGCTGCCCGCCCCCGACCCGCGCAGCCGTGAGCGGGCCGAGCGGCAGGCCACCCTGCATGACGTCATGGCGGCGGCGCAGCGCTGGTTCGCGGAACAGCTGCACGCCCCCGAAGGTGCCGAAGCGCTCGCCTACTGCCAGCGCCGGAGCATCGGCGGCGGCGCGATCCAGCGCTTCGGGATCGGCTTCGCCCCCGACCGCCGCAACGCCTTGCGCACCGCACTGGCGACCCACACCGACCAGAAGCTGATCGAATGCGGCCTCCTCATCAGCGTCGACGACAAGGAGCCCTACGATCGATTCCGTGGCCGCCTGATGATCCCCATCCGCGACGCGCGCGGCCGGGTCATCGGTTTCGGTGGCCGCATCCTTGGCGCGGGCGAGCCCAAATATCTCAACTCGCCCGAAACCCCGCTGTTCGACAAGGGCTCCAGCCTCTACAATCTCGACCGCGCCTCCCCCGCCTCGCGTGCCGCCAAGCGCCTGATCGTGGTCGAAGGCTATATGGACGTGATCGGCCTCGACCGCGCCGGGATCGGCGAAGCAGTCGCGCCCAACGGCACCGCGCTGACCGAGCGCCAGCTCGAGCTCCTGTGGCGCCTCGACCCCTGCCCCATCCTCTGCTTCGACGGCGACGGCGCCGGAGCCAAGGCCGCGATCCGCGCCGCGACGCGCGCCCTTTCGATGCTGGGTCCTGAGCGCACCCTTTCCTTTGTCGCGCTGCCGGAGGGCCAGGACCCCGACGATCTGGTCAACACCGGTGGCCGGGACGCGGTGGAAGCCCTCCTGCAAACCCCTGAGCCCCTCGTCGATCGCCTGTGGCGCCACGAGCGCGACTCCACCCCCCTCGCCACCCCCGAGCAGCGTGCCGGGCTCAAGCAGCGCCTCATCGACCATGCCGCCGCCATCCCCGACCGCAGCCTCAGCCAGCTTTACCGCAACGAGTGGATGGACCGCTTCCACGCGCTGGGTCGCCGCGAGCGCCCGGCCTTTACGCCCAACGGTCCGCAACGCCGCGGCACCTGGATCAAAGGGCGCGGCTTCGTTCCGCCCGAGCCCCCCGCCAGCGCCGGAGCCCGCGCGATCGGCGTCAGCGGGGTCGACCCCCACACCGCCCGCGCCCTGGTCGCCGGCCTCACCCGTTTTCCAGAACTGGTGGTGGAGGAAGCGGGCATTCTCACCACCCTGCACTTTGCCGATCCCGCCGCAGAAATGCTCAAACAGCGCCTGCTCGATTCTGCGCTTCGCCTCGGCAACCTTGATTCGGTCGCGCTTGCGCCCATCTTGGCCGATGCAGAGACTGCCCGGTTGCTTGAAGAAGCGCTGGGCGGGTTCGGCAAGGGTTTCTCTTTCAACCGCTCCGACACCCAGCCTGCCCAGGCGCAGGCGGATCTTCGCGCAGTGATCGAACTGCTCGGCGACCGCCACGAGATTGCGCAAGGGCTGGCGGAGGTTTCGGCCAGGGTGATGGATGATCCCTTGGCTGTGGCCGAACAGCACCGGCTGCTGCTTGCGAATCAGGAAACAACCAAGAGACTGGCAGATTACAGCGCCAGCGACTAAGCGAACCCGCAACCATGGCCAAAGAACCTCTCGAAAACGACGATTCCGACGGCGGAGACGCCCCGCTCATCGACCTCAACGACGCATCGGTGAAGAAGCTGATCGCGCGCGCCAAGAAGCGTGGCACGATCACCATCGATGAATTGAACGAGGCCCTGCCTCAGGACCAGATGAACTCGGAGCAGATCGAGGACGTCATGTCCGCGCTCAACGACATGGGCGTCCAGATCGTCGAAAAGGAAGAAGGCGGCGACGACGAGGAGGAGGCCGAGGCCGAACCCGCGCCCGACGACGAGGTCGATCCGCTCGACGACGGTGGTCCCCGCCCCGCCGCCGCGGTCAAGAAGGAAACGGTTGATCGCACGGACGACCCCGTCCGCATGTACCTGCGCGAGATGGGCGCCGTCGAACTTCTCTCCCGTGAGGGCGAGATCGCGATCGCCAAGCGCATCGAGGCGGGCCGCGACACGATGATCTGGGGGCTTTGCGAAAGCCCGATCACCTTCAACGCCATTATCGAATGGTCGACCGCCCTCAACGAAGGCCGGATGCAGCTGCGCGAGATCCTCGATCTCGAAGCCATGCTCTCCAAGGGTCCCAGCGCCGAACAGCTCAACGCCGCGGAGAATGATGCGGAAGGCGATGGCGAAGTGACCGCCGCCGCCGCCGGCCCGACCATCAAGGAAGAGGAGGAGCCGGAAGAGGCTCCGGTCGCCGAGGAGGACGAGGACGATCTCACCGAACGCCGCGCGCCCAAGCCGGTCGAGGAAGAGGAAGAAGACAACACCCTGTCCCTCGCGCAGATGGAAGAAACGCTGAAGCCCTCGGCGCTCGAGAAGTTCGCGCAGATCACCGATCACTACAAGAAGTTCGCCAGGCTCCAGGACGCTCGCCTCGCCTGCATGTCGGCCGGCACGCCCTTCTCCCCCGCCAAGGAGAAGGACTATCAGCGCCTGCGCGAAACCCTCACCGCCGAGGTCGAGAGCGTTCAGTTCCACAACGCCAAGATCGAATATCTGGTCGAGCAGCTCTACGCCTACAACCGCCGCCTGACCGCGCTCGGCGGCCAGATGCTGCGCTTGGCCGAACGCCACCGCGTGCCGCGCAAGGCGTTCCTCGACAGCTACATGGGCAACGAGCTGGACGACAGCTGGCTCGAGCGCGCGTCCGGCCTCGACAAGAAGTTCGCCGCCTTCGCCACCGCCGAGCGCGACAGTGTCGACCGCATCCGGGTCGAGATTGGCGAGATCGCCCAGTCCACCGGCATGGCGCTCAGCGAGTTCCGGCGGATCGTCAACCAGGTCCAGAAGGCCGAGCGCGAGGCGCGCATCGCCAAAAAGGAAATGGTCGAAGCGAACCTCCGCCTCGTCATCTCGATCGCCAAGAAAAACACCAACCGCGGCCTCCAGTTCCTGGACCTCATCCAGGAAGGCAACATCGGCCTGATGAAGGCGGTCGACAAGTTCGAATACCGCCGCGGCTACAAGTTCAGCACCTACGCCACCTGGTGGATTCGCCAGGCCATCACCCGATCGATCGCCGACCAGGCGCGGACCATCCGCATCCCGGTCCACATGATCGAGACCATCAACAAATTGGTCCGCACCAGCCGCCAGTTCCTCCACGAAACCGGGCGCGAACCGACCCCCGAAGAACTGGCCGAGCGCCTCTCCATGCCGCTGGAGAAGGTCCGCAAGGTGATGAAGATCGCCAAGGAGCCGATCAGCCTCGAAACGCCGATCGGCGACGAGGAAGACAGCCATCTGGGCGATTTCATCGAGGACAAGAATGCCGTCATCCCGGTCGACGCCGCGATCCAGGCCAACCTCAAGGAGACGGTGACCCGCGTGCTGGCGTCGCTAACCCCCCGCGAGGAACGCGTGCTGCGCATGCGCTTCGGCATCGGCATGAACACCGATCACACGCTGGAGGAAGTCGGCCAGCAGTTCAGCGTCACCCGCGAACGCATCCGGCAGATCGAGGCGAAGGCCCTGCGCAAACTCAAGCATCCGAGCCGGTCGCGCAAGATGCGGTCGTTCCTCGACCAATAGGATGGCCGAGCCAACTCCGGAACGCGGCGAGACGCTGCTGGCGACGCCCGACCTCGCCGGAGCCCTGGAAAGCGACCAGTTCAAAGCCTTCCTCGACAATGTGCCCGTCGCCATCGCCGTGTCGGCGCTTCGCCCCTCGGAGCATATCGTCTACGTCAACCAGGAATTCGAGCGCCTCTCCAACAAGGCGGAATCGGAATTGCTCGGCAAATTGTGGGGGTCGCTGACCGGCAGCGCCACCGCCTCGGACGACGAGCGCGAGCTCAGCGACGCCATCGCCGACGACCAGGATTATATCGGCGCCTTCACCATCGCCGAATCCTCGCCCGACAGTCTCGACGCCTGGTCGAACATCATCCGCGACGACGACGGCGTGCCGGTATTCCGCCTGG
>JANPKL010000238.1:0-4876 GCA_031425975.1 Sphingomonas sp.
CAGCGAAGCTGATGGAGGGATTCTGCCTTCTTGCTTTTCAGGCACAAGCGAACACCCATCGGTCTCCGCTTCGTGGAGCCACCTCCCCTCAAGGGAAGGAGCGGGACCAAACCTCGCTTCGGCAGCCCTGGCATGGGCCTCCAGCCCTTCGAGGCGGGCGAGGGCGGCGGCAGGGGCGGCGAGTGCCCGGCCGGCAGCAGGGGAGACGCGCTGGATGGAAATGGCCTTCATGAAGCTGTGCGTGGTGATCCCGCTCCAGGCGCGGGCGGCGCCGTCGGTGGGTAGGACATGGGAGGAGCCGGCGAGATAGTCGCCGAAGGTCTCGGCGGCGGAATGGCCGACGAAGATCGCACCCGCGTTGCTGATCGCGGCGACCAGCGGCTCGGAATCGTCCAGCGCGAGGCAGAGATGTTCGGGGGCGTAGGCGTTGGCGAGGGCGGCGGCCTGTTCCTGCGTGTCTACTATGATCAAATGGGCGTGGGCGAGCGAGGCCTCGGCGAGCGCGCGGCGGGGGAGGGTGGCGACCTGCCGCTCGACGGCTTGGCCTACGGCGGCGGCGAGGGCGGGGTCGGTGGTCACCAGCAGGACCTGCGCGCTCGCATCATGCTCGGCCTGACTGAGGAGGTCGGCGGCGACGGTCTCGGGATCGGCCGATGCGTCGGCGATGACCATCAGTTCGGACGGGCCGGCGGGCATGTCGATCGCGGGGCCGCCGGGGAGGGAGGCGACCTGCGCCTTGGCCTCGGCTACCCAGGCATTGCCGGGACCGCAGATCTTCGGAACGGCCGGAATGTCGCCGGCACCGAAGGCGAGCGCGGCGATGGCCTGCGCGCCGCCCAAGGTCCAGATCGCCTCGATGCCGCAAAACTCGGCGGCGAGCGCGATGGCGGGGTCGAGGCCGCCGGGGGAGGGCGGCGTGACGACGACCAGCTCGGGCACGCCCGCGGCGCGTGCGGGCAGGGCTTGCATGAGGAGACTGGAGAAGAGCGGTGTGACGCCGCCGGGAACGTAAAGGCCGACCCGGTCGAGCGGACGCCAGGCTTTCTCGACGCTGAGGCCGGGCATCGTCTCGATTTTGGTGTCGGTGGGGCGGCTGGCCTCGTGAAAGGTGCGAATATTGGTTGCGGCCTGCTCCATCGCGGCGACGCTGGAGGGGACAAGCGAGCGGCGGGCGGCGGCGGCCAGCGGAGCGACTGCGACGCGCTGCGGAGGCGCGCCGTCGATCCGCTCGGCGATGGCGCACAGGGCTTTCCAGCCGCCGCTGCGGACGGCGTCGAGCATATCGGTCACGCCTGCCACCAGCTCGGGTGAGCGGCGGGCAGGCGGCCGCGAAAGGGCGGCGGCGCGCTCGGCGGGGGACAGTTCGGCCCAGATCAGAGTCTTCACAGCATCATCTTTTCGATTGGGAGGACCAGCACCGCCGAGGCGCCGGCGCCCGTCAGTTGCTCAAGCGTCTCCCAGAACACGCTCTCCTGACAGACCGCATGGACCGCGAAATGGCCGGGGCGGCCGTGCAGCGGGATGATGGTCGGGGCCTCCGCGCCGGGCAGGATGCGGGTGATGGCGGCGAGCGATTCGGACGGGGCGTTGAGCAGGATATATTTGGCGTCCTTGGTCTGGAGCACGCCCTCGATGCGCGACAGCAGGGATTCGCCCTGTGCCTGCTTCGCGGCCGAGACCGGGCGGGTGGTGCGGACCAGCACCGCCTCGCTGTCGAACACGTCGGCGACGGCGGTGAGGCCATTGGCCTCGAGCGTCGCGCCGGTCGAAACCAGGTCGCAAATGAAGGGCGCGATCTTGAGGCGCGGGGCGAGTTCGACCGCGCCGTTCATCTTGACCACGCTGGCGGTGACGCCCTGCTCGGTCAGCCAGCGACCGACGATCGCGGGGTAGGAAGTGGCGATGCGCTGGCCCTCGAGCGTGGCGGGGCCGCGCCAGTGGGTCCCTTCGGGCGCGGCCAGCTTCAGCGAACAGCGCGCGGTGCCGAGCGGGGCGACGACTTCGATCTCCGGCTCGGAGGAGGACAAGCGGAACTCCTCGAGCACATTGCCGCCGACGATGCCGAACTCGCACACGCCATCGGCGACGAAGGTCGGGATGTCGTCGTCGCGCACGAACATGATGTCGGCGGGGAAATTCTCGACCCGGGCGGTAAGCGCGTTACGGCCGTTCTGGAGACGCAGCCCGGCATCCTTGAGCAGGGTGCGGCTGATGTCGGACAGCCGCCCGCTTTTCTGGATGGCGATGTGGAGGCGGTCGGCGGCGATCAGCATCACTTGTTCCTGAGCGCGTCGATGGCCGCGCGATAACCCTTGTGCGGCTCCTGGCGGAGGAAGCGCGCGACGCGGACGATGGTGGTGGTGGAAACGCCGGTGGCGTCATGGATATCGCGGTAGCTCATCTCGGTGCCGTCGAGCAGCCGGGCGACGTGCCAGCGCTCGGCCAGCGTGCGGATCTCGGCCGGGGTGCAAAGGTCGCCCAGCAGCCGCGCCATCGCCTCGCGCGATTGCGGCGTGAGCAGGGCGCTGGCGAGGTCGTCGGCCAGCGCGGCCTCGTCGCGAAGGGGGGTGAGAGTGACCATGTGTTCCATCGTGCTAATACGCTGGAACGTCAGCTAGGGAGCGGAGGGAGCTCTGTCAACCGGCCGGAATGACCCAGCGGATACGGCTTGTGACCCGATCGGAGGCCGCGCGGCCGCTGTCGTCGCGCGCGGGTTGGAAGGCGGCGCGGCTCCTCATGATCCGGCAGGTCGCCGCATCGAGGCTGGCCGAGCCGCTGCTCTGCGTGATGGTGCAGCCGGTCACCCGGCCCTGCGGGGAGACGTCGAGGGCAAATGCCACTGTCCCTTGCTCATTGTTGCGCAGGGCATCGATGGGATAGTCATCGTCCATGACATAAGCCGCGAGGCTGGACTTGGCGCGGGCGGGCCCGGTCGCGGGCTGCACAGGAGGACCCTCAAGGTCGCGTATCATCACCGGTGGTTCGGGCTGCGGGTCGGGCCGGCTGAGGAGAAACCCCAACAAGGCCGAGCCCAAGGCGACGAGGATCGCGAGGACGGGCCCGATGGGGATGCGGCCACCGTCCTGGACGGGCGAGCGCGGATCGGTGGCGGGACACTTAAGCATCGGCCGAAGGAAGCAGAGCGCGTGGGCGGTGTCGAGCCTTCCCAGGAGATGCAGGGCCGGGCGCTAATAGGGTCGGAAAGGCAGAAGGCACTGGGCTCCGGCTTTCGGCGGAGATCGAGACCAAGCAAAACGCCCGGGCCGTTCTTGCGAACAACCCGGGCGTCCTGCGTGACGATCGCTCGCCAGCCCCCTTTGACCGATCGCGGCAGACGGTGCCGCGGGCCTGGTCGAGGGGATTGCTGCCGTTTTTGCCGAGACTTGTCATCATTGCCGATCAGAAAAGGGCGCTTTTCCAACACAACTGTGTCGAGGCGGCCACATTCCGCCGCCGGTTGCCTCTTGCGCGGGCCCCCTCTAGAGCCCGCGCCATGCGCCTTTCCCAAGCTTTTCTGCCGGTGCTCAAGGAGAGCCCCGCCGACGCCCAGATCGTCAGCCACAAGTTGATGCTGCGCGCCGGGCTGGTCCGTCAGACTGCGGCGGGCATCTATGCCTGGCTGCCGCTCGGCCTCAAGGTCCTGCGCAAGATCGAACAGGTCGTGCGCGAAGAGCAGGACCGCTCCGGGGCGATCGAATTGCTGATGCCGACGCTGCAATCGGCGGACCTGTGGCGTCAGAGCGGGCGGTACGAGGCTTATGGCCCCGAGATGCTCCGGCTCAAGGATCGGCACGGGCGCGAATTACTTTACGGTCCGACCAACGAGGAGATGATCACGGCGATCTTCGCGGCCGAGACGCGATCGTACCGCGAACTGCCGCGAACGCTCTATCATATCCAGTGGAAATTTCGCGACGAGATCCGTCCGCGCTTCGGCGTGATGCGCGGGCGCGAATTCCTGATGAAGGACGCCTACAGCTTCGACCTCGACGAGAAGAGCGCCCGGCTGAGCTATTACAAGCAGATGCTGGCCTATCTTCGGACCTTCCAGCGCCTCGGCATCCAGGCGGTGCCGATGAAGGCGGCGAACGGCCCGATCGGCGGCGACCTCAGTCATGAATTCATCGTCCTTGCGCCAACCGGCGAGAGCGAGGTCTTTTACGACGCCGCTTACGACGACTTCGACTGGAACCAGGCCGGGCTCGACTATACCGACGAGGCGGGGCTTGCGGGCCTGTTCGAGCGCGTGAACACCACTTATGCGGCCACCGACGAGACCCACGACGAGGCGCGCTGGGCCGAGGTTTCGGGTGACCGCCAACGCACCGGGCGCGGGATCGAGGTCGGGCACATCTTCAACTTCGGCACGCTCTACAGCGAAAAAATGGGCCTCAAGGTCTCCGGACCCGATGGTTCGACGGTGACGCCGCACATGGGCAGCTACGGCGTCGGCGTGTCGCGGCTGGTTGGCGCGATCATTGAGGCCAGCCACGACGACAACGGGATCGTCTGGCCCGAGGCCGTGGCGCCGTACGGCGTCGGCATCGTGACCATGCGCGGCGACGATGCGGCCTCGCAGGAGGCAGCCGGACGGCTTTATGCCGAGTTCACCGCCGCCGGGATCGAGACGCTCTACGACGACCGCGACGAACGCGGCGGGGCCAAGCTTGCGGGCATGGACCTGATGGGCTTGCCCAAGCAGATCATCATCGGCCCGCGCGGGCTTGCGGCAGGGACGGTCGAGCTGAAGGATCGGTGGAGTGGGGATAAGGTCGAGGTGGCGCTGGGCGACGTCGTGGCGCGGGTGACGGCATGACCAGTGTCGTCGTCCCCTCGCACGCGGGGACCTCAGGCGACCTCGCGATGAACTCGGGCA
>JANPKL010000239.1:0-3422 GCA_031425975.1 Sphingomonas sp.
CCGCGCGGGGACGTAGCGTTGCGACAAAGTGACCGAGGCGGCGACCGCCTCGTCGAGCACCACGACATTGTGATGCGCTTCCATCGCATGCGCGATCGAGCGGATCATGGCGATGGCGGTGTCGGTCTCGGGCTCGGCCACATCGACCGTCTGGAAGCGCCGGGTGAGCGCCGGATCCTTTTCAAAATATTGCCGATATTCGGCATAGGTGGTCGCCGCCACGGTGCGCAGGCGGCCGCGGGCAAGCGCTGGCTTCAGTAGGTTTGCGGCATCGCCGGTCCCGGCCTGGCCACCGGCGCCGATCAGCGTATGCGCCTCGTCGATGAAAAGGATGACGGGCGTGGGCGAGCTTTCGACCTCGTCGATCACCGCCCGCAGGCGCTTCTCGAACTCGCCCTTCACGGACGCTCCGGCCTGCATCAGCCCGATATCGAGCGAGCGTAGGGTGACGTTGGCAAGGCTCGGCGGCACGTCGCCGTCGACGATGCGCTTGGCAAAGCCCTCGACCACCGCGGTCTTGCCGACGCCCGCCTCGCCGACCAGGATCGGATTATTCTGGCGGCGGCGCAGCAGGATATCGACCAGCTGGCGGATTTCGGAATCGCGGCCGACGATGGTGTCGATCTCGCCCGAACGCGCCTTGGCGGTGAGGTCGACCGAATATTTGGCCAGCGCCTCTCCTTCCCCGGCAAGACCGGTACTGCCCGGCTCGCCATCGCCGCCGGCAGCGGCGGGACCGGCGTCATGCTGCGTGACCTCGGTCGAGGCGGCGACAATCCGCTCATATTCGGTGCCGAGCTTCTCGACCTGCACCTTGCTGAATTCGCCGCTGATCGAGCCGAGCGCGTTCTTCAGCGTCTTGGTCTTGAGCATGCCGTAAAGCAGGTGGCCCGTGCGTACTCGCGCCGCCGAAAATTGCAGCGAGGCGTATAGCCATCCCTTCTCGATGGCTTCCTCGATCTGGGGCGAGAAGTCGCTGACCGCGGTGGCGCCGCGCGGCAAAGCGTCGAGCGCGGCAACGACATCGCGGGCAAGCTTGGTGTCGTCGATCCCGAAGGCGGTCCGGATCGCCGCCAGATCGTTGCGCGGATCCTGCAGCATGATGTGGATCCAGTGGACCAGTTCCACATAGGGATTGCCCCGCATCTTGCAGAAACCGGTGGCGGTCTCGATGGCCTTGAGGGCGGTCGGGTTCAACCGGCCGAACAAGGATGAGCGGCTAATCTCGGTCATCGCGAAACCCCTTTTCTACGTTGCGATTTGCGTCTTGGCTTGACGAGGTGAGCGTCGGCGCGGATCGCCGATCCCGGTGGTGGAGCGAGCCAGCCGGTCCAGCCGAGCTGGCTGCGGCCGTCGAGCTTGGCCGGGCCGACCTTGGCCTGGTCGATCTCCAGCATCAGGTCCCATTCGAGATGGCTGGGGGCAAATGCGTCGATCGCTTCGGCGGCAATGGCGAAGCGTGGGCCCGACGGCAGCAAGGCCTCGAATTGTGCGCGGGTCTCGACCCGGATCGCGACCCGGAAGGCGTCCGAGGCGGTGCGCACCCGGCTACCGATCACGAGGTCGTCGCCGAGCCGGGCGAAGGAGCGGCCGAGGCGGCTCTGGTCCTGTGGCTCGATCCGGCGCCAGCGTGGCTGGAATTCGGAAATGCGGGCTTCGACTCCGAGCAGATGGGTGAGCCCGTCCTCGATCGCCCCGGCGCTGCGCCGTCCGGCGAACAGTCCGGCATAATGAAGCCGCGCGCGGGCCGGGAATAAGGCGTCGTCCGCCACTCCCTCGGTCGCCCCCGACAAAGCCCCGAGCCAGTCGGCGAAGCGATCGCTGTCGGGACGGTCCGCCTGTGCGGCGGGCTGCGATTCGGCCCAGGCGCGGTAGAAAAATTGCAGCATTCTTGCCGCCAGCACGTCGAGCCACTCCCCGAACGGGCGGCTCTTGCCATAGCGCTTCTCGAATACCGCATATTCGGTGAGGTGGGTCGGCAGCGGACCCATCGGGCCGGTCAGCCCGAGCCAGAATCCGCTGAGCTTGGCCCGTCCGCGCTGAACGCTGATCTCATCGATCGTGCGCGAGGGAAAGGCCAGATACGGGACCTGCGTCAGGTCGACGACATTCTGCGCCGGACGCTTGGCGGTGCCGACCCGGGGCAGCGAGGGGGCGCGCGCCTCCGCGCCGCGGACGAGCGAAAACAGCCCGCTGTGGCGGACTTTCTCACCCAGCCGGGTGAGGAAGGTCAGATGCTCGGACGGCGGCCGATCCGGGGGGACCATCGCGCGAACTCCGGCTCTAGAGGGGTCGAGAAGATACACTCGGTGAAGCTGTTGATGCTGGCGAATTCGGCCAGGAACTGCTCGATCACCGCCGCGAACAGGTACATGCGGCTATGGTCGAAGGCGCTGTCGTCGAGCGTGATGCGGATGCGGTGGCCGCGCGCGATCGCCATCCGGTCCTGCCCCGGCACGCGCCGCGCGATCAGTTCCGAGCGGACCGACAATATGCCGTCGATATAGCGGCGCAGCGCGGGATCATCGTGTCGCCCGTAAAGCGCGATATGGTCGCGCAGCACCGACGGATCGTCATGATCTTCGGGCGCCAGCGTCGCGTAATTGGGCGTCAGATGCGCGATCAGCCGCCAGGCGGCGTCGCCGATGCCCTGCGGCGGCTTGGGCTTGGTCGGCGCGCGCAGCACGGTCACCGCGCGGGCGGGCACGCCGGTGACGACGAAATGCTTGTCGCCGGAAAAGGTCAGCAATTCGGGTAGTTCGCGGTTGGAGACAAGCGCGCGCACCGCCAATTCACTGACGTCGTCGAGCCGCGCCGCATCGCCCGGCGCGGTCAGGCTGATCCAGGTCTCGGTCCCGACATAGTCGGTTCGCCGCCGCTGGCGCTGCTCCTTGGTCGACAATCGCCGCCAGCGCAGCTGCACCGAATAGAAGATCGCCTCGGTCCAGTCGTAGAGCAGTGATCCGAACGCATAGAGCGGCGCCACCGGGGTCGGCGAGACATTGTCGCCGGCAAAGGCCTGGACCTCGAGGATCCGCACGACTTCATAGTCGATCGGTTTCGTCCGGTCGGGCACGACATGATATTCATGCCCGTGCGGCGTGACCTGAACACGGCCAAGCTGCTTTTCGAACAGGTTGATCGCGGGCGTCGCGAACAGCCGGAAATTATTGGGCTCGACCGCGCTGGTCAGCACGGTCGACGAGCGCGAGAACAGCAGGATCAGCTCGCATTGGTCGCCCGTCTGGGCGAAGGCGCGGCCGAGTTCGGGCAGGCCGACAAACAGGAAGCGTTCGGGACAGGCGAAGAATTCGCTGAGCAGGCGATAGCCGCGGAACGAGCGCAATTCTTCGGCCAGCAGCGCCTCTTCCTTGGCGAAGCCCAATTGACGCGGGATCGGGAGGGTCTGCCACGACTTGGGA
>JANPKL010000240.1:0-8442 GCA_031425975.1 Sphingomonas sp.
CCGCACGCGTCAGATCCCGTTGCGCAACCGCAAGGGCCGCGACGTCGGCCTCGGCTTGCACTGACGGCCTTCGGCCCCAACGCAAGATCTGAGGAGGCAGCAGATACCCCCGGAATGTGGTCGCAGGAGCAAGATCCTCGACCCCGACCGCAGGCCACTCGTCCGGCCCAGGTAAGCAGGCGGTCCGGAACAGCTGATCCCACAGCGTGAACAACAGACCAAAATTCTTGCCGAAATGTCGTGGCTCAACCGAGTGATGGATGCGGTGAAAGCGGCTGTCGACGAAGATGCGGCGCAACGGGCCGAGATGAAACTTCACCGGCGAGTGAATGAGGAGGTTCTGGAGCGCCGTGATCAAGGTCGCCGCGACCATTGGCCCCAACCCGGAGCTGTCGATCAGGCTGAGCGGGATGACGACCAGCAGATACTCCGGAATACCCATCAGCGGATGGCCGAAGCTGTTGGCGGCGTGAAGATCGTTTTGCGCGTGGTGAACACTGTGGACCGGCCACCACAACCGATGCTCGACGCGATGTTCGACGTAGCGCAGAAAGTCGATCGCCATCAGGAGCAGCAGGCATTGCATCGCGGGGTGAAGCGCTGTGAGGCTGATCAAGGGGGCGATTCCGACCCAGTCCCAGACCTGTCGCATCGGCAGCGAGAGGAGCGTTACCAGCGCAGGTGTCACGATCAGCAGGAACGCACCAGGAAAGCGGGACCCGATGTCCATCGCTGCCCGCGGATAATGGCGCTCGAGCAGGATGCACAACGGTAGCCAAAGCGCGACCGGCGCCATCGCCAGCAACAGACCGCTCGCAAGTTCGATGATCAACGCTTCGACTCCTCGGTGCACCGTTTTACGACAAGTCGCGACTCAATCCCAGACGGTCCATGTCAGGGCGGTCAGCTTGCTCGATCTGTCCGTGATCCGCGACCGGAGCGTCAGATGTTAAGACGCTTTGCTGTCGTCAGGCGCCTCAGACGTTGAACTTGAAGTGCAGTACGTCGCCGTCCTGCACCACATATTCCTTGCCCTCCTGGCGCAGCTTGCCGGCATCGCGCGCGCCCGCTTCGCCATTCAGCGCGATGTAGTCCTCAAACGCGATCGTTTCGGCGCGGATGAAGCCGCGCTCGAAGTCCGAATGGATCGCGCCCGCCGCCTGCGGGCCCTTGGCGCCGACCTCGACCGTCCAGGCCCGCGCTTCCTTGGGGCCGACGGTGAAGAAGGTCAGCAGGTGCAGCAGGTCGTAGCCCGAGCGGATGACGCGGGCGAGGCCGGTCTCGGTCAGGCCCAGTTCGGCGAGAAATTCGAGCTTGTCGGCTTCGTCCATGCCCGTCAGTTCGCTCTCGATCGCGGCCGAGACGACCACGGCGTTGGCGCCCTCCGCCTTGGCCTTGGCGAACACCGTCTCCGACAGCGCATTCCCCTTGGCCGCATCCTCCTCGTTGACGTTGCAGACGTAGAGGACGGGCTTGGCGGTGATCAGCTGCGCCTGGGCAAAAACGCGCTCCTCCTCTTCGTCCTTGGGCATTGTCAGCCGCGCCGGCTTGCCCTCGCGCAGCAGCTCGAGCGCCTGGCCGAGCACGCTGGCCGCGATCTTGCTCTCCTTGTCGCCCTGCGCGCCCTTCTTGACGAGGTTGGGCACGCGCTTCTCGAGGCTTTCGAGGTCGGACAATAGCAATTCGGTCTCGACCACCTCGGCATCGGCCAAGGGATCGACCTTGTTGGCGACATGCTGGATGTCGTCATTCTCGAAGCAGCGCAGGACATGGACGATCGCGTCCACCTCGCGGATATTACCGAGGAACTGGTTGCCGAGCCCTTCGCCCTTGCTCGCCCCCTTCACCAGCCCGGCGATGTCGACGAAGCCCAGTTGCGTGGGGATGATCTTGGCCGACTTGGCGATGGCGGCGAGCTGGTCGAGCCGCGGATCGGGCACCGCGACCTGGCCCACATTGGGTTCGATCGTGCAGAACGGATAATTGGCCGCTTGCGCCGCCTGCGTTTCGGTCAGTGCGTTGAAGAGGGTCGATTTGCCGACATTGGGCAAACCGACGATGCCGCAGCGAAAGCCCATGGGAAACATCTCGATAGGGAAGGGGTGGCGCGCCTCCTAGCCGGGAGAGCCGCTGCTGGCCAGTGCGGGGGGGTAGGTCCACTTTGGAAGAAATAGAAAGGTGGTGGTGACCATGAGGCGGGCAGGCCATGCGTCATGGACCCAATCGCCTTCCTCCGCCGCCAGTGGCTGCTCGGCCTGCTCTTTGGAGCGACCACCTTCATCGCCGTCGACTCCGTGCGCTTTGGCGACGGCTTCGGGATGCTGTGCGGGGCCACCGCGATCCTCAACGCGGTGCTGCTTCAAAGCAACCGACGCCACTGGGGAGAGCCGATCGCGATGGCCGCGCTGGCAAGCGTGGTCGCGGTGCTGTTGAGCGGACGAGGAGCCTCGGACGCCATCAGCTATTCGGTGCTCAATGTTGCCGAGTCCGTCCTTGCCGCTTGGCTGTTCCAGCGCATCAGCAACCCGCGCGAGGCACTTCATTCGCTCGGCTGGTTCGTCCGCTTCGTCCTGTGCCTGGGCCTGGTCGCGCCGCTGACGATGCTGCCCATGGCGGGCGAATTCGGCAATGGTCATGCGCTGCTGACCTTCTACGCCGGTCATGCGCTCGGAAGCCTGGCCTTCACGCCGCTGGCGCTACTTGTCACTGGCACCAATGCCCGCAAGAACCTGCGCCTCGTGCTGAAGGGCCAGAAGCGCAACCTGGCGATGGCCAGCGCGGTGACCCTGGCCGTCGCTTTGTTGGTGTTCGGGCAGAGCCTGATGCCGCTCCTGTTCCTGCCGCTGGTCGCCGTCATCTTCTCGACCTTCCGGGTCGGTCGCGAGGGCGCCGCATTGTCGATCGTGATCGTAGCGCTGGTCGGGGGCTGGGCGACCACTCACGGAAGTGGCCCGATCCACCTGATGCAGCTGTCCGGCGAGCAGAAACTGCTGTTCTTCCAATTCTACATCGCGGTCACGGTGATGAGCGTGCTGCCAATCGCGGCCTATCTGACCGAGCGCGAGGCGCTGCTGCGGCGAGTGCGCGAAAGCGAGGGCCGCTTCCGGATGGTCGTCGAGCACAGCAGCGACCTGCTGCTCCACCTCTCGCCCGAGGGACGCTTCAAATTCGTCTCGCCCTCGGTCCAGCAGCTGGTCGGGTTCGCACCCACCGACATGATCGGCCGCGACAGCCGGGATTTCGTCGCCGAAGAGGATCGCGAAGGCGCCTGGGCCGCGCACCTGGCGACCCTGAAGCGGCCGGGCACGATCACCACTTTCTCGTATCGCGGCATCGTCGCCGACGGATCGACCCGGTGGTTCGAAAGCGCCGCCCAGGCCCTGGTCGATGAGGATGGCAAGACCGAAGGCGTGCTGTCGGTAGCCCGCGACGTGTCGGTGGCACGCGCGCGCGAAGATCAGCTGCACGCCGTCGCGCACACCGACGCCTTGACCGGGCTGCCAAATCGCCGGGCATTCGAGGCGCTCGTCGCGGCGCGGCAGATGGCAGGCGCGAAGAGCGATTGCATCGCCTTGCTCGACCTCGACCGTTTCAAGAGCGTCAACGACACTCATGGCCACGACGCCGGCGACGCCGTGCTCAAGGGTTTCGCCGAAGTCGCGCGCAGCCTCGTGCGGGGACAGGATACCGTCGCCCGACTGGGCGGCGAGGAATTCGTCATCCTGTTCGAGGATACATCGATCGACCAGGCCTATGGCGTATGCGACCGGATGCGGATGCGGCTGGGCAAGACCGAGCTTGCAACCCCTGCCGGACCACTGACGGTGACTGCGAGCGGCGGGGTGGCGATGGTCGGCCCCGACGGGCTCATCCCGGCGCTAAAGGCCGCGGACGAGGCACTGTACCGGGCCAAGAAGGCCGGGCGCGACCAATTGCTGCTGGCGGCCTGACGCCCCTCGTGGTGGGGCAGGTTCATCCATCTCGGAGGGAAACCTAAGGCTTCGGTAAGGAAGAAAGACCCAAGTGCCCCCGGTGACCGCACGGACCCTCATCATTCGTCAATGGCGGCTCGGCCTCTGCTATCTCGCGGCGGCGTCGGCGGCGATTGCTCTGACCCGAATCGAGGGCGGGGTCGCGCAATTGTGGGGCGCGACCGCGATCCTGCTGGCCGCGCTGATGCGGACGGCGCCGCGCAACTGGTGGGCTCCGGTGCTGGCCTGCACCGTACCCGCGATGATCGCAACCGGCGTCCTTGGCCTCAGCTGGGCCGCCGCGCCTGCCTTCTTGCTGATCAACGGCGGCGAAGCGGTGGTGGCTGCACTCGTCCTGCGACGACTGCAGGTCGGCCGCGAAACGCTTGGCAGCCTGCGCTGGGTCGGAGCCTTCACCGCCGCCTGCCTGGCCGGTCCGTTGGCCGTCGCCCCGATGGTCGGGGCCGCGATGTGGTTACTTGGCCACGATCCTCTGACGGCCGTCAAATATTTCGTCAGCGGACATGCGCTGGGCAACCTCATCTTCACGCCCCTCGCATTGCTGTTGATCGGACGTCGCGCCCGCTTCGAGGTGAAGACCATCCTTCATAAGCAACGAAAGACGGTCGGGTCGGTGCTCGCGCTGTTGCTCGGGACCAGTGCGCTGGTTTTCCTGCAAAGCGAGGCGCCCATCCTCTACGTCGCCAGCCTGAGCGCGATGCTTGCCACCCTGCTGCTCGGCCGGGTCGGGGCTGCGGTCAGCATCGCGACCCTCGCGATTTGCGGCACGCTGGCGAAGGTCGCGGGGACTGGCCCGCTGCAGCTCACGGATTTCGATCCGTCAGGTAAATTGCTGCTGTTCCAGGTCTTCCTTGCCGCCACCAGCCTGACGATCCTGCCAGTCGCGGCGGTCATGCGAACGCAAAAGAAGATGCTTGTCCGCATGCGCGAAAGCGAGGCGCGCTTTCGTATGCTGGCGGAGCATAGCTCGGACATCATTCTTCACCTTGGTGTCGATGGCAAGTTCCGCTTCGTCTCGCCCGCGATCCAGCAGTTGAGCGGCTATAGCCCCGCCAGCCTGATCGGGACGCGAAGCAGCGCTTTCGTTCATCCCGATGATCGTGGCGCAGTCGCCGTCGAACACCGCGCCTGCTTCGCGCAGCCGGGCGAGACTCGCCGATTTCGTCATCGCGCGCGGGTCGCCGACGGCAGCTGGCGCTGGGTCGAGGCAAGCGCCCGGGCCTTCGTCGACGAGGATGGAAATCCCGAGGGCGTCGTCTCAATGCTGCGGGATATCACCGAATCCAAGGCCGAGCAGGAACAATGGCAGAAAGCCGCATTGACCGACCGGCTGACCGGCCTGCCCAACCGCCGCGCCTTGGAAACCGCCGTGGGGGGCGATACCTCCGGTCAGCATTGTATCGCCCTGCTCGATCTCGACCGCTTCAAGCAGGTGAACGACACCTATGGGCATGATGTCGGCGACGCGGTGCTGAGCGGCTTCGGAGAAATTGCGCGGCGAATGATCCGAACCAACGACACGGTGGCGCGCATCGGCGGCGAGGAGTTCGTGATCCTGTTCGAGCACAGCAGTATCGAGCAGGCCTATCAGGTGTGCGAGCGGATGCGCCGGGTGCTCGGTCAGACATTGCTGACGACGCCGGCCGGGCCGCTTAGGGTGACCGCCAGCGGGGGCGTTGCGGTAATCGGCCGCGGTGGGCTGACGGCCGCGCTCAAGGCCGCCGATGAAGCCCTCTACCGCGCCAAGAAGGGCGGGCGCGACCAATTGCTTCTGGCGGCCTGACCAACGAGCTTAACCCTCAGACGAAATTGAAGCTGACGCTCAGTCGCTCGGCCTTGCCGGTGCCCGGCAGTACCTCGTGCCGGAGCCAGCTTTCCCAGAAAAGCAGTCGGCCGGGGGTGGGGACGACGTTGACGAAGGGGCGCAAGGTTTCAGGCGCGTCAGAAGTGCGTGTGGGAGCGGCCATCATCATCGGCAGGCGTGGGTCCTCGAAGCGAATCGCTCCGCTGCCCGGAGGCACCTCGACGTAAAGCGTCCCCGAGAGAATCGAATGGGGATGGATGTGCGCGCTGTGATGGCCGCCACCTTTCAGGAGGTTGACCCACAGGCTGTCGAGCTTGGGCCGGACGTCCCAGGCAAGCTCGCGGGCGAAAGCCGCGGCGTGGCGGGTCAGCAGCCGCGCAAGATCGGCAAAGGCCGGATCGCGCCGGGGCAAATCGGCGAGCGAGGCGTAGCTCGTATAGCCCTTGTAGCCATGTGTCCGTGCCCAGCGGCGACCGGCAGCGTCGTCGGCGGCCAGGCTGCGGATCGAATGGGCGAGCTCGGTCAGGTCGAGCGCGAGATCGGCCTCGTAAAGCGGGGTCGCGAAGAGGGAGCGCATGCCGATCAGTCCTGGTGAAGCCGCCGAGCGACCTCGTTCATGAAACCCGTGTCGTCGCCCCCGGCAAGCCAGGGGGCCTCGGCCGCTATTGCGGAGAGGAGGTCGGCAAGCGGCTCATGCTCGCTCTTGGCATAGTCGCCCAAGACGTAACCGGTGACCCGATCCTTATGCCCGGGATGGCCGATGCCGATGCGGACTCGGCGGAAGTCGGGGCCCAGAGCGGCGTTGATCGAGCGCAGGCCATTATGCCCGGCGAGCCCGCCACCGACCCGAACCTTCATCTTCATCGGCGCCAGGTCGAGCTCGTCATGGAAGACGGTCAGCGCGGTCTCGTCGAGATCGAAGAAGCGCAGCGCTTGCTGCACGCTGTCGCCGCTGTCGTTCATGAAGGTCTGGGGCTTGAGCAGCCGCACCCGCGCGGCGCCGATGCGGCCTTCGGACAGCAGGCCGCGAAACTTCTTCTGCCACGGCCCAAAGCCGTGGGTCACGGCGATCACGTCGAGCGCCATGAAGCCGACATTGTGACGGTGCTGGGCATAGGATGCCCCGGGATTACCGAGGCCAGTCCAGAGTTGCATCTCGCTCAAGGCCCTTCGACTTCGCGCTTCGCGCTACGCTCAGGACCAACGATTAATTTCGTTCGTCCTGAGCGAAGTCGAAGGACGGGGGCGAACCCCTCAACCATCAGCTGGCAAACAATCCCCCTCCCCATCGCGACGCGACGGGGAGGTCCAGGATCGCGCGCTTACTCGGCGTCGGCCGCCGGCGCTTCCTCGTCGCCAGCGTCGCCGGCTTCGCTCTTCAGCGCGGACGGGGCGACGATGGTGGCGATGGTGAAGTCGCGATCGGTGATCGTGCTTTCCACGCCATTGGGAAGGGTGATCGACGAGATATGGATCGAATCGCCGACATCGAGGCCCTTGAGGCTGATGACGATGTCGTCGGGGATCTCCGACGCGTCGCAGGTCAGCTCGAGGTCGTGGCGGACGAGATTTAGCACCGCGCCGCGCTTGATCCCGGGACTTTCCTCTTCATCGATGAAGCGCACGGGCACGTTGACGGTGACCTTGCTATGCTCCGAGATGCGGAAGAAATCGACGTGGACCGGGCGGCTCGACACCGGGTGGAACTGCACGTCCTTGGGGAGCGTCCGGGTGGTCTCGCCGCCGGCCTCGATCATCACGACCGAGTTCATGAAGTGACCGGTGGACAGCATCTTGGCGAGGAGCTTTTCCTCGACGTGGATGCTCTGCGGCTCCTGGTTGGCGCCGTAGACTACGGCGGGGACCCGACCCGAATTGCGCAGTTCACGGGAGGCTCCCTTGCCAGCCCGGTCGCGCGTTTCGGCGGGCAGCGTCAGCTGTTCGCTCATGCGTGCATTTCCTTGAAAAGAGTGTTGTCGTCGCTCCCCACGCCTCCAGGGATGACCATGCAGGAGCGCTGGCGCGCATAGCGGACGGGGCGCGGGATGGCAAATTTCGCCCGGTCGGACCCGGGCTTAAGGTTTCCCTGGCTTGAGCGTCGACCGGAAGCGGAAAAGTTCCTCGCGCGGGACCTCGCCAACTTGACCCGGATTGAGGTCCATCACGGTGAACGGGCCGTAGGCGGTGCGGATCAGGCGCGAAACCTGCAGGCCGAGATGCTCGAGTACGCGGCGCACTTCGCGGTTCTTGCCCTCGGTCAGCGACATTTCGATCCAGCAATTGCTGCCCGTCCGCCGCTCCATATTGGCGTCGATCGAGCCGTAGCGAATCCCCTCGATGGTGACGCCTTCGCTCAGTGCCTCGAGGTCCTGTTGGCTGACCTCGCCGAACGCCCGCGCGCGGTAGCGGCGGACGACGGCGGTGGCCGGCAGTTCGAGCTGGCGCTTCAATTCGCCGTCGTTGGTCAGCAGCAGCAGGCCCTCGGTATGATAATCGAGGCGGCCGACCGGCATGGTGCGGGGCAGCCCCGAGGGCATCCGGTCGTAGATGGTTGGCCGGCCCTTGGGGTCGAAAGCGGCGGTGAGGCAGCCGGGCGGCTTGTGGAAGCGCCACAGCCGGGCGGCGGCGGGCGGGGCGACCGCCTTG
>JANPKL010000241.1:0-2604 GCA_031425975.1 Sphingomonas sp.
ATGAGAGATGGTCGCCGCCTCGACCGCGCGATCGACATCCTCGCGAGTCAGCCGGCCATTGCGACCGGTGCCGCTGACGCGCGCGGGATCGAGGTCGTGCTGGAGCAATGCGCGGCGAACCGAGGGGGAGAGACGGGTTTCCGCTTCTCCGGCACTAAGAACGCCGTTCGTCCCGAGCGAAGTCGAGGGATTTGGCGCTTGCGGCGAGGGTGCCTCGACTTCGCTCGGCACGAATGGTTTGAGGGTGTCGCCCTCCGCAACCCGCCCAAGCACCGCGCCCGGCAATGCCTCGGCGTCGGTGTCGAGCAATATCTCCGCGAGCACGCCGACGCAGGGCGAGGGCACTTCTTGCGTGACCTTGTCGGTTTCGAGCTCGACCAAAGGATCGTTCAGTTCGACCCGGTCACCGGGCTGCTTCAACCACGCACGGACGACCGCCTTGGTGCCCTCCTGCTCGTCGGGAACGCGAACGTCGATCATTCAAAACCCCACCAGTCGGTCGATCTCGGCCCGGATCCGGGCAACGCTCGGGACCGCGGCCTCCAGCAATGCCGGATGATGCGGCGAAGGGATGTCGGGCATGGTCACGCGCGCGACCGGGGCGTCGAGGTCGAGGAACGCCTCGTCGGCCACCACGGCGGCAATTTCCGCGCCGAAGCCGCCGGTGCGCAGATCCTCATGGACGATCAGGCAGCGGCGGGTGCGGCGGACGCTTTCCAGCACCGCCGCGCGGTCCCACGGCATCAATGTGCGCAGGTCGATGACGTCGGCGCTGATGCCCTCGGCCGCCGCCTCGCAGCGCGGGACCATCGCGCCCCAGGTGACGATCGTGATGCGGTCCCCTTCCCGCGTCTTTCGTGAGCGCCCGAACGGCAGGACGTACGCGTCGCCGGGCCACGGCCGCCGCGCCCAGCTGTCGTCGAGCATCGCGCGATGTTCGAAGAACAGCACCGGGTCGTGCCCGCGCAGCGCTGCCCGCAGCAGCCCCACCGCATCATCGGCATTGCTCGGTACCGCCACCATCCACCCGGGATTGTGGACGAACTGCACCTCGTTGGTCTGGCTGTGCCAGGGATCGCCGCATTTGAAGAAACCGCCCGGCACGCGCAGCACCATCGGCGCGGCGAAGCGGTTGGCGGTGCGCCAGCGCATGGTGCCGCAATCGTTGATCTGCTCGGTCGCGGGCTCGGCATATTTGCGGAACTGGATTTCGGGCACGGGCAGCAGTCCGGCCAGCGCCATGCCGACCGCGCGGCCGACGATGCCCTCCTCGTTGAGGCTGGTGTCGAACACCCGCGAATGCCCATATTTGTCCTGCAGCCCGAGCGTGACCGCATGGACCCCGCCCTTGGGGCCGACATCCTCGCCGAATACGCACATGCGCGGATTGAGGCCGAGTTCCTGGTCGAGCACGCGGCGGATGGCGGTGACCATGTTGATCCGCTGGCCGTCGGGGCGCGGATCTTCGTGCGTGCCCACGAGCGCGAGCCCGGCCTGGCCACCGACTTCGGAATGACGTCCCGAATAATAAACGTCGTCGGCGACCCGCGAGGGGTCGAGCACCGGGCGGGCCTCGGCCTCGTCCCGGGCGCGGGCGACCTCCCAGTTTACCGCTTGTTCGATCTCGCCCCAGGCCGCCTCGCCAATCTGCCGCGCGGCGCAATGCGCCTTGAGGCGAGGCAGCGGGTCGCGCGCCCATTCGGCCTCGATCTCGGCCTTGCTCTTGTAGGTCTGCGTGTCCTGGAAACTGTGCCCCTCCAGTCGCGGCACCGTCAGGCGAAGCAGCGCTGGCCCCTGCCCTCCCCGGACATGCCGCATCGCCGCATCGATCAGCCGCGCGGCATCGACCGGATCGGTGCCGTCGCCGTTGAAGATACTCAGGCCGGAAAAGCTCGCGAGATTGGCGGCGATGTCCTGCCCGGGGGTCTGATAAGTCGACGGGACCGAGATTCCGTAACCATTGTCCTCGACATAGAACAACAGTGGGAGGTTTTGGGTGGTGGCGATGGTCAATGCCGACCAGAAGCCGCCGGTGGCGCAACTGGCATCGCCGCCGAGGACCAGAGCAAGATTGCCGCGATCCGCGTCCTTCAGCACCTCGGCCTTGTAGCGGATCGCCTGCGCCCAACCGGCGGCGGGCGTATATTGCGCACCGACCCCGCCGCACATCGGCAGCGCATGAGCACCGCCGGGATTGGGATAGTTGAACACGACCCCGATATCGCGCCCGCCGCTATAGCCCCCCGACCGCCCCATGCCCGAACCCAAAGCATCGGCCAGCGGCACGCCGAGCGCCAGGAGCAAGGGCCGCGAGCGATAATAGCCACAGGCGGCGTCGCCATCTTTCAGGTGCAGACCGAGCAGGACCTGGGCCAGATCGTGGCCGCGCGCGCTGAACTGGTAGAGCACCTGCTTGCCGGGGACGAGATCCTCCTCCTCCAGCCGATCGAGTTCGCGGCTGGTCAAGACCAGCCGTGCGACCGTCCGCCAGTCGGTGTCGATCGTAAAGTCGGGGTCCGCACTTTCCCTCAAAGCACCGGCATCCGCTGCGTCCATTAGAGAACCGGCGTCCGCCTCAGGCATCCAGCGCGTCCACCACGGCGG
>JANPKL010000242.1:0-4171 GCA_031425975.1 Sphingomonas sp.
TCGACCACCGTCACCTTGGCGCCCAGATCATTGTAGAAATTGGCGAATTCGATCCCGATCGCGCCCGAGCCGATGACCAGCAGCTCGGTCGGCATTTCGGTCGGCACCATCGCATGGCGATAGGTCCACAAGCGCTGCCCGTCCGACTTGGCGAAGGGCAGTTCGCGCGCCCGCGCGCCGGTGGCGACGATGATGTGTTTGGCGGTCAAGTCCGTCGTCTTGCCGTCCTTCACCTTCACCGTCAGCTTGCCAGGCCCGGTCAGCGCCCCTTCGCCCATGTGCACGGCGATCTTGTTCTTTTTCATCAGGTGCGTGACGCCCTGATTGAGCTGCTTGGCGATGCCGCGCGAGCGGGCGACGACCTTGGGCAGGTCGAATGTCACCCCGTCGGCGGCCAGGCCATAGGCCGCGGCATTCTTCATCTGATGATAGACCTCGCCCGAGCGCAGCAGCGCCTTGGTCGGGATGCACCCCCAGTTGAGGCATATCCCGCCGAGGGTTTCGCGCTCGACGATCGCGACCGACAGGCCAAGCTGCGCGGCTCGGATGGCGGCGACATATCCGCCGGGACCCGAGCCGAGGACGATGAGGTCGTAGGTGTCAGGCATTGCTTTCAAATCCTGCAAGATGCGCGAGCCCGTCCGTTAATCGCCAGACCACGCCCCAGACGATGCCAAGCACGACCCAAGTCACCACGCCGCCGTCGGTTAGTCCGCGCGACAACGTTTTTGGCAGCTCATGGGGGGCCATCACTGCGGCGAAAACGAAAATCAACAGCCCGCCAACGGCAGGAATGACGAAGTTCTTCAGGTACGAAACGTTGAATGAGTCGAGAAGGTACTCCACCGGCGCAAACAGAATCAGTGCTCCGAAGATGGCCGGTATCGCGCCAAACAGAGGCACGAGGATGACCAGCATCGCGTTTTGCTGTCTCGACATCGCCGCGAACAGGATAATTGGCACGCAAAACAACAGGATGCACACAACTGATCGTGCGAGGAGGATCACGCCACCAACCCCAGCGGGCTCTCCACCAGATCCTTGAACGCCTTCATCAGCCTCGCCCCGTCCGATCCGTCGATGGCGCGGTGGTCGAAGCTGCCGGTGACGCTCATCACGGTCGCGACCGCGAGCGCATCGTCGATCACATAGGGCCGTTTCTCGCCCGCGCCGACCGCCAGGATCATGCCCTGCGGCGGATTGATGACGGCGTCGAACTGCTTGATCCCGAACATCCCCATGTTGGAGATGCTCGCCGTCCCGCCCTGATACTCGTGGGGCTGCAATTTGCCTTCCTTGGCGCGGCCGGCGAGCTCGGTCACTTCCTGGCTGATCTTCGAGACGCTCTTGCCCGCCGCATCGGTGACGATTGGCGTGATCAGCCCACCCGGGATGCTGACCGCGACCGCGATGTCGGCGCGCTTGTACTGGATGAGGTTGTCGGGGGTGAAGCTGACGTTGCACTCGGGCACGGCCTCGAGCCCCAGCGCAAGCGCCTTGATCAGCAGGTCGTTGACGCTCAATTTGATCTTGCGCGCCTCCAGCCCGGCGTTGAGGTCGCTCCGCAGCTTGAGCAGAGCGTCGAGCCGGACGTCGACGGTCAGATAGATGTGCGGAACCTCGCGCTTGGCCTCGCTGAGGCGGCGCGCAATGGTCTTGCGCATGTTGCTGAGCTTGACGGTTTCGTGCGGGATGTCGGTGGCGAAGGCCTGCGCGGGGGCGGTCGGCGCTGGCGCAGCCGCTTGTACAGCCGCCGCCTGAGCAGGCGCAGCAACCCCGCCCGCCGCCTTGCCCAGATCCGCCCGAACGATCCGCCCGCCCGGTCCCGAGCCCGTCAGCGACGCAAGGTCGATCCCCTGCGCCTGCGCCAGCTTGCGGGCGAGGGGCGAGGCCTTAATTCGATCGCCCTTCTGCCCCTCTCCCCTTGCGGGAGAGGGCAACTCAGCCGCAGGCTGAGCGGGGAGAGGGGGCGGCGGCGCCGGAGTGGGCGCGGGAGTGGCCGTGGGCGCAGGGGGCGAAGCGGCAGCACCCGCCCCCTCTCCCTGCCCGCTTGCAGCGGGCTGTCCCTCCCCCGCGACGGGGGAGGGAGAAGCAGCTTCACCCTCAGCCGCCATCAGCGCAATCGCCGTCCCGACCTTCACCCCGTCGGTCCCCTCGGCGACGAGAATCTTCGATATGACCCCCTCGTCGACCGCCTCGAACTCCATCGTCGCCTTGTCGGTCTCGATCTCGGCCAAGAGGTCGCCGGCGGCGACCATGTCGCCCTCCTTGACCAGCCATTTGGCCAGCGTCCCTTCCTCCATGGTCGGGGACAAAGCGGGCATCTTGAGTTCGATCGCCATCATGGACCTTGCGCTTGAGCGTTGCTGGCCTCCTCAAAAGACCATGCCCCCTTGCCCGTCAAGCAGCGCTGGGCCACGCTTGCCCCCATGCACGCGATGAAGCGCACCTATCTGGTCGTGATCGACGACAGCGCCGAGGCGCGGGTCGCGTTGCGCTTCGCCGCCCGCCGCGCCGCCAAGACCGACGGCGCGCTGGAAGTGCTGGCGATCGTCGCCGCTCAGGACTTCGTTCAATGGGGCGGGGTCCAGGCCGCGATCGAGGAGGAGCAGCAGCTCCGGATCGAGGCCAAGGTCGCCGCCGCTTTGGGCGAATTGCCGGGCGAGACCCCCGTCACCCCCGCGATCATGATCAAGCAGGGCGAGCCGGTGGCGGTGGTCCGCGCGCTGCTCGGCGACCGCGCCGACATCGCCGCTTTGGTGCTCGGCACCTCGCCCGCTGGCGACCCCGGCCTGCTGGTCACCGCCTTCGCCGGACCGGATGCTGGCAAGCTGCCGTGTCCGGTGATGATCATCCCGGGGGGCTTAAGCGACGAGCGGCTGGAAGCGCTAAGCTGAGGCGCGGCGGACACAGTGAGGCGAAAGCGGTGAATTAACTTTTGGTTGACTTGATTACGTGCTCACAACGAGGATGATTGCCGCGCCCATCCGGGCTCGCAATTGGGGGTTTTCGCATGATCAAATCCGTCCGTGTCGCCATTGGCGCAGCTTCGTTGTGTCTGGCGTCCGCAGGCCTGGCCCAAACCGCGCCCGCGCCGGTGGTGATGCCCGCAGCAGGCGGAGTAATGGTTCGCGCCGGCACACAGGTCGCAGTCGCACCGCTGGTCGAAATCGCCAGTTCGAAGATCAAGGCCGGCGACAGCTTCGAGTTCATTGTCGTCAATGACATCACGGAAAATGGCGTCGTCGCTATTCCCCGTGGGTCCAAGGCGCTCGGACTGGTCAAGTGGAAGACCGGTAAGGGCATCGGTGGCAAGTCGGGCAAGTTTGAAATCGAATTCAAACAGTTGACCGTCAACGGCAAAGTCGTGCCACTGACGGGCGTCCACCGCCAAGAGGGCAAGGGCAACACCGTCGGTGCTTTATTCGGGTCGATCTGGATCAGCGGTCGCTCGGCTATCATGGTGCCGGGTCAGGTCGTGAACGCTCTCGTCGCCGAGAACACAGTCATTTGATCGCTTAAGCGGAGCGGATCGCTCATAGCCGCTTCGCCAGCAGCGCGCCGATCGCCACGCAGCCCGCTTCGTCCGCCGCGTCGAAGCGGGCTTTTCGTGGGCTGTCGAGGTCGAGCACCGCGATCAGCACGCCGTCGGCGCCGACGATCGGCACGACCAGTTCCGATGCGCTCGCGGCATCGCAGGCGATGTGGCCTTCGAAGGCGTGGACATCGTCGACGCGCTGGACCTGCAAGGTCTCGGCGGCAGTCCCGCACACGCCGCGCCCGAACGGAATGCGGATGCAAGCCGCGCGACCCTGGAAGGGCCCCAGCACCAGCTCGCCCCCGACATTGCGATAGAAACCCGCCCAGTTGAGGTCGGGCAAGGTCTCGAACAGCAAGGCCGCGGCATTGGCCATGTTTGCGATGGCGTCCGGCTCCCCCGCGGTCAGCCCATCGAGCGCGGCGAGCAGGTCGGCGTAAAGCGTCGGCTTGTCGGCCGATTCGATCCTGATGTCGTACATGGCGATCCTAACGCGACGGCGGCACGTCCAGCACGCGGCTGGCGGGGTGATGCTTGTCCAGATGCCGCTTGATGATCCGCAGGTTGCGGGTGTTGGACTTGAAGAAGTAATCGGGGATCGCGCCGACGAAGGGGATCAGCCCCAGCGCCCAG
>JANPKL010000243.1:0-5724 GCA_031425975.1 Sphingomonas sp.
AGCGGCGCGGGCGGGCAGGGCAGTGGAACCGGCAGCGGGGGCAGCGGCAGCGGGCCGGGCGGGGGCGGCGACGGCGGCGCGTCGAGCCGACCCAGCCTCATCAGCCGCTCGCTCACGCAGCGTAATTACAGCAGCGAGGCACGGCGCAGCTGGCCGACAGGCAAGCGCGTGCTGGTGACCTTTCAGGTCGAGCTGAACGGCCGGGCGAGCGACTGCAAGATCTTTACCTCCAGTGGTGTCCCGGCGATCGACGCGGAGACCTGCCGCCTGGTGCTGACCAAATTGCGATTCCGCCCGGCGCGCGACGCGGCCGGGCGTCCAACGCTCGCCCGCTACGCCTACATGCAATATCCGCTCTTCTAGTCGCGCACCTCCTCGGCCTCGACCCAGCGGTCGCCGCCGCCGCGGGGAAGCCATTCGTTCTGGCCGCCCGCCCAGGCCGTCACGGCGCGTCCGGCGGTGTCGCGCGCCGGCGCCCAGCGCAATCGGCGCAGGGCCGCACGACAGGTCGCGGCGTCCAGGGCACCGATCCCGCTGGAGCGAGTGACGCGGCATTCGCGGGCGCGGCCGCCGGGATCGATCAGCAAGCGAAAGCCCACCGACGTAGGCCGCGACAGGTCGAGGCCGGGCGGGCCGTCGCTCTCGCGAATGTCTCCGCTGACGTAGCGCGGGCCGGTGGTGACGCCGCCGCTGCCACCGCCGCCCGTTCCGTCGCCAGAGAGGCCGCTGCCGAGCCCGTCGCCGACCCCGCCGCGCCCGGTCCCCGGTCCCGGGGTCGGGGCTGCTCCGGCAAGGGGCGCGGTCCCGGTTCCGGCGACGGGCGCGGCGGGCAGCGGCGGCGGCACTGGCAGGCGCACCACCGGCGGCGGCGCAACCACCGGGGTGGGGGTGTTGCGTAGCGCAGGCGGAGCGGCGGCGCCCTCGGGGTCCTTCGGGCGCTCGGTGGGCGTGGGGGCGACCTCGGGGGTCATTGGCACGGCGAGGGGCTCGGGCGGAGGCGGGGCGAGGTCGATCAGCGCCAGCGGCGCCTCGGGCAGGGTCGGCACCGGCGTCACGCCAATACCGGTCAGCAGGGCATAGCCGAGCGCGACGTGCACCGCCCCGGCGATAACGAGCGAGCGGGCGCGGTCCTGCGGGGTGGCGAGCGAGCGGCGCATGTCTTGCCTTTGGCCGGTCTCGGCTGAATTCAGGCTGACGGGCTGAAGCACATCATTCCCCCGCCGCCAGCATCGCCCCCGTTACCGCCACCGGATTGATGACCGTGCTGGCCCCGGCAGCCTGCGCGATATCCTCATTGTCGTGGTTGCGGACGGTGACCGCGATCGGCAGCGAGGGGGCGAGCTTGCGCGCCGACAGCACGATCAGGATCCCCGTGTCGTCGCGCCCGGCAGAGACGATCAGCCGACCGGCGTCGTGGATGTGCACCGCCTCCAGGATGGAGTCGCTGGATGCATCGCCCTGGATCACCGCCGCGCCCAGGGCCTCGGCCTTGGCGCAGGCCTCGGCGTTGCAATCGATCACGACGAGGTCGCTCGCTCGTTTGCCCGCATCGAGCAACCGTTGTGCCGCGGTCGAGCCATTCTTGCCGAAACCCGCGATGACGATGTGCCCGCACAGGCCCTTCTGGATTCGCTTCATCCGCATTTTGTCCCACGCCTGCTTGAATACCAGTTCGAACGCCGTCCCGAGGAAGATGAGCCACAGGAACAGGCGAATGGGGGTGATCAGGAAGGCGTCGATCAGCCGCGCCTTCTCGCTGACCGGCACGATGTCGCCATAGCCGACCGTGGTGATGGTGATCATCGTGAAATAGATCACGTCGGCGACCGTCAAATGCCCGTCGATCTGATCCTTGAGGCCGTCCCGGTCAAACCACAACAGGCAGAAGGCGGTGACCAGCAGCGCCAGCGCCATCCCGCTGCGGATCGCCAGCGTCCGCCACGGCGAGGCGAGCGAGCGGCGGGTCAGCGGAGGCAGGTCGGACGGCACGCAAGGCGGAACGTCGCCGGACGCGCGCGTATCCATCCGCGCATGCCGTCAATGGATCAATTGCCCCTTCAAGTCGTCGAAGAACACTTCGCGCTCGGCCTCGAGCGGCACGAGTTGCTCGAGCCGCCAGCGTTCGAGCAGCGACGTTTCTTCCGCCGAGCATTCGCGTTGAAAATTGGGGTCGAGCGGGCTGCCCGACCTCGCTCCGTCGAAGCCGGGTGGCGGCGCAAAGTTCGTAAACCAGGCGAATTGTGCGGAATCGAACCAGATGCGGTCGGAGGGGGAAGAGGGCGGGTCGTCATGAGCCGAATTCGGGTCGTTCGCTTTGTTGGCTTCGGCCGGGTCAAGGCGTCCCTGAAGCAAGGCAGCGACGCGGGCCAGGTCGCCTTCGTCGCCCGAGCGCAACGCCTGCAGCAACGGCTGCAGTTCCGCGCGACCGTCGAGCGACCGGCTGTTGCGAGCGAGGCGGCTGGCACCGATCAGTTCGGCGCGTGCGGCGGCCTCACGCAGGTCGAGCCTCCGGAGCAAGGCGATTGCGAGCTTGTTGTCGAGCGTCCGGCGCTCGCCGACCAATATTCCGTCGCGGAAGAAGCTCTCGGTCGAGCCGGTCAGGGCGCGTTCGAGCAGGGCGTCGGCGAGCTGGTCGCGGGCGTGGGACAGCGCATCCTCCCATGCCGCGGCGAACAGCGGGACGCGGCGGCGTGCGGCATAGGCCTGCGTCACCCCCATGCCGACCCGAACGCAGGCATCGCGCACGATCCCGCATTCGGCCAGCGCCTCGCAAAAGGCGGCCATGCGGTCAGGCGTCCAGCCATCATGGCGGGTAGGCCCGCCGTCGAGCGCGACCAGTTCGGCCAGCGGGGTGGAGGGTTCGAGCGAGGTCGGCAGTTCGGACATGAGGTGACGGCTCCCGGGGTGAGGCGGGCGACTCGGCGATGGCAGTATTGACCGATATGGTTCGTGTAGGACAGCGGGTGTGGAGCTTTGGTTCTTTGCGCCGCCCACGCCACGGCTTGCCTGCGGCCAGCGGGCATGACAGCCTCCCGCTTCCAACCGGGGGGAAGAACATGCTGGCCGAATTCCGCACCTTCATCGCGCGTGGCAACGTCATGGACCTGGCGGTCGCGGTGATCATCGGGGCGGCCTTCGCCGCGATCGTCGCGTCGCTGACCGACGACGTCATCATGCCCGTGCTGGGCTCGCTGCTCGGCGGACTCGATTTTTCGAGCTACTTCGTCCGATTGGGTGAAATCCCTGCCGCATATGCCGGCTCGCCGACCGACTATGCCGCGCTCAAGAAGGCGGGCGTGCCGCTGCTGGGCTACGGAGCCTTCATCACCGCGATAATCAAGTTCGTCATCTTGGCGTTCGTCATTTTTCTGCTGGTCCGCGTCGCCAATCGCGTGATCGGGCAGCGGGATGTGGCGGAAGCGGCGATCGCCGAGGAAATCCTGCTTCTGCGCGAGATTCGCGACAGTCTGCGCAAGCCATAACCGACCGGAGCGCTCAACCATGCGACCAGCCTTGCTACTTCCCTTGCTCCTCGCCGCCGCTCCCGCCTCTGCGCAACAACCGGGGCAATTGATCTCGGCCGAGCCGGTAATCGACACTCCGGCCGGGACCCAGGCTTGGCGAGTCCGCTACCTGACCCGCGACGATCGCGGCGTCCCGCGCGAAGTCACCGGCATGGTGATCGCCCCGCGTGAGGCGCTGCCGGCTTCGCCTCGGCCGGTCATCGCCTGGGCCCACGGTACCTGGGGAACGGCCCAGAAATGCGCGCCGTCGCTCGATGCGAAGTTCTTTGAGCTGACCCCGGCAATCGATGCCGTGCGGCGCGGCTATGTGGTGGTCGCGCCCGACTATCCCGGGCTCGGCAGTGCCGGGGCCCACCCCTATCTGGTCGGCACCGCGACCGCCCGCTCGGTGCTCGATGCGGTTCGCGCGGCGCGGGGTATTGCAGGCGCTGCGGCAGGCAACCGTTACGCCGTCTGGGGGGAAAGCCAGGGCGGTCATGCGGCGCTGTGGACGGGCCAGTTGCACCAGGCCGAGGGCGCCGGACTGACCCTTGTCGGGGTCGCCGCGGGCGCTCCGGTGACGGACCTTGCCGCCAATCTGCGTCAGTCGAGCAATGCCAACGTCCGGACTTTCCTGACCGCGCTCGCTACCGACAGCTGGAGCAGATATTATGGCGTCCCGCTAAATCTCGGCAAGCGGCGCTCGCCGGGCATCATTCGGCGGATGGCCGGCAATTGCGTCTCGGCGCTCGCCAGCCCGAGGATCGGGACTATCCTTGGGATTGCCGCGCTCAGCCAGGACCTGCGGGGGGTCGATCTGGGGACCCTTCGCCCCTGGTCATCGTTCGTCGCCGCCAACAGCACTACGCCGATCAGTCGCGTCCCCGTGCTGTTCGCCCAGACCCGCGAAGACTTCCTGGTCGCCCCGGCTGTCACCCGCGCCTTTGCCCGGCGGATGTGCGCAAATCGCGTGCGCGTCCGGTGGATCGACCTGCCGGGCAAGGACCACCCGACCACCGCCAAGCAGAGCGCGCCTGCGACCATCGACTGGATCGACCAGCGCTTCGCCGGGGAGCGGGCACCAAGCGACTGCGGCCGCATCTGACCATCGAAAGTCAAGGAGATTGACCATGACCAAATTGATCCTGTCCGCCGCCGCGCTGGCCCTGCTTGCGACCACCGCACAGGCATCGACTCCGGCGGCCTGGAACGCGCTCGACCGCAAGGTCAACCGCGCCTGCATCGCCGCTTCGGGGCTTCAGCGCGCCAAGATCATGACCGACAAGGCGCGTTTTTCGGATCGCGTCCCGGTCGAACTGCGCATCGTGGAGGGCTACAACCGCCAGTCGGTGATCGACGCCCGCCTCTGCGCCTATGATCGGCGGACCGGGCGTGCGACGACCGTGGACGCGGTCGGGCGACTGGGCCTTCCTCGCTAGAATGCCAGCCTAGCCAGGTCCCATCGTCAAGCGTCCAGCTCATCTTCGCTCAGTGCCGCCGCTCGGCTCTGGATGAACGCAAACCGGTGCTCGGGGTTCTTGCCCATCAGGCGCTCGACCAGGTCCTTGATCGGCTGGCGATCCTCGAACTGGCTCGGCAGCGTCACCTTGAGCAGGGAGCGCGAGGCCGGGTCCATGGTGGTCTCCTTGAGCTGATTGGGGTTCATTTCGCCCAGGCCTTTGAAGCGGCTGACGTCGAGTTTGCGGCCCTTGAACTCGGTGCGCTCCAATTCGGCGCGGTGGGCGTCGTCCCTCGCGTATAACGTCTTGTTGCCCGCGGTCAGTCGGTACAGCGGAGGCTGTGCCAAGAATAAGTGCCCGCGGCGGACCAGTTCGGGCATTTCCTGGAAGAAGAAGGTCATCAGCAGGGTCGCGATGTGGGCGCCGTCGACGTCGGCGTCGGTCATGATGATGATCTTCTCGTACCGCAGCGCCGCCTCGTCGAAGCGGTCGCGGATGCCGCAGCCCAATGCGAGGTTGAGGTCCGCGATCTCGTTATTGGCGCGGATCTTGTCGGCCGTGGCGGAGGCGACGTTAAGGATCTTGCCGCGAATGGGGAGGATCGCCTGGGTCTTGCGGTTGCGTGCCTGCTTCGCGGAACCACCGGCGCTGTCGCCCTCGACGATGAAGATTTCGGAGCCGGCGGCGTCGTCGTTGGCGCAGTCGGTGAGCTTGCCCGGGAGGCGAAGCTTGCGGGCGGAGGTGGCGGTCTTACGCTTGAC
>JANPKL010000244.1:0-6299 GCA_031425975.1 Sphingomonas sp.
GCCTTCCTCGACCACCACCACGCGGTTGGTCTTTCTGAGGCTCTCGAGCACGGTCGCGGTGTCGAGTGGGCGCAAGGTGCGCAGATCGACCACCTCGGCCTCGATCCCCTCGCCCGCCAGCGTGGTCGCGGCGTCGAGCGCAACCGCGACCCCGATCGAATAGCTGACGATGGTGACGTCCTTGCCCTCGCGCATGATCCGGGCCTTGCCGATCGGCAGCACCCAGTCGTCGACCTGCGGCAGCTCGAACTCGCGCCCGTAGAGCAGTTCGTTTTCGAGGAACACGACCGGATCCTCGCTGCGGATCGCGGCCTTCAAAAGCCCCTTCGCGTCGGCCGCGTCGTAGGGCGCGATCACCACCAGCCCGGGCACGGATGCGTACCAGGGTCCGAAATTCTGGCTGTGCTGCGCCGCCACCCGCGAGGCGGCGCCATTGGGGCCGCGGAACACGATCGGGCAGCGCATCTGCCCGCCGCTCATGTAATTGGTCTTGGCCGCCGAATTGATGATGTGGTCGATCGCCTGCAACGCGAAATTGAAGGTCATGAACTCGATGATCGGCCGGAGGCCCCCCATCGCCGCGCCCGAGCCGAGTCCGGCAAAGCCATATTCGGTGATCGGCGTATCGACCACGCGGCGCGGCCCGAATTCCTCGAGTAGCCCCTGAGTGACCTTGTAGGCGCCCTGATATTGCGCGACTTCCTCGCCCATCACGAACACGCGCTCGTCGCGCCGCATCTCCTCCGCCATCGCATCGCGCAACGCCTCGCGCAGGGTCAGCTTCTGCATCGAGGTGCCGGCGGGAACGAGGGGATCGGCCTTTACGGTCGTGGTCAGCTGCGCGGTGCCGGTCGGGGCGACCGGTTTGGAAGCACCCTCGCCTTCACCCGCCGTCGTCCCGGCGGAGGCCGGGACCTCAGGCGTCTTGGGTGCCGGTTCGTCATCGCCCGAGGTCTCCGCCGGCGCGGGGACGACGGCTTCGTCACCCTCACCCCCCATCAGCGCGATCGCGGTCCCGACCTTGACCCCGTCGGTCCCGGCGGGGACCAGAATCTTGCCGATCACCCCCTCGTCGACCGCCTCGAATTCCATCGTCGCCTTGTCCGTCTCGATCTCGGCCAGGATATCCCCGGCGGCGACCGTGTCGCCTTCCTTGACCAGCCACTTGGCGAGCGTGCCCTCCTCCATCGTCGGAGAGAGGGCGGGCATCTTGAGTTCGACGCCCATCAGTAGCGCTCCACCAATACTTCGGTGAACAGCTCGGCCGCCGCGGGCTCGGGCGCTTCCTCGGCATATCTGGCGGCGTCGACCACGATGTCCTTGATCCCCTTGTCGATCGCCTTCAATTCCTCTTCGGCAACGCCGAGCGCGAACAGCTCCTTCTCCGCCCGCACGATCGGGTCCTGCCCCTCGCGATAGCTCTGGACCTCCTCGCGGGTGCGATATTTGGCGGGATCGCTCATCGAATGGCCGCGATAGCGATAGGTTTTGAGTTCCAGGATGATCGGCCCCTTGCCCGACCGAGTCCATTCGAGCGCGACCTCGGCCGCGCCGCGCACCGCCAGCACGTCCATCCCGTCGACCTGGATGCCGGGGATCTGGAAGCTCTCCCCGCGCTTGTAGAAGTCGGGCTCCGAGGCCGAACGCTCGACGCTCGTCCCCATCGCATAATGGTTGTTCTCGATCGCGTAGATCACCGGCAGGTCCCACAGACGCGCCATGTTGAAGCTCTCGTAGACCTGCCCCTGGTTGGCCGCGCCGTCGCCGAAATAGGCGAGATTGACCCCGCCATCCGCGCTATATTTATGCTTGAAGGCGAGACCGGTGCCCAGGCTCACTTGCGCCCCGACGATGCCGTGCCCGCCATAGAAACCGTGCTCGACCGAGAACATGTGCATCGAGCCGCCCTTGCCCTTGCTGATGCCGGCGGCGCGCCCGGTCAGTTCGGCCATGATCAGCTTGGGGTCGATGCCGTAAGCGAGCATGTGGCCGTGGTCGCGGTAGCCGGTGATCACGCTGTCCTTGCCGACCGTCATCGCGCTCTGCAGCCCGACCGCGACCGCTTCCTGCCCGATATAAAGGTGGCAGAAACCGCCGATCAGCCCGAGCCCATAAAGCTGCCCGGCGCGCTCCTCGAAGCGGCGGATCAGCAGCATCTGCTTGTAAAAGTCGAGCAATTGCTGCTGGCTGGCTTGAAAGCGTTGCGGCTGCGGGGGACGCTCGCGATTGCTTGCGGGAGCAGCGGACGGGGGAGCAGCCGGAGCCGCCGACTTGAGCGAACGCGCCAAGGGGTACCTCTTCTGGAAATCAGCCGCCGGTCTATAGGTCGGGCGCTAGTCCCCGCCTAGTCCTCCTCGCTCAGTCCTCGAGTGTGACGATCACTTCGTCGGGACGGACCAGCCCGAGGTCCTTGCGGATCAGTTCATCGGCCATGTCGGGATCGGCCTTGCGCGGGTCGAGCAGCGCCGAGCGATGCTTCAGTTGCGCGCGGCTTGCCTCGAGCGTCGCCAGCTCGGCGCGCTTCTCGCTAAGGTCGCGATGATAGCCGCCCCAGGCGAGCACCCCGTTGGGCCCGGCCACCGCATGGCCGGCAAAAGTGCCGATGATGAGCAGCGACACCGCGGGCCAGATCGCCCTGCGGATAAGGCTCGTCGCCTGCCGTGCTGCCCCCACTCCCATAAGGGGACAGAATCAGACTTGAGTCATGCGCGCAAGGGGTTCGGTGCGGGTGGGTAACAAAAAAGTGACGAACCGAGCCCTTTGCTCGTTTCGTCACCCCGGGCTTGACCCGGGGTCCGTCTGCCTTTCCCGAACGCCGCAAGGAAGAAGGCAGACCCCGGATCAAGTCCGGGGTGACGAAACGCCTAATGATTACCCCCGATAAGCCTTTACCGCCGCCCGCCCCGGATAGCGTGCGACGTCGCCTAATTCCTCCTCGATCCGAAGCAGCTGGTTGTACTTGGCCGTCCGATCCGAGCGCGCCAGGCTGCCGGTCTTGATCTGCCCGCAGGACAGCGCGACGGCCAGGTCGGCGATGGTCGAATCCTCGGTCTCACCCGAACGGTGGCTCATAACCGCGGTATAGCCGCTGGTCTGAGCCAGGCGGACGGCCGCGATCGTCTCGGTCAAGGTGCCGATCTGATTGACCTTGACCAGGATCGAATTGGCGATGCCGTCGCGGATGCCGTCGGCCAGCCGCGCGCTGTTGGTCACGAACAGATCGTCGCCGACCAGCTGGATCTTGCTTCCGACGAGGTCGGTCAGCGCCTTCCAGCCTGCCATGTCGTCCTCGGCCATGCCATCTTCGATCGAGGCGATCGGATAGTCGCGGGCGAGCTCGGCCCAATAGGTCGCCATTTCCAGCGGGTTCAGGTCGCGCGCCTCGCCCCCCGAGCGGCCATTCTTCTGGCCCAGCCGATATTTGCCGTCCGAGAAAAACTCGGAAGCCGCCGGGTCGAGTGCGATCAGCACGTCGTCGCCCAGGCTATAGCCGGCGCCCGTCACCGCCTCGCCGATCAGGTCGAGCGCCTGGCGCGGCGACTGGATGTCGGGCGCGAAGCCGCCCTCGTCCCCGACCGCTGTCGACAGCCCCGCCTTGGCCAGTTTGCCCTTCAGCGCGTGAAAGATCTCGGTCCCGCAGCGCAGGGCTTCGGAAAAACTCTCCGCGCCGACCGGCATGACCATGAATTCCTGGAAGTCGATCGGATTGTCGGCATGCGCGCCGCCATTGAGAATGTTCATCATCGGCACCGGCAAGGTGTCGGCCGCGACCCCGCCGACATAGCGGTAAAGCGGCAGGCCGCGCGCCTCGGCCGCCGCCTTCGCGACCGCGAGGCTGACGCCGAGGATGGCATTGGCGCCCAGCCGTCCCTTGTTGTCGCTGCCGTCGAGGTCGATCATCGCGGCGTCGATCTCGGCCTGGTCCTCGGCCTCGAAGCCGACCAGCGCCTCGGCGATCGGGCCGACCACGGCTTCGACTGCCTTGGTTACGCCCTTGCCGCCCCAGCGGCTCCTGTCGCCGTCGCGAAGCTCGACCGCTTCATGCGCGCCGGTCGACGCGCCCGAAGGCACCGCCGCGCGGCCCATGCTGCCATCCTCCAGCGTCACGTCGACCTCGACCGTCGGATTGCCGCGGCTATCGAGGACCTGGCGGGCGTGAATGTCGAGAATCGCGGTCATGGGCCGTGCACTCCGGATAATAGTTCGTTACGATAGCGGTTCGATGGTCGGATCAGCGGGCTTCGCAGTTCGTGAAATTCGCCCGGAACGCGCTCGAGCGCTGGCTCGTTAACGGTCCAGACGCAAGTTTTCCAGCGTAACCGAGAGGAGAGCCACTTCATGGCCGACACCAAGAACAACCTGCCTGAGGGCACCGACACCGTCATCGACACCGGCAGCGGCATCGGCGCCACCAGCAGCACGACCAGTGCCCGCACCGGGACCACCGCCAGCGACCGCCCGTCGGCTGCGCTCGTCACTGCCACCGACGGCGACATGGCCGGGATCGGCGTTTCGGGCGAAACGACCGAGAAGACCGGTATCCGCGGCATGGTCGGCAACGTCTCGACCAGGGCCAAGGACGAAGCCGCCAATCGCGCCCGAGGCTTCGTCGGCGACGGCCTCAAGAGCGGCTCGGCGACGCTCGGCAACATCTCGACACTGATCGGCGACACCGTCGAGCAGATCGAGGAAAAGCTCGGGCCGCAATATGCTGGTTATGCCCGCACCGCCAGCGACACCATCCAGCGTTATGCCGCGACGCTCGAGAACAAGAACCCCGACGAGCTGGTCGACGACGCGCGCGATCTCGTTCGCAAGAGCCCGGGCGTCGCCCTGGCCGGCGCGGCGATCCTCGGATTTGCCGCGGTGCGACTGCTGAAAGCGGGGATGGACGGCGCCACCGGCACCGCCCGCGACAGCGACAAGCGCCACTCGGGCAAGAATAGCTAAGCTGCGATGCTGAAGTCCGCCAGCCCGCCGCCCACGCCATCCGAGGAGGGGATCGGTGATCTCCTCCAGCGGCTGGTGGCGGACGGCAAAGCCTATGCCAATTCCGAAGTCGCCTATGTGAAGACGCTTGGCACCGAAAAGGTCGCCGAGCTGAAGCAACCATTGGCATTGGGACTTGGCGCCCTGTTGTTCGCGCATGCGGCCTTCCTGGCCCTGTGCGCGCTCATCTGGGTCGGCCTTGCGCAAGTCATGAACGCGGCGCTGGCTGGCCTGCTGACCGTGCTGATCCTCGGCGGCATCGCCGGCTTCTTGGGCTATCTCGCTGCTTCCAAGCTCCCGACGACGAAGGGAGCGAAGAAATGAGCGACGCGCATGAGGTAAGGATCGCGCGTGCCCGCGGCGAGGCCGATGTCGCCAAGGCACGGCTGATGGCGACGCTCGAAGCGGTCAAGGCAAGACTTGCGCCCGGCAAGCTTGCCGGGGACGCGGTTCAGCGGGCCAAGGACAAAAGCATCGTGGTCGCCGACGACACCGTCACCGCGGTCAAGGACCGACCGCTGATGGCGGCGGGAATTGCGACCGCGGCAGCGATGTTCATTGCCCGCAGGCCGCTGGTGGCAGCGGTCGGGCGGATGCTCGGCAGCTCCGGCGAACAGGATCAATCGGACAATGAGGCGCCCGCGCGCGCCCACAAGGAGTGAAGAAAATGGCCAAGACCGACAGCTATGACAACCAGTTCGATGCCAATGCCGATTACGAGAATGAGGCGAGCCGCTCGGCCGCGATCAAGGAGCGTTTTTCGGGGCTCGGTGACCAGGCTTCGACCGGCATCGACACCAGCCCGTTGATCGCGCTCGGCGCCGGTCTCGCGCTCGGCGCGGTGCTGGCGGCGGTGCTCCCGGCGAGCGAGAAGGAACGCGAATTGCTCAAGCCGCTGGGCGCGAAGATCAACCAGGCCGGCACCGGGGCGTTCGATCGCGCCCGTGACATGGGCAAGACCAAGTTCGACGAAATGGCCGGCGACAAGCTGCGCGAATTCCTGGGCGCGAGCTCGACGACTTCGAACAGCTGATCCATTTGCTCCCCTCCCGCCAAGCGGGAGGGGAGCAAATGAATTCAGGACTTCGCCGAGGGTTTTTCTAGAGCGCCCCCCATGCTAACCGCCATGCCATGAGCAAACTTCATCTCGTCTTCGGCGGGCGCGTCAGCGATCCGCAGGGAACCGACTTCACCGATCTTGGCGGGATCGACCTCGTCGGCCTGTTCGACAATTATGCCGACGCCGAAGAAGCGTGGCGCGCCAACGCCCAGCGCACGGTCGACGATGCCGAGATGAAATATGTGGTGGT
>JANPKL010000245.1:0-2258 GCA_031425975.1 Sphingomonas sp.
CGGACGGACGGCAAGGCGGCGTTCGAGCGCATTCTGAAGGGCGTCGCCGCGACCCATGATTGCACCGCCGAGGTGCGGATCGACCTGGGCTATCCCGCCACCGTCAACGATCCGCGCGCGGTGGCGATGGTCGAGCGGCTCACCGGCGACCTGTTCGGCGCGGACGCTTTCGTCGCCATGCCGAGCCCGATCATGGGCGGCGAGGATTTCGCCTACGTCCTCCAGCAGGTGCCGGGCTGCATGGCCTTCCTCGGCGTCGCGCCGCCGGACGAGGTCCCCGAAGGCCGCGCCGGACTGCACCATGCGAAAATGACCCTGCACGAGGAGTGGCTGCAGCGCGGCGTCGCGCTCCACTGCGCCTTTGCGACGCGCTTCCTGGCGAGCGGATGGGATTGATCAGGCCGGCGTTGAACAACCTTTGCCCGACGCAATTCGCTTTCCTACACGAACCGCATCGGTTATATAGGAAGAAGATGAGCCGGTTGTCCTTCATTTCCCGGGGGGCCGCTTCGCACTTGCCCCCCGCACCCTGTCAACTTTGACAACTTAGGCTATCTCCTCGCCCATGAATCCCAAGCATCTCGGCCAGACCAGCGAACTGCCCTCGTCACCCGAGGCGGCTTCACTCGACTATGTCACCAATCCGCGCACTGGCAGCCTTTACCTCGTCCGCTTTGCCGCGCCCGAATTCACGTCGCTTTGCCCGGTTACCGGTCAGCCCGACTTCGCGCATCTGGTGATCGACTATGCGCCGGGCGAGACGATCGTCGAATCCAAGAGCCTCAAGCTGTTCCTCGGCGCGTTCCGCAACCACGCCGGTTTCCATGAGGATGTGACCGTCGGCATCGGCCAGCGCCTGTTCGAGGAGATGCGCCCCCGCTGGCTGCGCATCGGCGGCTATTGGTATCCGCGCGGGGGTATCCCGATCGACGTCTTCTGGCAGTCGAGTGCCCCGCCGGAGGACCTTTGGGTGCCTGACCAGGGCGTCGCTTCCTATCGCGGGCGCGGCTGATGGACGATCTGGTTTCGGCCGAATGGCTCGCGGCGAGTATGGGCTCAGCAGACCTGGTCGTGCTCGATGCGAGCACGCATCTGCCCGGCGTGCCCCGCGACGCCCGCGCCGAATATGCCGCGCGCCATATCCCCGGCGCGCGCTTCTTCGATATCGGTGCGCTGTCGGATCCCGCTGCCGCAAGCCCGCACATGTTGCCTTCGCCCGAGCAGTTCGGCGCGGCGATGGAGGCGCTCGGGGTCGGGATCGACGACCGGATCATCGTCTATGACGACAGCGCCATCCGTACCTCGGCCCGTGCCTGGTTCATGCTGCGCCACTTCGGCGCGCAGCGAGTCGCGATCCTCGACGGCGGGCTGCCTTGCTGGGTCGCCGAGGGCCATGAGGTGACATCCCATCCACCCCCGGCCCGCCCCGCCCGCTTTCCCGCGATCGTACGCCGGCCCGATGCGGTCGTCAGCAAAAGCCAGTTGCTGCAGGGGGTCGGCATGACCATCGCCGACGCGCGCTCGGCCGAGCGGTTCAAGGGCCTCGCGCCCGAGCCGCGCCCGGGGCTGGCGTCGGGACATCTGCCCAGCTCGCGCAACCTGCCGCTCGGCAATCTCTACGACGAGGACGGGCGCTTCCGTGCGCCGGGCGAGCTGGCGCGGGCATTCGAGGAGGCAGGGATCGACCCCCAGCGGCCGTTCGTCGCGACCTGCGGGTCGGGGGTCACCGCCAACAGCCTGATCTTCGCCGCGCGCCTGCTCGGCAACCGCGACACGCGGCTATACGACGGCAGCTGGTCGGAATGGGGCGCCGATCCCTATGCGCCCAAGGAGACGGGCTAGGCCGTCAGGCCCGGCCGGCGAACAAAGCCTCGATGTCGGCCAAGTCGCGCAGCAGGGTGTCGCTCAGCACCGCCAATGCGGCCGGATGGGTCGCCTCGCCGGCCGCCTCGTTGCCGAGCAGGGTCTCGATCCCCGCCGTGGCCGCACCCGCCAGCCGCACCGAGCGCCCGTCGGCGCAGCGCTGGCCGGCAGGTCCGGCCGCAATAAAAAGGGCTTCGAAATCGATCGAGGCCGGGTCGCGGTGGGGCTTGCCCTCGAACATCTCGACCAGCGCGAGGGCCTTGCGCACGCTGCGCAACCGCTCGACCGCCTCGGTGTACGGCGCTGGGGGAGCGGTCGGCGGGCCGGCCTCGGGCTGAAAATGGATCATGCGACTCGCAAGTAAGCGAGCATGGTTGAGGAATGGTTTAAGCCGC
>JANPKL010000246.1:0-1857 GCA_031425975.1 Sphingomonas sp.
TGGAGGCGCGGGAAATGCGCCTCGTGCTGGCTTCTGCCTCGCCGCGCCGCCTCGACCTGCTGGCTCGGATTGGCGTAGCTCCCGACACCGTCGATGCGGCCGACCTCGACGAAATCCCGCTGAAGGATGAAGTGCCCCGGGCACATGCCGTGCGGCTGGCGCGTGACAAGGCGCTGGCGGTGGCAATGCGTCATCCGGGATGCGTCGTAATTGCCGCCGACACCGTCGTGGGTGCGGGGCGGCGGATTTTGCCCAAGGCCGAAGACGAATCGACCGCGCGCACCTGTCTCACCCTGCTGTCGGGCCGACGCCATCACGTCTTCACGGCCGTCGCCGTGGTCGACGCGAGCGGAAAGCTGCGTGAACGGCTGTCCGATACCCGGCTGTCCTTCGCCTTGCTGCCGCCATCCGTGATCGACGCCTATATCGCAGGCGGCGAATGGCGTGGCAAAGCGGGCGGCTATGCCATTCAGGGCACTGCCGAAGCGTTCGTTCGCGATCTGGCAGGCAGCCATTCGGGGGTGATCGGGTTGCCGCTGTTCGAGACGCGCAACCTGTTGCGCAGTGCGGGAATCGTCGTTGTCTGACGGGTCTGGGCCCGAGTGGCTTTACGAGGACGGCATCGGCGAAGCGCGGGCAGCACTCGTGGAAGGCGCAGCCATTATCGAGGCGCTCATCGAGGTCGATGGAGCAGGGCCGCGTGCAGGCGCTGTGGTCGAAGGGCGGCTGACGACGATCGCGATACCCGCACGGCGGGGGTTGGTCACACTGCCGGAAGGCACCGGGGTGCTCGTCGAGCCGTTGCCGCGCCACTGGACGCAAGGGGCGCTCGTCCGCGTCGCCATCGGGCGCGAGGCCGTTGCCGAACGGGACCGGACCAAGCGCGCAAAGGGGCGGCCTGCGCCCGATGCGGACCTTTGCGACGGGCCGGATCTGAGCGCACGTATTGCGGCCACGGGCATGCCACATCGCCTGCTGGCCACACACGGGCCCGATACGCTCGAAGCGGCCGGATGGAGCGAGTTGCTCGAGCAGGCACAATCCGGCCTGTGGTCATTTACCGGGGGAGAGCTGCGGATCAGCCCGACGCCCGCCATGACCCTGATCGACGTCGACGGGCATCTCGAACCGGGCGCGCTGGCGCTGGCAGGCGCCACGGCGGCCGGGCAGGCCATCCGCGCGCTCGGCATCACAGGCTCGATCGGCATCGACTTTCCGACGTTGGGGGGCAAGGATGTGCGCATGGCCATTGCCGCTGCGCTGGATGTGGTGCTGCCGCCGCCGTTCGAACGGACCGCCGTGAACGGCTTCGGCTTCCTCCAAATCATCCGCCCGCGCACCCGGGCGTCGCTCATCGAGCATTTCGCAAACGATCCCGACGGTAGCGCGGCCCGCACACTGCTTCGCCGGGTCGAGCGGGAAGGCCGGACCGGAGCCACGACCCTGGTCGCTCACCCCCGTGTGGTTGCCGTGCTCGAGCGGCACCCCGATTGGCTCGGCCGGCTCGGCCGTCACCTCGGCGGCGCGATCGGCTTGCGGAGCGACCCCGCGACCCCCATGTCCGGCGGCCATGCCGAGCCCGCCTAAGCCCTGCCCCATTTGCGCCAAGCCGCCGGTTGCCGCACATAGTCCGTTCTGTTCGCAGGGGTGTCGCGACCGCGACCTGCTGCAGTGGCTCGACGATGGTTACCGTATTCCCGGTCCACCCGCCGATGAAGCGATGGACTCGCCCGGATTAGATTAGGGCGGGCTGGACAGGGACGATATCGTCTCGCTATAGGCGCTGCCTTCGCGACGCCCCGGCGCCGTGTGCCCGGGTAGCTCAGTTGGTAGAGCATGCGACTGAAAATCGCAGTG
>JANPKL010000247.1:0-2862 GCA_031425975.1 Sphingomonas sp.
AAAGCCTATGATCAGCTCCGCGCTACCTTGGGCGACGACTGGCAGGATCGCTATCTCGTCTGGGACATGTGCGCGGGCGTCGGCAATCTTGAGGCCAAGCATGGCAATCTGCGCAACGTATTCATGTCCACGCTGGATGACGCGGACGTCACCATCATGCGGTCCAATCCCGCCTTCGCCGGAGCCGAGATTTTCCAATATGACTATCTCAACGACGACGTCACCGACTTCGGCGAGATCGATTATGCGCTGTCGGGGAAGGTGCCGATGCCACTGCGCCAGGCCATCGCCGATGCGCGCGATGGGACCAAGGGTGCCAAGCCGATCTTGGTGCTGATCAACCCGCCATATGCGGAGGCCACAAGCTCAGAAAATAAGTCTAGCGAGGGCATCGACAAGAGCAAAAAAGGCGTTGCGAGAACGAAATACGCTGCCTCAGCGATGGCAGATTATGGGAAGGCAACGAACGATCTATTTACGCAATTCGTCGTTCGAGTGCATCAGGAAATACCCCAAGCTATCTTAGCAATATTCAGCAAGATCAGTTACATAAACTCACAGACCTTAGAGACTTTTAGGAATAAATGGCGAGCAGAGTTTCTCGACGGTTTTGTTCTTGAGAGCAAGGTCTTTGACACTATTAAGGGCAGATTTCCGATCAGCTTTGTGATCTGGAATACCACCAAGCCATGCGAGATCGAATCCATTGAATTAAGCGTTTTGAATAAGCTTGCCAATTACGTTGGGAGTAAAACCTTTTACAATGTGTCCAATAGCAAACTCCTCACAGAATGGATCTTACGCCCGCCGAGCAATCGGCAAGCTGCCGTTCCGTTGAAGGGAGCCATCTATCCGGCAACCACAAGTGCAGATTTGCGCGGGACGAAGTGGTCAAATGGCGCAATCTCTTGGCTCAATTGCGCGGGAAATGACTTTCAGCAAGCCAGCGGTTTGACGCTGCTGCTTTCCTCGGGCTTTGCAAGTGGACGCGGTCTATTCGTCAACGCCGAAAACCTCTGGCAAGCCGCAATCGTTTTCAGCGTCCGCCGCCTGATCAAACCAACCTGGCTCAACGACCGCGACCAATTCTTGCAGCCCACGCAGCCGCTCTCCGACGAGTTCAGGTCCGACTGCCTCGTCTGGATGCTGTTCAATGGCAGCAACCTCACCGCCGGGGCCGACGGCCTCCACTGGAACGATCGCGACTGGAGCCTGGTCAATCACTTCCTTCCGTTCACCGAAGCCGAGATCGGCGCGAGCGGCCGGTTCGAGAGCGACTTCATGCATCGCTACATGGCCGACCTGACCTTCTCGCCCGAGGCGCAGGCCGTGCTCGATGAAGGCCGCAAGCTCTTCACCCGCTTTCACGCCACCGCCTTCCCCCGCAAAATCCGCGACGAATATAAGCTCGGCCGCCCCGACGCCGGCTGGTATCAGGTCCGCCGCGCGCTCGAAGCCTATGGCGAGACCGAGCTGACCGACTTCGACCCGTTCAAGGCCGCCTATGTCGCGCTCACCGCCAAGCTGCGCCCGATGGTGTACGAACTCGGCTTCCTCCCGGCCTGACCTTTACTAGTAGGATTCGATCGGCTTCGCCGGCGGCGTGATGCCCTGGCTTGCCGCCTCCTTCATCCTCGCCGCCGAAGCGAACGAAGCGAACGAAGCGTATTCGGCTCAGGCGTGCCCGATTTGCGCCGCCGCCGCCCCACTCTTACATCGCACCCCATGGACAGCATCGGCGGCGACCTCGCGACCATGGCCCCGCGGCCATTCTCCCCGCAGCAACTGGCGGCGATCCGGGCCATTTCGCGCCGGCGCGACTATGCGCCGGGAGACATCGTCCTCCAGGCCGGCCAGCCGCAAGAGGACTTCGTGCTGGTGGAAGCGGGCGAGCTTGAGGTCGCGGACCCCGCGACGGGCGAGCGGCTGCTGGCCGCGACCCTGGGCCCGGGCCAGTTCATGGGCGAGCTCGCCTTTCTCAACGGTGGGCCGATGACCCTGACCATGCGCGCCTGCGCCCCTACTATCACCCTCGAGGCACCGCGTGCCGCCATGCTCCAGCTGATGAGCGAAGTGCCCGAGATCGGCGACCATGTTCTGACCGTCTTTTCGGCGCGCCGCCGCCGGATCTTTGAGGCGGGCGACAGCAGCCTGGTAGTGACCGGCGCCGACCGCGATCCCGCCGTGGCCCGGGTCGCCACCTTCCTCAACCGCAACCGCCTGCCGTTTCGCGAGGAGGCCGCAGGCGCCCCGGGCGTCGCCTGGGCGGGCCAGCCGCTGGCCGAGATCAGCCCGCGTGAGGTGGCCCGGCGCTTCGGCCTCGATCTCAAGGCCAAGCCCGCCGATACGCTCGACCTGATCATCGTCGGCGCCGGCCCGGCGGGGGTCGCGGCGGCGGTCTATGCCGGCTCGGAAGGGCTGCGCGCCCTGGTGGTCGAGGACAGCGCGATCGGCGGCCAAGCCGGGACCAGCTCCAGAATCGAGAATTACATGGGCTTCCCGACCGGGATTTCGGGCGCCGACCTGACATTTCGCGGACAGGTTCAGGCGATGAAGTTCGGCACCTGCTTCGCCATGCCCTGCCGGGTCGAGCGGCTCGCACGGACCGACGACGGGTTCTGCGTCACCCTCGACGATGGCGAGCAGCTTTGCGCCCGCTCGGTGCTGGTCGCGACCGGGGTCCAGTATCGCCGCCTGCCGCTCGACCGCCTCGCCGAATTCGAGGGCGCCGGCGTCTATTATGCCGCGACCGAGATGGAGGCGCGCTTTTGCGCCGAGACCGAGGCGGTGGTCGTCGGCGGCGGCAACAGCGCTGGCCAGGCCGCCATGTACCTCAGCCGCGTCGCCGCCCACGTCCACCTG
>JANPKL010000248.1:0-5535 GCA_031425975.1 Sphingomonas sp.
TTAGTGCCCGACCTCGGGGGCGGCGGCGCCGAGCGGGTGGCGGTCCACCTTGCCATCGGAATGGCGGCGCGCGGGCACGACATCGACGTGATCGTGCTGCGGGGCAAGGGCGTCCTTGAAGAACTTCTCCCCAAGGGCGTACGTTTGATAAATCTTGAGGTATCGCGACTGCGCTCCGCGATTTGGCCACTGAGGGCCTATCTCCGGCGCGAGCGTCCCAGCGGATTACTGGTCTTCATGTGGCCACTGACGCTGATTGCGGTGCTTGCGCGGTCGCTATCGGGGGTGGACACGCGGCTGGTGCTCTCTGATCATTGCGCACTGTCTCGGCAATATTCGCCTGCGATCATTCAATTGATTAGTGCCAGCGTCCGGCACGTTTATCCTCGCGCGGAGGCGCGTGTAGCCGTTTCGGACGGGGTGGCGGCCGATCTTTCGGCGCTCAGCGGGCTGACGCGGTCATGCTTCGATGTCATTCTCAATCCTGTCCCGTTGCCCCCTCCACCGTCCGTCGCAAGCGTCGTGCAGGCGAAGCGTGACTGGCCGGCGACAGGAAAACGGATTCTCAACGTTGGCAGCCTCAAGAACCAGAAAAACCAGGCATTGCTGTTAAGTGCCTTCGCCCTGCTGGTGCGCGACACCGATGCTCAGCTGGTCATTCTTGGCGAAGGGACCGAGCGCGCGGCGCTCGAGCGCCTGGCGGTCGAGCTTGGTGTTGCCGACCGGGTTGCGTTGCCCGGCTTTCGCGTCGATGCCGTCCCTCACTTTCACGCCGCCGACCTGTTCGTACTGTCGAGCGACTACGAAGGCTTTGGCTTGGTCCTGGTCGAGGCTCTGCATGCCGGGCTGCCGATCGTCAGCACCGATTGTCCCAGCGGGCCTGCCGAGGTCCTCGACGGTGGCTGCTTCGGCCGCCTCGTCCCCGTGCGCGACGTCGGGGCGCTGGCGGACGCAATGCGCGAGACCCTGGCCAATCCCCCCGACGCCGCCAGCCAGCGACGCCGAGCCGCCTACTTCGACCCCGATGAGGTCGTCTCTGCTTATCTCGAGCGCCTGCTTGGCTCTTCACCTTCATAAAAATGCGATGGAATGCAATGCGCCGAACTACGCAGCCGGTGACGCGAACGGGCGAGTTCCCATGATCGCTCGATGGACCGCCGCTTATCGTCAGCGCATTGCGGTCGCTGATCGTCACTTTATCCGACAGAGCGCCATTTCGTTCGGGACACGAGTGATCGGTCTGGTCTTTGCCCTCGCCGCGAGCATCCTGCTGTCGCGCCTGCTCGGTCTTCGTGGCTTTGGCTCCTACATGATTGCGCTCGGCTATGCCTCGATTGCCTCGATCGTGATCAGGTTCGGTTTCGATGTGGCCGGACAGAGATTTGCGGCCGTCTATCGAGACCAGGCCCGGACCGGCCTGTTGCGCGGTTTCGTTGCAACCGGGGTGACGGCCATTGTCCTGGGCTGGTTGATCATGGCCGTCAGCCTGTTTTTCGCTTGGGAGGGCGGATGGTCGGCACTCCGTTCGCTGCCACCGCTTCTGGTCGCAAGCGCAGCGACCCTGTCACTGTTGATGGCGTTGACGGGCTTCCTGTCGATTCTTCTGCGTGTGTTCGATCGCATATTCGAATCGCAACTCTACGAACAGTTGTTGCGACCGTTGCTGCTCACCCTTTTCCTTGGCGGAGCAATGCTGATCGGCATCAAGCTGGCGCCCGACAGGGCCATGATGCTGACAGTGGCCGGCCTCGGCCTGCCTTTGGTAATGATGCTGATTCGCGTCAGGAGGTTAATCCGCAACCTGCCGCAGCAGGACCGCGACACGAGTGAGCGGGCGACCTGGGTCCGGGTGGGCCTGGTCCTGCTGCTGATGGCAGTGCTGCAGGAAGTGCTCAACCAGATCGACCTCATCCTGCTCGGCATGCTCGGAAGCAATGCCGAGGCGGGGCTGCTGGCCGCGGCACAACGCCTGTCCGCGTTGTCGATCTTCGGACTGGTGGCAATCGCCGCAGTTGCCGGACCCCGCATCGCAGCTGCATTTCACCGTGGGGATCACGCCGAGGTCGCTGCCGTTGCGCGGTTGAGTGCCCGTATTTCCTTTGCCTCGGCAGTCGTCATCGGCGGGGTCCTGGCCCTTGCCGGTCCTTGGATACTTGCCGTCTGGGGCTCGGAATTCACGGCCGCGATGCCGCTACTCCTGGTCCTCCTGCTCGGTGCGATGGTCAATGCCGCAACCGGCCTCGCCGGCCTGCTGGTCATCCTCACCGGTCACGAACGCGTGGCCATGATCTGCATGGGAGCAACGCTGGTCGTGGTGGTCGCCGCAGAACTTGTGCTGATCCCGGCTTATGGCGCGCTGGGTGCGGCCATCGGGTCGGCGCTGGGCGTCAGCATATGGAACGGCCTGCTCGCAATCTACGTTCGTCGGCGACTGGGAATTGATTGCACCGTGCTCGGTCGCTCAGTCCGCGAAACGTCCTAGGTCGAGATCGCTGACCTTCCAGATGCCGACATAACGGGGAAAGTCGCCTGTCTGGAAGTCCTCGAGTAGCGCTGTGGGAGTGGGAAACGAGAAGGGGTGCCGTTCAAGATCGAGAAGTCGAAACCCGCCGGTTTTGATATCGAGATTGGTCAGGACACGCGCGCGGTGCGTAGTCAAGGCAGCGAACTCTATGTTCGACTTTGACACGTTGACGAGTGCTCGCCGGATGTCCGTGAAGCTGAGGTGAAAAAACGTGTCCCGGCAGTGCCAGAGGTCGCAGTCGGGAAAGCGGTCGGTACAGATGTCGAACCGCCTGATATTCAAGTCAGGGCGGCGGGACTTGGCAAGCGCGACTGCCTCGGTGGCAATGTCTCCGCCCGAATAATCGACGCCGGTCTCGTCGATGACCCGTCCTATCCAATTGAGATCGCCGCAGGGGGCGTCGAACAGCGTCTGGATGCCGAGCGCCGTAAGGTTCTTGATCAAGCTGTCGGCATAAGGGCGCGTCGCGTCGATTGTGCTTCCACTACCGCTCTTGCTCTCGTCGTCCTGCCAGTAATTCTTTTCGTAGACGGCATCGAAGACTTCTGCGGGCGCACGTCCGGCCTCTTCGAGCGACGATTCAAACGCCACCGGAAATAGCTTGATGCCGTGACGATGGGTGAGACGATTGACGGCACGCTGCCAAAGCGGGCGCTGTGGTACAATTCTCATTGATGCCAAGTCCTCGAAGTCAGTGTCTATGATTGGAACGCCACCATGAAGCGCTTAGCGACGGCGAAACATTAGCTTAGCGCTGAGCCATGGCGAAGCGGCTTTCAAAAGTGCCGTAGACGCGCCGGAAGTGCTCGCTGAGGCCGTCGAGGGTCATATCGCTGATCCTCTGGGCCGGGTTGGCCTCGGCCGCAAAACGAGAGGGAGGGGTAGCCGTCGGCATGGCGCGCCTATCGAGCAGCGGGCCTGCAAAAGCAATGGCTTGGGTCGACTTCACAGCCCCGGTGAAGGTCCCCTTTCCTTGCTCCACTCGTGATACCAGTCCACGAAGCTTGGCACCCCTTCTTCCAACGTGACCCGCGGCGAAAACCCAGTGTCGCGCGCCAGGTCTGCGATGTCGGCGCAGGTCTCGATCATGTCGCCGGGCTGGAGCGGGGCGTGCTCGATCATCGCCGTGCGACCGGTGGCGGCCTCCAGCAAGGCGATCAGCCGATCGAGTGCCTCGGGTCGGTTATTGCCGACATTGTAGAGCGCGTGGGCGGCGTGGCTGCCCCCCGGCTTCGGGCTGCCGTTGTCGAGCGGCGGGCGGTCGAGCACATCGACCACGGCGGCCACCACATCATCGACATAAGTGAAATCACGTCGCATCCGGCCTTCGTTGAAGAGCCGGATCGGCCGCCCGTCGAGCAACGCCGCGGTGAACAGCCACATCGCCATGTCGGGCCGCCCCCACGGCCCGTAGACGGTGAAAAAGCGCAGTCCCGTTTGAGGCAAGGCGAACAGATGGGCATAGCTTTCGCTCATCAATTCGTCGGCGCGTTTGGTCGCGGCATAGAGCGACAAGGGCCGGTCGGTGCGCTGCGCGGTCGAGAAAGGGGCGATCGCGCCGCCGCCATAGACCGACGAGGACGAGGCGTAGACGAGGTGGGCGACCGCGCGCTCCCTCGCCAACTCAAGGACATTGGCATGGCCGACGAGGTTGGAGCGGACGTATGCCGCAGGATGGTCGAGGCTGTGGCGGACCCCGGCCTGTGCCGCCAGATGCACGATCCGGTCGACCTTGTGTTGGCCCAGTGCAGCGCCGAGCGCGGCCGCATCGGCGATATCGACGCGGTGGAAGCGAAAGTCGCCGCCCGCTCCTTCCAGCGCTGCAACCCGCGCCTGCTTCAGTCGGGGGTCGTAATAGGGGTTGAGGTCGTCGATCCCGATGATCTGCTCGCCGCGCGCGAGCAGGGCGCGGGCGACGTGCATGCCGACGAAGCCAGCGCATCCGGTGACGATGATGGCCATGCGGGTCGCCGTCAGCGCGCGTCGGGCCGGCCGATGCCGCGATAGCTCAGCCCGCTGCGGGCGACGTCGGCAGGCTCATAGATGTTCCGGAGGTCGATCAAGGCATCGCCCTTCATCGCCGCGGCCAGGCGCTTCAGGTCGAGCGCGCGGAACTCGTCCCACTCGGTCACCAGCACCAGGGCGTCGGCGCCCGTCGCGACCGCATAGGGATCATCGTCGAAGCGGACGCCGGGCAGCATCGGCTCTGCCGCCTCGCGCCCGACCGGGTCGAACGCCGCGACGTTCGCCCCGCCCTCCTGCAGGCGGCGGATCAGCACCAGGCTGGGGGCATCGCGCATGTCGTCGGTGTTGGGCTTGAAGGTCAAACCGAGCACGCCGACCGTCTTGCCCTGAAGCGAGCCGCCGAGCGCCGCGCGCACCCGGTCGGCCATCGCCGCCTTACGCGCGTCATTGACCTCGACCACCGCCGAGACGATCTTCATCGGGACGCCCGACGCTTGCGCGGTCTGGAGCAGCGCCAGCGTGTCCTTGGGAAAGCAGCTGCCGCCATAGCCGGGGCCGGCGTGGAGGAATTTGGGGCCGATGCGATTGTCGAGCCCGATCCCGCGACTGACTTCCTGGACGTCGGCGCCGACCGCTTCGCATAGATCAGCCATTTCGTTGATGAAGCTGATCTTGGTCGCGAGGAAGGCGTTGGCGGCATATTTGATCAGTTCGGCGGTGCGGCGGCCGGTGAACAGGATCGGGGCCTTGTTGAGGAACAACGGGCGATAGACTTCGCGCAATGCTTCGCGCGCGGCCTCGTCCTCCGCGCCGACCACGATCCGGTCGGGGATCTTGAAGTCGCGGATCGCCGCGCCCTCGCGCAGGAATTCGGGGTTGGAGGCGACACTGGTCCCGTCGGGCGCGCCATTGGCTTTCAGGATACGAGCGATCTCGTCGCCGGTGCCGACGGGGACGGTCGATTTGGTGACCACCGCGGCCGGCTTGGTCAGCGCGCCCGCAATCTCCTCCGCCGCGGCATAGACGAAGCTCAGGTCGGCATGGCC
>JANPKL010000249.1:0-17046 GCA_031425975.1 Sphingomonas sp.
GTTAGGCCGTCAGTTACGCAGCAATCGCGAGCGCCTGGTTATCGTTGGCACTTGTGAAAATGACGGTTTTAAGGCCTGTCCAAGCCTGCTGGCAGCAAGCACTTTACTGCATTCGTCGATCCTGTTTCGCCCCCATCAGCAGCGGCGGTCCCCGTCCGGGGCGCCGCTGATGGTGGAGGCGCCGGGGTACTGCCCCCCGGGTCCGAAAAGCCTATTCCAACCTGCACTCTACCAGCATAGCCGGTTGCCCGGCGCGACCTATGTAGGCGCTTATCGCGAACTTTCCAAGAAAGGCGTGACGGAACCGAAAGGATTAGGCTGGCGTTGAGCGGCTCCAAGCGGGTAGGAAACCCGTGGTCGAAGAACCATTTGGGGAGATAAAGCATGAACAAGTTCACTTTTGCGCTGGTTGGCGCGGCTTCGCTGGCGCTTGCGGCCTGTGGCGGCAAGGGCGACGATTCGCTCGGTGACAACGTCAACGACAATTTCGAAGCCGCTGCCGACAACCTCGAGGCGGCTGCCGACAACACCACCGGCGCCGAAGCCGCCAGCCTGGAGAACCAGGCCGACGCGCTCGAAGCCGAGGGCGACCGCAAGGAAGAGGCGATCGACGAAGCCGACGTCAATGCGGCCAATCCGGCTGCTGCCAACGCTGCCGTCAACGCCATGTAAGCTTCGCTTTCGCGAAGTTTCCCAGGGGAGGCCGGTCCGCAGCTGCGGACCGGCCTTTTCTTTTGCGCGCCGCGACCACATCTGGCGCGGGCATGAGCGACACCGAGGCCATTCCCGCCGCGACCCTGGTCGTGATCCGCGACTTAGCCAGCGGCCCGCCCGAGCTCGTGATGGTCGAGCGTCCCGCGAGCATGGCCTTTGCCGGTGGGATGATGGTCTTCCCGGGCGGGCGGATCGACCGCGGCGACTGGCGCGAGGGCAGCGACCTGCTCGATGCCGCACGGACCGCCGCGGCGCGCGAAACTGCAGAGGAGACGGGCCTCGTCGTCGATCCCCTTAGCCTCCTTCCCTTCGCCCGCTGGCGCCCCGACAATGTCTCGCACCGGCGCTTCGACACCTTCTTCTTCATCGCTCCTGCCCCACTCGATGCCCGACCGCTCATCCCGCAGCCGGGTGAATGCGAGCAGGCGCTGTGGGTGTCCGCTTCTGCGATGCTGGAGCGGATTGCGGGAGGCTCGGCGCGAGCGATCTTTCCGACCATCCGCAATCTCGAACGGCTGGCCCTGTTCGAAAGCTTCGCCGAGGCCCGCGACCATGCGCTGGCGCATCCGCTCGACATTGTTTCGCCGTGGATCGAGGAAGCGCACGGCGAGCGCTGGCTGACCATCCCCGATCATCTCGGCTATCCGGTCACCCGCGAGCGGCTCGAGACGGCGCTGCGGGCCTGACGACGCGCGAGCGGCGTTCCTGACCGATGCGCGCCGCGATCCGGATCTTTCTCGTCTTCACCATAATCGCGATCGGGATCATCGAAGGGGCGGCGCTGCTGCACCGGATGCGCAGCGATTTGCCGTGGACCGCGCTCGATTTAAGCGCGACACCGGGCCGCTTCACCGCCGCCAAGATCGCCGACCTCGACAGCGATCCGCCGCGCTGCCGGGCACTCCTGTCGCTCGCGGGAAGCCGCGACCGCCCCGCGCCGGACCGGATCGTCAGCGAGGACTGCGGCTATCGCGACGGGACGCGCATCGCGGGCGGAACACTCACCCCCGCGCCGGGCAGCCTGATCACCTCTTGCCCGGTCGCCGCCGCCTTGCTGTTGTGGGAGCGCGAGTTGCAGGCCGCGGCACAGCGGCTGCTCGGAAGCCGCGTCGTTCGGCTGGACCATGCCGGAAGCTATAGCTGCCGACGGCTCTACAATCGATCCGAGGGGGCATATAGCGAGCACGCTACCGCCGATGCTCTCGACGTGCTCGGCTTCGACCTTGCCGACGGGCGCTCGCTATCTGTGCTTCGCGATTGGCCCGGAGAGAGCGACGAAGCGCGATTTCTTCGCGCGGCTCGCGATGCAGCCTGCGCCAGCTTCACCACCGTGCTCTCGCCCGATTATAATGCGGCACATCGCGACCACCTGCATCTGGGCACCGCCGATCGCGGCCAGGGCGGATGGCGGGCCTGCCGTTAGAGAGCGTAACGAAAATGGGGCCCACCTTCCGGCGAGCCCCTTTGCAGTGTCGAAAGCGAAAAGTCCTAGGACAGATGCCGAGACAAATGCTTGTTCATTTCGAACATCGTGCAGCGGTCCTTGCCGAACACCTTCTGCAGCTTGTCGTCGGCAACGATTTCGCGCTTGTTTTGCGGATTCTGCAGATTGTTCTTGCGGATGTGGTCCCAGACCTTCGACACCACTTCGCTGCGGGGCAGCGGATCCTTGCCGACGATCGCTGCGAGATCGGGCGACGGAGTTACCGGACGCGCGAGACCGCCCCCTGCCTTACGCTTAGTCTCGGTCGCTTCTTTTGCCATCTGGCCCTCCTGTTTGTTCCGACCCAATTGTAGAGCGCAAAGCGCGAGGCACTGCAAGAGGGGGTTACGAGACTGGCTTTGCTGAATTGCGCTCCGGAAACTTCACGATCCGGTTCATCGCGTCGTGACCGATGTCCGCACGGCCGGCATAGGGCACGCCTGCCCGCGCGCACCAGTGGCGCGCGATGTCCTCGACGTCGCTGCCGAACGGGCGGTCATTGTCGCGGACCGTGCAGCGCCCAAGGCGGAATTGACGCAGTCTCGCAAAGCCCGGCTGCAAAGCGACATGGAACATGAAGCGGTCGATCCGATAGGCTTCCTCGTCGACCTCCTCGAGCAGCAATTCCGCCCCAGTGAAGTCGGGTTCGAGCGAAGTCCCCATCAGGCTGGACAGGACGACGAGATTGAAGGCGAAGGCGGGACCGTCGAGCCTGGGCTCGAGCGCCGATAGGTCGCCGTCGCCTAGCCAGGCGAGCGCGCGGCCGATCGCCACCTCGCCCCCGTTGCGCGTCACATCCTGCACCATCGGCCCGTGGGCAACGCTCGCGCCCGCCTTGTGCAACGCGGCCAGCAGGAAGCCGCCGTCGCTATAGCCGAGATAGGATTTGGCGAATGCGGCCGGAGGCAGGTCGCGTGCGGCCTCGGCGGCGATGCGGTTGCTGCCATAGCCGCCGCGCGCCAGCCAGATGGCGCCGAGCGACCGGTCGGCCATCATGTCGCGCAGCGCGGCAAGGCGCGCCGCATCGGAACCCGCGAAATGGCCCTCTTCGAGGAAGCATTGCGGATGGATTACCAGTTCATGGCCGCGCGCCGCCGCGAGCACACTTGCTGCCTCACCTGCGTCGCGCCGCAAAGGGCAGCTTGGCGCCACCACTCCGATCCGCATATGCCCTCCCCATGTTGCCCTTGAGCCTGCCCCTCAATAGGGCGATGGGCATGACGGCTTCCAGTTACTTCTTCTGCGGTGTCGGCGGTAGCGGCATGCTCCCCCTCGCCTGCATCGTCCGGGCGAGCGGCGCGGCGGTGGCCGGGTCCGACCGGGCGCTCGACGCCGGCCGGCTCGGTGCCAAGTTCGACTTTCTCGAGGCGCAAGGCATCGCGCTGCACGCGCAGGACGGCAGCGGCCTGGCGCCCGGGATGACCCTGGTGACCTCAGCCGCGGTCGAGGCGACGATCCCCGACGTCGCCCGCGCCCGCGCGCTGGGCCTGCCCCACCTCACCCGCCCGCAACTGCTCGCCGACCTGCTCAACGCTGCGCAGCGCAGCGTCGCGGTTGGCGGGACGTCGGGCAAATCGACCGTCACGGGCATGATCGGCTGGATGCTGCACGAGAGCGGCGCCCGGCCGACGGTGATGAACGGCGCGGTGATGAAGAACTTCGTCTCGGCCGACACGCCGTTCGCCAGCGCCTTGGTCGGCGATCCCGGCCTGTTCGTCAGCGAGGTCGATGAAAGCGACGGCTCGATCGCGCTTTACCGACCGAGCGTCGCCTTGCTCAACAATGTCAGCCTTGACCACAAGGAGATGGACGAGTTGCGGTCGCTGTTCGGTGGATTCCTGGCGGCGGCGGGCACGGCGGTGGTCAATCTGGACGATGCCGAAAGCCGCGCGATCGCGACGTTACTCGACAACTGCGTCGGCTATGGCTTCGACCGACCAGAGGCAGCAGTGCGCGGTTCGGACCTGCAGCTGGAGATCGAAGGCAGCCGCTTCACGGTCGAGGCCGCGAACGAGCGCTGCGCGGTCGAACTGCCCCTCCCCGGCCGCCACAATGCCCAGAATGCGCTGGGTGCGCTGGCAGCGGTGCATGCGCTCGGCCACCCTCTTGCCCCTGCCGCTGCCGCGCTGGGGCGGTTCCACGGGCTCAAGCGGCGGCTTGAGACCGTCGGTTCGGCGGGCGGCGTCACCGTCATCGACGACTTTGCGCATAATCCCGATAAGATCGCCGCTACGCTCGCGACCCTCACCGCGAGCCCGGCGCGAATGCTGATCTTCTTCCAGCCGCACGGCTATGGCCCGCTCGCCAAGATGGGGGAGGAGCTTGCCGCGACCCTCGCGCACGGGCTTCGTCCCGGCGACCGACTGCTGCTGTCGGACCCGGTCTATCAGGGCGGCACGGTCGACCGATCGCGCGGGAGCGACTGGCTGGCACAGGCGGTACGCGCCGCCGGGGGCGAGGCCGAACATATTCCGGAGCGCCCCGCGATTGCCGCGCGCCTGCTCGATCTTGCCCGGCCGGGCGACCGGATCGCGATCCTCGGCGCACGCGACGACACGCTGAGCGAGTTCGCCGGCGAACTGGTCGGGAACCTCGGCCTTCGCGGCTGATTGTCCCGACCATGAGCATCGGCTGGAAACTCGACCGCACCGAACGGGAGGCATTGCTGCGCGATCATCCCCCGCGTTACGAGCGGATCGTCGCCGATCATGTCACGCAAAAGCCCGACACGCCCGACCCTCCGCCCGAAGCCAAAGTGGTGATCGTGGGCCGCACCGATGACGAGCGCGGCGTCGAGGCGCTGGTGGTGACCGTGGACGGGACCGTCGACCGCCCGGACGGCTCGACCTATCACATCACCTGGTCGCTGGCCGACGGCCGCCGCGCGGTGGAGAGCAACGACGTGCTCAAGGAGCGCGGCTGGCGAGAGCTCGACTATCCGGTCCCGCTCAGCGTCTTCCCCGCGCGCTTCCCGTGACCGCACCCAACCTGTTTCTCGACTGCGACGGGGTGCTGGCCGACTTCGACGCCGGTGCGCGGGCCCTGCTCGGGACCGACGTCGCGAGTTTCGAGGCGAGCCACGGCAAAGGTGAATTCTGGCGCCGCCTGGCCCGCGCGCCTGATTTTTACGCGACGCTGCCAAAGATGGCCGACGCGGATGCGCTGGTCGAAGGCGTCCGGCACCTGAAGCCGACCATTCTGACCGGACTTCCGATGGGCAAATGGGCGGCGCCGCAGAAGGTCCGCTGGGCGGCGGAGCATTTCCCCGGCGTGCCCATCATTACCTGCATGGCCCGCGACAAGCACCGCCATATGACCGGCGCGGACGTGCTGATCGACGACCGCCTGTCGCACAAGGCGGCGTGGGAGGAGGCCGGCGGGATCTATATCGTCCACCGCAGCGCGGCGGAGAGCCTGGCGGCGCTGGCGGAGATTTTCCCGGGAGTCCGCGTGCCGGTCTAGGCCGTCATCCCGGGCTTGCCCCGGGATCTGCCTTCTGGACTTTGCCGATTTCCGCAAAAGGCAGGCGGATCCCGGGTCAAGCCCGGGGTGACGACCGACCTCGGTGGCTCAGGCAGCCGCGGCCATGTCGACCTTCTCGACCCATTCGGGCCAGAACACCGGCTCGCGGTTGGACCAGCCGGGCGCGGTCGCGGCGCTTTCGCTGATCGACTGGAGCAGCAGGCGGCGACGGTCGGGATGGAGGTGCGGCAGCGCCGAGGCGGCGCAGAAAGCTGCCGGCAGCCACGGCCGCGCACCCGCCCCGAGCAGCCGCTCGTAAAGGAAGCGATAGGCAGCGAAGTTGGGGATGCGATCCTGGCCGAGGTCGAAGGCGGTCAGGGTGATCAGCTTGCCCATGAAGGGATCGATGGTGTCGAGGCCGCTGTCGTCGGGCACCTGCAGGCGCAGCGCGTCGAGCTCCTTGTAGAGGCGCGACTGGGCCCGGATCGAGGCTGCTTCGACTTCGTCGCGCGCCCACAGCTCGAGCGGGTCGCGGCGGCCGTAGGCCACGTCGAGGCTGCGACGAAGATACCGCTGCGTTGCCTTGGGAAAGGCAGCGAATTCCTTCATCTCGCTCAGCAACAGCGCTCCACCGGCTGGCTGCGTCGACCGCGTCGTCATGCTCCCAACTCCTTTGTCTCGGGAGTGGAATATGCGGCGTTAACCGTTGCGAATGGCTTAACCACCACCCCATCCCCGGTTCATCTTCTCAACCGGCTGACAGGTAAAGACCATGCGCAAAGCGACGCGGCACTGGATGAGGGCCCACCTGTCACATTGCTGCAACGGGTGAAGTCTTCACGTTGACCCTGATCGCTTAGGCGTTGGCGGCGGGCTCCGGGAAGGTCGAGGAGGGCATCGGCTCGTCCGAGCAGCCGGGCTGGCTAGCGGCCGGAGGATCCGAGGCATCCATCGACTCATCGCTGCCAACGTCGGCCTTGGCGTCCTCGTTACCGGGGTCGCGGCGCAGTTTCTGCTCAAGCTCGCGGGTGGCATCGTCGGGCATGACGGCGGGGGGAGCGGCGGGTGACGGGCTGTCTGACATCGGGAGGAAAATCCTTTCGCCGCGACAACGTTTGCACGGAGGCGCCGTTCCCTTCGACCAAGGGCCGCCACGCTTCGGCCAAAGACCGGCAGGCCATTGCGCGGCCGTCGGGCAGGCGGCAGGTTTACTGTCATGAACATGCCACTTGCCGCCGACCAGCTGCACATCGGTTCCAGCCGACGCGACCGCTTCGCCGACTGGCCGCTGGCGATGAAGGCCATTTTGGGCTTTTGGGCGATCTACGGGGTAACCGTGATCGTCCGCGCTTTCCTCGGCAGCGATCCAATGACGATCCTTCAGAACAAGCTGCTGACATTTGGCGCGGGGATCATACTCACCGGCCTGCTCTACGCCGCGATCGCCCTGCTTGCGCCGGGCTCATCCATTCGCCGCAAGGCAGTAGTTGCGGCCGTCGGCTCGCTAGGCGCAGCAGCGGCCTTGTCGGTCGTGCTGGTCCTGGGCGAGGGATCGATGAAGTCGAGCAACGAGGAATTTCGTATCCAAGCTCGCGATGGAACCGTGATCGTCCAGAAAGGCGAGCAAGTCCGTATCGAACGCGCCTCCGCTGACCCGGTCATCATCACCGCACCGAAACTGAAGGATCTCGCGCAACACGACCGTTTTCGCTTTGCGGCCGACTCCACGGTGGTCTGGCTGTTCTTCTTCGCCGCCTGGTCGGCAGTCTATCTCGCTGCCGTCAGCCAGGCCCAGGCGCTTGCGCTCCAGCGCCGCACCGCTCTGGCCGAAAGCGCCGCGCAGGTCGCCCAGGTCCGGGCGCTGCGCTATCAGGTCAATCCGCATTTCCTGTTCAACACGCTCAACAGCCTGTCGAGCCTGGTGATGAGCGGCCGCCCGGAAGAAGCGGAAACGATGATTCTCAAGCTGTCGAATTTCTTCCGCACCAGCCTTTCGCTCGATCCCACCGCCGATGTCACTCTGGCCGAGGAGATCGAACTCCAGCGACTATACCTGGACATCGAGAAAGTGCGCTTCCCGCGCCGCCTGAAGGTCGAGATCGACGTGCCGGCGAAGCTAGGCGCGGTCCGGCTGCCGGCCCTGATTCTCCAGCCGATCGTCGAGAATGCGATCAAATATGGCGTCGGCAACACCCGCGACCGGGTCTGCCTGCGGATCGTCGCCGAGGAGCCGCTTCCGGGGCGGCTCAGGATCGAGATCAGCAATTTCGGCGGCACGCTGCTCAAATCACCGCGCGCCGGGGCAAAGGGCCCGTCGACCGGGGTCGGACTCGGCAATGTCGCGCAACGCCTCGCCGCGCGCTTCGGCCGTGCCGCGAGTGTCGAGCACGGGCCGCTCGACGGTGGCGGCTACCGCGTCGCCGTGACCCTTCCGGTCGACGCCTTCGATGGAAAATAACATGCTCCGGACATTGGTAGTCGACGACGAGCCGCTGGCGACCGAGCGGCTGCAACTGCTGCTGGCCCGGTTCGAGGGCGTCGATCTGGTCGGCACGGCCGGCGACGGCGAGGCCGCATGCCGGATGGCCGAGGCCTTGCAGCCCGATCTGATGCTGCTCGACATCGCCATGCCCGGGCTCGACGGGATCGATGTTGCCCGCGCCGTGCGGGGTCGCGGGCTCGGCCCGGCGGTGGTGTTCGTGACTGCCTTCGACCAGTTTGCGGTCGCCGCCTTCGAGGTCGAGGCGGTCGACTATCTGGTCAAGCCGGTCGAACCGGCACGCCTGGAACGCGCGCTCGACCGCGCCCGCTCTTATCTCGACCGGCAATCGGGCGAGACCGTGCCGACCGCGGTGCCGGGCCGTCATCTCGATGAATTCTGGGCCTCGGACATGAGCGGCCTGGTCCGCATCCGCGCCGCCGACATCGACAAGGTCTCGGCCGAGCGGGATTATATGCGGTTGCATGTGGGGCAGCGCAGCTGGCTCATTCACCACAGCATGTCGGCGCTGGAGGACGGGCTCGACCCCGCCCTGTTCGTCCGCCTGCATCGGTCGGCGATCGTCCGGCGCGACTTCATCGCCGGCTTCCAGCGCAACAACTCGGGCCGCTGGATCGCGCGGCTGGCCGACGACAGCGAGCAGCCGGTTGGCCGACTTTATGCCGACAGCGTACGGAGCATCGCCGGGCGCTAGGTCGCTAGGTCGGGCCCGTCCTCGCGTTCACTCACCGCGCCGGTGACTGCAACGTCGAGCACCACGTTGCCAAGCGTCCGGAAAGTGTCGGGGATGGTCTCGAGCGCCAACAACAAAGCGAGCGGCTCGATCGGAACCCCGAGCGCAATGGCGACCGGCGCGATTGAGGTGACGAAGCTGATCTGCCCGGGCAGACTGACCGCGCCGATTGAGGCCATCGCCGCGACCGCGATCCCGGCGGCATAACCAGTCGCGCTGATCTCAACGCCCAGCCAGTGAGCGACGTAGAGCGCGACCCCGATGTTCATTGCCGGGCCGGTCGCACGGAACAGGGCCACCGCCAGCGGCAGGGTAACGTCCGCGTCGCGTTGGCGGATGCGCAGGTCGGCGGCAGCGGTCAGCATCGCGGGCAACGAGGCCAGGCTGGAGCGGGTCGAGAGGGCGACGGCGGCCGGCCCTGCTATTGCCCGGAAGAAGGGTCCCGGCGCGAACCGCGCCACGGTCAGCGCGATGGCAAAGCCGACCAGCGTCAGGATGATCCCCAGCGCCGAGAGGATCACGACATAATGGATCACCGCGCCCAATGCCGAGCCCCCTGCCCCGGCGCCGAGCGCGAATGCGAGCGCGAAGACGCCGATCGGCGCGAGCGCGAGCACCCAGCCGATTACGAGCAGCATCGCATCGGCGACGCCCTCGAAAAAGCTGAGCGCGGTCGCCCGGCGAGCCATTTCGACCCGGGCGAGCGCGAAAGCGAAGACGGTGGTGAAGAAGACCAGGGGCAGGATCTGGTCATTGGCGGCAGCCGCAATCGGATTGGGCGGGATGATCGTCTTGAAGAAGTCGGCAACGGTTGGCACCGCGGCCGCGGTCGCGCTCTGGTCGACTCCGGCCAAACCGGCGCGCAATGCGTCGGCGGCGCCCTGCGGCAAAGGCCACAAGGCGAGCAAGGCGGGGGTCATCACCGCCCCGAAGATCGCCGAGAAGAGATAGAAGCCGAGGAACCACAGCACCGCCTTGGTCGCCAAGCCCCCGGCGCGAGCCGCATCGGCCCCGCCGACCACGCCCACAACGAGCAGGGCGACGATCAAGGGGATGACCGTCATCCGCAGCGCGTCGAGCCACAGTCCGCCGATCAGCGTCGCGGCCTGGACCAGCGGCTCCTTGAGGCCATCGCCGAGCGTCGGCGCGAAAATCCCGAGCAGCAGACCGACAACCAGCGCCGCGAGCAGGATGAGCGCGCTTCGCCCGGCACGGAACGGCGTGCCGGGCGACCGGGCAGCGGCAGCGGTGGCGTCGGTCATGAACAAAACTCCGAAAGGCGCGAGCACGCTTGCCACGGTGCGTAGCGAGCGATGGGCCGCCGCCGCAAGGGCCCATGGGTCCGGCCATGCCTTCGACCGGCCATCGGCCCGCTTCGGCGCGATTATTCAATCGATATCGAACCCTGGGCGGCATCGAGCGTTGAGCAGCCGAAATCCTTTCACCAATCCACAGGGAGACCCTTCATGATCGGCAGCAGCAGCAACACCGGCCTCGCCACGCTCGAGACCCTCACGACCACCTTGCTCGACAGTGTCAACGGCTATCGCGACGCCGCGCAGAACGCCGAGGGCAGCCGCTTTCAGGAAATTTTTCGCTCCAACGCCGACGAGCGCAGCCGCACTGCCGAGGAATTGCGGACCGAGATTACCCGGCTCGGCGGCGATGCCCCCGACGACGGCAGCTTCCTCGGTGCGACCCATCAGCGCTTCCTTGATTTCAAGGCCGCAGTGACCGGGCGCGACGACCAGGCGATCGTCAACGAAGTCGAGCGCGGCGAGGATTATCTCAAGGAGAAGTTCGAGACGGCGCTCAAGGCCGACCTCGACCCCGAGACCCGCGCGATCATCGAGCGCGCCTATCAGTCGGTGCGCAAGGGCCACGACCAGATGCGCGACCTCAAGCATGGCATGGAGGCTTAGGACCATGGGAATCTTCGACAAGATCAAGGGCGCCATCTTCGGTCACAAGGATGCCGGCCCGGGCAATCGTCCGACAATTCCCGCGGGCATGGCCGGCGGACCCCAGGCTCAGCCCGGACAAGTTGCGCCGGGCCAGCCCGCACCGCAGGCCACTGCCCCGGGGCAGCCGGTCAACGTCGAGCAGGTGCTGGCCGGGATGGCGCGCGATCGCGGCAATCCCGACCTCAACTACAAGAGCTCGATCGTCGACCTGATGAAGCTGCTGGGCATCGATTCGAGCCTCGAAAACCGCAAGGAACTGGCCCAGGAGCTGGGCTATACCGGCGCACTCGACGGGTCGGCCGAGATGAACATCTGGCTTCACCAGGCGACCATGAAGCAGCTCGCCGCGAGCGGCGGCAAGGTGCCCGCGAGCATGACTGACTGATTTCAAAGCGCGTCAGCGTGCCAGAAGGGCGGCGGTGCAGCGATGCACCGCCGCCTTTTTCTTATCGCGCTTCCACCCGCAATTCGGCGCGGTGCTTGCTAGCGATCGGCTGGCCGGCGCGGTTAAGCATGGCAATGTAAGGACCGCCAAAGATTACTTCGCATTTTGGCCGCTGCTTCGCCGAAGTATGCACCTGCTCGCGCAGGAACCGGCAGCCGGTCAGCCGACCGTCGGCGCCGACTTCGAGCTCGGCCGCGAGATCGACCAGGGCCGAGGGCTTCGCTGGCAATGGCTCGACAAATGCCGGTGCGGTCATGCGCAAGGTCACGATCACCTCGGCCGTCGCGAAATCGACCTTGTTCTCCGCAGCCATGCCTAGCGCCATGCGCGCCAGACCGGGGCTCTGGCAGGCGTTGCTCGAGGGTGGAGGCGGCGCCACGCCGGCGTTCGACCAAGAGCAGGAGGCGACCTGACCAAGGCGGGCGCGAAGGCGACTGATGCTCTCCCACGGGGCAAGAGTGATGCGCTCGATCCCGCCTGACGAACCTTGCTGCCGCACAGCTAGTGGCACTTGCGCCCAATCGATTGTCCCCTTCACCTCGCCGGGGACGGCGGCACCTGCCGCATCGCGAGCCGGCCGAAAGCGCGCCCGGCTGCGGAGCAGGCGGCAGGTCGCTTGGTCAAGCTGGGCGGCTCCGCTGCTGCCAGTGATCAGGCATTGGGTGACGCGGCCGTCGGGCCCGACGGTCAGGGTCACGCCGACCGGGCGCGCAGCGGAGCCGGAGAGGCCAACAGGGTAATCGTCGGACGTGACGTAGTTCTGCAATGGCGCCCGAGATTCGAGTGCCTTTGGCCCAACGGCAGCGGATGCGGTGCCGATCTGCAAAGCAGTGGCAAGGATCAGGAACATGGACGCGCACTCCGGTTGTCTGACGCCAAGTTTATGGAGGCGACGGTGTGTTGTCGAGCGCGCCCCTGGCGTCAGCCCTTGCCCGGGTCGTGACCCCAGTTCTTCAGGCTGGCTTCCCAGCTCGAGCCGTCGGGATTCTCCGGCTTCTGCTTCATATGGCGGGCGACGTAGCCGACGACCTTCTTCATGTGGGCGAGGTCGTCGTCGGTGAGATCGGCAGCATGCGCGTGGAGCAGGTCGATGATGCGCTTGCCCGACTTGTGACCGACGCTCTCGCCGCTCCCCTTCCCGTCCTCGCCCTTCCAGCCGACGTCTTTGCTCTCGTCGGTCGCGAGCCAATTCTCTAGCTCGGATGCGGTCATGTTGACCGCTTGCTTGAATTGCTTGCGGGTTTCGGTGTGGTCGTCGGCGTCGATCGTGTCTGGCATCGGCATCCTCCTCCCCACCAACGCCGCGGCGGACCGAGCGTTCAACCCCCTGCCCTCAAGCCCGCGTCAGCACCGCGGTGGCGCTCGCCACCAGTCGCTCCTCGCCGTCTCGCCAGGCGAACAGGTCGGCCATGACAAACGACTGCGCCTTCCCCGCTTTCACGACCCGAGCGCGCGCTTCGAAGCGGTCGCCCTTGGCGGAGCTTAGATATTGGGTCGACAGCTGCAGCGTGACCACCGCCCCCGCCAGGCTGGCGGCGGCATAGCCCGCGGCAGAATCGAGCGCCGCGCATTGCACCCCGGCATGGAGCGCGCCCGCATGGTTGAGGAGCTCGGAACGGGTATCGAAGGCGAGCACTGCCTCCCCTTCACCCGCCGAGACGATCCGGAAGCCGGTCACGGCGTGGAAGGGCGAGGCGTCGCTGGCGGCTTCGAGCAGTGACATCAACGGGTCGGGCTCGGTCATGCTTTGCTCCTACGGGCGACGCAGGTCGGTATCGCCGAGTTGAACCAGAAGTAAGAACCGGGATCTCGGGGCAAGCCCGGCATGACGAATGAGGCAAATCTCGTCCTTTTTTGCGGGCAGCCCCAACGAGAAATGGGGCCCGGCATTGCTGCCGGGCCCCACTGCGCCGAGCTTGAGTTTGCCGGTGTTCGATCCGGTCAGGCTCCACCGATCCGAAGATCCGTCTCGCTCGACCTGCTCGTTCCTTGCGCGCCCGCTCAGGCGTCGCGCCGGTTTCATTCGGCCACCCGGTCGCCCGGGTGATTCCCCGATCTTCGTGTCGCGAGAACTCGAAAGTCCTCGCGACCTGCCAATCGGCTGTGCCTCCGTCTGCCTGGCAAGGTCCGTCGGATCCGAAGATCCTCTGGCCCTTAGCCCGCTCGCGTCGGCGGTGTCTTGTCCGGGTCCTTCACCTCCCCGCCGCTTTCTTGCGAAAGCAAACGCTTCGGCTCCGGTCCGGTCTGACACCCGGCCTGGCGATCATCATCCTGGCAAGCCAGTCTTCCGATCCCTCAAGCCACCGCCTGTCCGTTCGCGGCCCTTCTTGGGACGATCCTCTTTCACGCTGCCCTGACCGATCCTTGCGAACCGACCCGGCCTGCGGCGGTGAGACGATCATCTCTTCCGGCGCCTCTTGCCGGCTTCGCTCCGGAGATCCTCTTCGGGTTCCGGTCACGGCATCCTGGGGAAACCGCAACCATCCGATCCGAAAATTCCACTCCTTCGCCTTGCCAGCGGAGATCGGGTTCCTCGTCCCGTCCCGCCTCGGTCCCCCTTGCGGGCTTCCTTGGAGGAGAGAGCCGTTGCCCCCCGATCACCTTTGCAACATGACCCCGTTTCCGAGTCGCGCAAAGCATAATCGACAACCTCGTGCCTGTGGATAACGGGGATAGCGGGAGCAACGATTTTCGACGTCGAAGTTGTCGAAGTTTACGAGGTACGGCCACCTCGAACGGAGCACCACTTCAGGCCGAGGCGCCGGGTCAGAAGCTTGCCGCCGACCCAGACAACTCAATTCCTACATTGCAAGACGAAAGCGGCCATCGGGCCTGAATTCGAGCCCGCTGTTGCCGTTCCGTTCTCCTGCTCCTACGTGGTCGGGCGTGCCCGACCCCGTCGCCCTGTCCCCCGAGCCCGCCTATCTCGCGGGCCTCAACCCGCCCCAGCGCGAGGCGGTGCTGACGACCGAGGGACCGGTGCTTGTGCTGGCCGGTGCGGGCACCGGCAAGACCTCGGCGCTGACCGCTCGGCTCGCCCACCTGATCGCGACCCGCCGCGCCTGGCCGAGCGAAATATTGGCGGTCACCTTCACCAACAAGGCCGCGCGCGAGATGCGTGAGCGAGTGTCGCGGATCAGCGGCGGCGCGATCGAGGGCATGCCCTGGCTCGGCACCTTCCACTCGGTCGCCGCCAAGATGCTGCGCATCCATGCCGAGCTGGCCGGGCTCCAGAGCAATTTCACGATCCTCGACATGGACGACCAGCTGCGGCTGCTGAAGCAATTGATCCTCACCGCCGAGCTTGACGAGAAACGCTGGCCCGCGCGCCAGCTGTCCGGGCTGATCGACAAGTGGAAGAACAAAGGGCTGACCCCTGACCAGATCGACGCGGGCGAGTCGGAGGCGTTTGCGGGCGGCCGCGGGGCCGAGCTGTTTGCTGCCTATCAGAAGCGGCTGCTGGCGCTGAATGCCTGCGATTTCGGCGACCTGCTGCTGCACATGCTGGTCATCTTGCGCGGCCATCCCGACGTCCTCGAACGCTATCGCGCGCGCTTCAAATATCTGCTGGTCGACGAATATCAGGACACCAACGTGGTCCAGTATGAGTGGCTGAAACTGCTCGCCGAGCCGCGCCGCAACCTTGCCTGCGTCGGCGACGACGACCAGTCCATCTATTCATGGCGCGGGGCCGAGGTCGCCAACATCCTGCGCTTCGAGCGCGACTTTCCCGGCGCGGCAGTGATCAAGCTCGAGCAGAATTACCGCTCGACACCGCATATCCTGGGCGCCGCCTCGGGCCTGATCGCGCACAATAGCGGCCGCCTCGGCAAGACTTTGTGGACCCAGTGCGACGTAGGCGAGAAGGTCAAGGTGATCGGCGTCTGGGACGGGCCCGAAGAGGCGCGCCGGGTCGGCGAGGAGATCGAGAGCCACCAGGCGCGCGGCGGCCGGGTCAGCGACGCCGCGATCCTGGTGCGCGCGCAATTCCAGACCCGCGAGTTCGAGGAACGCTTCATCGGCATCGGTCTGCCATATCAGATCGTCGGCGGCTTCCGCTTCTACGAGCGGGCCGAGATTCGCGATGCGCTGGCCTATCTGCGGCTGGTCCAGTCGCCCAGCGACGACCTGGCGTTCGAGCGGATCATCAACGTGCCCAAGCGCGGGCTGGGCGACAAGGCGGTGGCAAATATCCATCGTTATGCGCGGGCGTCGGGGCAGCCGTTGCTGATCGCGGCGGCGCAGATGCTCGATTCCGACGAGCTGACCGGAGCCGCCAAGCGAAGCCTCGGCCGGTTCGTCGGGGATTTCGCACGCTGGCGGCAATTGCACCTTTCCGCCCTGTCGCGAAGCGATGGGGAGGTGGCAGCGCGAAGCCCTGACGGAGGAGCCTTCGGGCCGCCAGCTCATGCCGAACTTGCCAGACAGCTGCTCGATGAAAGCGGCTACACCGCCGCGCTTCAGGGCGAAAAGACCGCCGATGCGGCCGGACGGCTCGAAAATCTGGCGGAGCTGACGCGAGCGATGGAGGAATATGACAGCCTCCCCGCCTTCCTCGAGCATGTCAGCCTGGTGATGGACAATGACGCCGACAAGTCCGGCGACAAGGTCACCATCATGACCATCCACGCCGCCAAGGGGCTCGAATTCCCCTTGGTGTTCCTCGCCGGCTGGGAGGAAGGCGTATTTCCCTCGCAGCGCGCACTGGACGAGGGCGGCACCGCATCCCTCGAGGAAGAGCGCCGCCTCGCTTATGTCGCGATCACCCGGGCGCGGACACGGGCAACGATCATTCACGCCGCCAACCGTCGGATCTACGGCCAGTGGACCTCGAGCATCCCGAGCCGCTTCGTCGCCGAATTGCCGCCCGAGCATGTCGAGGCGGAGACCACGATGAGCGGCGGCGAGTCTTTATGGCGCGCGCAGTGGAGCGAGCAGGGCGACCCCTTCGCCCATGTCGCGGTCCAGCGCCCCGACCGCGCCGCCACCCGCGGTCCCGGCTGGGGCCGCGCGGCGCAGGTCTTCACCCCCGCCCCCCAGCGCATCATCGAAGCCCGCGCCTCGGCGGTCAGCCTCGGCAACAAGGGCCGCGACGACCTGTCGGCCGGCCAGCGCGTCTTCCACGGCAAGTTCGGCTATGGCATTATTGCCGTGATCGAGGGCAACAAGCTGGAGATCGACTTCGAACATGCGGGGCGCAAACGAGTGCTGGACAGCTTCGTTAGCATCGCTTGACTTTGTATCTCATTTGAGATACAAACCCTCATGTCTAACTCCTCCATGCTCCACGTTCGACTAGACGACGATTTGAAGGCGCGGGGCAATGCCGTGCTGGAGGCGATCGGGCTCTCGGCTTCCGAAGCGGTTCGGTTATTCTACACGCGGGTCGTCGCGGAACAGGCTCTTCCGCTCGAACTCAAGGTCCCCAATGCCGCAACCCGAGCGGCGATGGAGGAGGCGCGCGAAATGATGAAGGCGCGCACGCTCCGCTTCGAGAGCGGCGATGCGCTGATCCGCAGCCTGGATGGCTAAGGCGCGCAACAACCGCGCCGCCTTCCCCCGAACCTGCGACTACTCGAAGAGCTTCCGCAAGGATTATGAGCGGCTTTCGCGCTCGGGTCGCTTCGACATGCGAGCGCTCAAGCAAGCGATGCTGTTGCTGATCGCCAACGACTCACCGCTAGGTCCCGAGTGGCTCGACCATCCGCTGAAAGGCGACTGGGCCGACCACCGCGAATGCCACAT
>JANPKL010000250.1:0-17964 GCA_031425975.1 Sphingomonas sp.
GGCGGCAATGTCGCGCAGCATCTGCTCGGTCATCAGCTTGGACCAGCCATAAGGATTGATCGGCGCGGTCGGCGTATCCTCGTCGATCGGCACGGTCTCGGGCGCACCATAAGTGGCGGCGGTCGAGGAGAAGAGGATGTGGCGTACGCCCGCCGCCATCGCCGCGCCGACCAGCGCGTGGCTCGCGATCGTGTTGTTGCGATAATATTCCTGTGGGTTCGTGACGCTTTCAGGGACCACGATCGAGCCTGCGAAATGCATGATCGCGGCGATCTTGTGCTCGCGCAGCAGCGTTTCCATCGCCGCAGCGTCGCCGACATCGACCTCGACCAGCGGCACGCCCGCCGGCACCGCCTCGCGCCGACCGTTGGACAGATTGTCGGCCACCACCACCGGCCACCCGGCATCATGGAGGGCCAGGACAGCGTGGCTGCCGATGTAACCGGCCCCGCCGGTGACGAGTACAGGAGGCGTGTTCATCGCCCGGCGCTACCCTTGCCGGGCATGCAAGAAAAGCCCCGTCGAAAGGGCAATGCGAAGGTCACGAACCCAGCCACGACGGAAAGATATTCCCGGGGTCGTCCGGTTCGTGACCTTCGCTCAGGTGCCCTTGCCGCATGGCCTGGGCGAAAGTCACAGTCCTGGGTGTCGGTCGTGATCTTTGCATCGGCGGTTTGGCGGCGCGCTCGATCTCACTCCAGGTCAGGGTGAACAGGCTGGCGGGATGACGACGACGGAAGCGATAGGCGCTTTCGCGGGCCATGCCCGCGCAGGCCGCCGCGGCGGTGACCGAGCGACAGCGCGCGAAGGACTTGAGGAAGAGGTGCTGGCGCGGTGCGGTCCAGCCGTCGTGGCGGGTGGTAGTGGGATCGCTCATCGCCGAGGATAGATCAGCTGAAATCCTACTTTGAAAGGCCGCCGGAGAAGGTAGGGACCCGGCGTCAACTCTCCGGCTGCGGCAACCGCGCAAACGCGACCGCATCCGGTTGGGCTGAGCTGCCCTAGCCGATGCGGCGATAGACCGCGCTGCGGCACAGCAGCCCGGCATAACAGCCCGCGACCTCCATCCGGTCGCGGCCCTGCATGGTGATTCGCCCGCCAACATGGGTGTTGAGGCGGGGGACATAGACCCGGCCCTTCCATTTCCCCGGTCCGGCGGGCTCGATGTTGTTGAGCAGGGGCTCTCCGACCAGCCTGGGCACGCCATGCTTGGCGGCGCGGCGCTTGGCCCGCGCACTGGCCTCGACCACCTGCCCGCACAATTGCTTGCCGCATGGCGCGATACGCACGGTAACGTTGCCTTTGGGGCTGGCCCAGATACCCTCCAGCGGGCTCTGGGCTGCGGCTGGGGCGGCAAGGAGCAAGGCTGCTGCCGCAGTGATGAGAAATGTTCGCATACCCTTGTCTTAGCACGGAAAAGCTTGCGCCAAGCTTGCCAAACGATGGCGGGAATGTGGCGGGCTGAATCGTCAATAAGTCGGGCAATCGATCACCCGTGCCTTGGGAATCACTTCGGCGTCGCGCGGGTGGCGAGCCATGGGCGGGCGGCTTTGGCCCCCGCCGTCGCCGCGGCCGAGATGCGGGTCGAGCGCGATGCCATCCGACAGCGTCCGGAGCCGCGGGCTATCGTCCTCCAACCGGCTGGCGATCAGGTGGCAGACCGCCTCGTCATGCTGGACCAGCCCGTGGACGACCATCAGCCGGGCGCCCATCACCACCTTGCGCTGGGCCGCGAAGGCGTCGGGCCAGACGATCAGATTGGCGGTCCCGGTCTCGTCCTCCAGCGTGATGAAACAGACCCCCTTGGCGCTGCCCGGACGCTGGCGGATCAACACCAGCCCGGCCAGGCTGACCCGCTTGCCGTAGCGGAGTGAGCGCAGATCCGCGGCCCTTACGAACCCTCGGGCGGCATAATGGTCGCGCAGGAAATGCAGTGGATGCGCCTTGAGGCTCAGGCGCATGGTCTGGTAGTCGCTGACCACATGCTCGGCCAGTGGCATGGTCGGAAGCACCGCCGTCTCGCGCTCGACCCCCTCCTCGCGGACCCGGGCGGCGGCGAACAGCGGCAGCTCGGGCACCGCCCGCAGCGCACGTGCGTCCCATAAAGCCTGCCGCCGATCGAGCCCCATCGAACGGAAGCAATCGGCCTCGGCCAGCCGCACGATCGCATGGGGTGGGACGCCGCCGCGGCGATGGAGCTGCTCGACCGTGGCATAAGGCGCCGACGCCACCACCCGCGCGGCATCGATTGCGCGCAGGCCCTCGACCTGGCGCAGGCCGAGGCGGAGGGCCCCTTCTATCCTCCCGCTCGCGGGAGGGGTCGGGGGTGGGAGCGAGCGAAGCGAGCCGGAAACAATCCTACCTCCAGCTCCTCCCGCAAGCGGGAGGGGAGTTTCAAGCGAACAATCCCACCCGCTCTCGTTCACATCCACCGCGCGCACCTCGACCCCGTGCGCCTGCGCGTCCCGCACGATCTGCGCGGGGGCATAAAATCCCATTGGCTGGCTGTTGAGCAAGGCCGCCGCGAATGCCGCTGGATAACGCCAGCGCAGCCAGCTCGAGACATAGACGAGGTGCGCGAAGCTAGCCGCGTGGCTTTCGGGGAAGCCATATTCGCCAAAGCCGCGGATCTGGTGGAAGCAGCGCTCGGCGAATTCGCGCTCATAGCCGCGGGTCACCATCCGCTCGACCATCTTGTCCTGGAGGAGGTCGATGGTCCCGCGCGAGCGGAAGGTCGCCATCGCCTTCCTGAGCTGATTGGCCTCGGCCGGGCTGAACTTTGCGGCATCGAGCGCAATTTTCATCGCCTGTTCCTGGAACACCGGCACGCCCAGCGTCCGCTTCAGGATCCGCTCGAGCTCGTCGGGCGGGCCATGGTCGGGCGAGGGGCGCGGGTAGATCACCTGCTCCTTGCCCTGCCGGCGTTTCAGAAAGGGATGCACCATGTCGCCCTGGATCGGCCCCGGCCGCACGATCGCAACCTCGATCACCAGGTCGTAGAAGCAGCGGGGCTTCAATCGCGGCAGCATGTTCATCTGCGCCCGGCTCTCGATCTGGAACACGCCGAGGCTGTCGCCGGTGCACAGTTGGTCATAGACCCGCGGTTCTTCACGCGGGACCGTCGCCAGATCGAAGGTCTCGCCGTGGGTGTCTTCGATCAGCGCGAAGCATTTGCGGATGCAGGTCAGCATGCCCAGTGCGAGCACGTCGATATTGAGGATGCCCAGCTCCTCGATGTCGTCCTTGTCCCACTCGATGAAGGTGCGATCGGGCATCGCGCCATTGCCGATCGGCACGGTCTCGATCAGCGGCCGCTCGGTCAGGATGAACCCGCCGACATGCTGCGACAGGTGGCGGGGCATGCCGATCAATTGTTCGGCCAGCTTGATCGTCCGCGCCAGATGCGGGTCCGACAAATCGAGCCCGGCTTCGCTGACGTGGCGTTCGGTGACGTCCTCGCCCCAGCCCCAGATGGTCCCGGCGATCGCCGCGCAGATATCCTCGGAGAGGCCCATCACCTTGCCGACCTCACGGATCGCCGAGCGCGGGCGATAGTGGATCACGGTCGCGCACAGCCCGGCGCGGTCGCGGCCATATTTCTGATAAATGTGCTGGATCACCTCCTCGCGCCGTTCATGCTCGAAATCGACGTCGATATCGGGCGGCTCCTTGCGCTCCTCGGAGATGAAGCGCTCGAACAACAGGTCGGTATCGGCCGGGTCGACCGCGGTGATGGCCAGGCAATAGCAGACCGCGCTATTGGCCGCGCTGCCGCGCCCCTGGCACAGGATCGGCGGTTCCTGGCTGCGGGCGAAATCGACGATCGCGTGGACGGTCAGGAAATAGCGCGCGAAGTCGAGCTTCTGGATGAGCTGCAATTCGTGACGCAGCTGGTCGCCGACCTTGTCGGGCACGCCGCCCGGATAACGCTCCTCCGCCCCGGCCCAGGTCAGCACCTCCAGATGCGCCTGCGGGCTCAAGCCCTCGGGCACGCTCTCCCGCGGATATTCATATTTGAGTTCGTCTAGGCTGAAGTCGATCGCATCCGCGAAGTCGCGCGTCGCGGCGAGCGCCTGCGGCCAGCGCGCGAATAGCCGCGCCATCTCCTCGGGGCCCTTCAGATGCCGCTCGGCATTGGCATGCAGGAGCGTGCCCGCGGTCGCCAGCGTCACCTTCTCGCGGATGCAGCTGATGACGTCCTGCAGCGGGCGCTTGGCGGGGGCGTGATAATGGACGTCGTTGGAGGCCAGGATGGTCCCGCCATAGGATCGCGCCAGCCGGTCGAGCCGCTCGATCCGTGCCAGATCGTCGCCGCGATAAAGATGCGTCGCGGCGATGTGGCGAAGCTCGGGCAGCGCCGCGCGGATTTGCGGCAATTGCGCCTCGAACGCATCGAGATCCTCTCCCGGCCAGGCGATGAAGGCAATTCCTTGCGCGTGCGCGGCGACATCGTCGAGAGTGAGGTCGCACCCGCCCTTGATGGCGCGCGACTGCCCGAGGCTGAGCAGTCGCGACAGGCGCGCATAGCCTTCGCGGTTGCGGGGGTAGGCCAGGAGGTGGACCTGCTCCCCATCCCACTTGTGGGAGGGGGGCGGGGCGAGGGCCTGAAGCTTCACGTCCGGGCGAATCGAGACAAGCCCACCCCCTCCCGCGAGCGGGAGGGGAGCAGCAACCACCAGCCGCGCCCCCACCAGCGGGCGCAGCCCGGCGCCCTTGCAGGCGCTGTGCAGCCGCACCACGCCTGCCAGCGTGTTGCGGTCGGCAACCCCGATCGCGTCCATCCCCTGCTCGAGCGCGGTCAGCACCAGCTCGATCGCGTCCGACGCCCCGCGCAGGAAGCTGAACGGCGTGGTGATGCCCAGCTCTACAAACCCCGCCTTGGGAATATACGGCGCCGGCCCGTCCTCGCGCACCAGCTTGCGCCGGGCAAAGCCCTCCTGCTCAGGCATAAAGCCCCTGCACGAACCACAAGGGCGCACCGCCCCTGCCATCCCCGACGACGCCCTCGCGAAAGATCCAGAAGCGCACGCCCGTGCTGTCCTCGACCTTGTAATAGTCGCGCAGCCGAGCGGTCGAGCGCAAGCGCCACCATTCGGGCGCGATCCGCTGCGGCCCCTGCGCGCGGGCGATGTCGTGGACCTTGCGTCGCCACACGAACCGCCGGGGGAGACCCTCTGGAGTGGCATAGATGACCGCGATTTCCTCGGGGCGGTCGAGGAGTTTGCTCACCCTCTCCCCTTGCGGGAGAGGGTCGACTCGCACGTCGTGAGAGGGGGTAGGGGCCGAAGCGATACCGACGCCCCCTCTCCCTTCCGCCGATGCGCGGCTCCCTCCCTCTCTTGGCCGGGGAGAGGGACTGGAGGCAATCCCCACCTCCCAGCCCGCCGCGCGCTCGGGCACATGGCTGTCGACCGCCACCGGCCGCCGCACTTTTTCCGCGCCGAGCTTGACGCTCAGCCGGTCGATCAACGCCGCCACCGCCGCATGCCCCTGCTCCTCGCCCGCCAGGCCGCCTTGCGCGGACGCCAGCCGCTCCCACCAGCGGACCTCGAGCGCGATGGCATCGATCCCGAAGCCCGGATCGAGCCCGGTCCGCTCAAGCGCGCCGGTCAGCAGCCGCAGCAGATGATCGGGCGCGCGCGTGGGAATGGAGGTCGCCACCCCGACTTCGGCCAGGCTGCCGTCGATCCGGTAGCCGACCAGCCGCAATTCGCGTGCACCCAGCTGGCGCGCCTGAAGCTCCGCCGCCAGCCGCTCGACCAGGATCCCAAGCGCCTGCGCCCCAGCCTCGGGATGGGTGACCGGCTCCTTGAACGGCAGCAGCGCGCGGGGGGCCAAGTCCTCGGGCAGCGCGGTCAGCGGCTCGGGCTTGCGGCCCAGCGCCCGGTCGAGCGCGTCGAGCGGATGGTCCTCCTTCCCGAACCGCCGCGCCAGCGCGGTCCGCGGCACCCCCGCCAGATCGCCGATGGTCTTGAGCCCCAAGCGGACGAGGGTGCGATTGGCCTCGGGCGACAGGCGCAAGGCGGCGACGGGGAGCGGGGCGAGGAGGCAAACCAGCCCCTCTGCCCGCCGGGGAGAGGGAGGGAGCCGCGAAGCGGCGGAAGGGTGAGGGGTGTGATGCCCAGTTGACGCACACCCCTCACCCTCCCAGCCCCGGATCAAGTCTGGGGCCGGGCCCCTCCCTCTCCCCACTGGGGAGAGTGGAGCAAATCGCGCCAGCGCCCAGGCCGCGCCCGCAGTCCCCGCCACCGCCGCCCGCGCGGCAAAACCTCGAGCACCGAACGCCGCCTTTATATCCCCCAGCAGAGCTTCCTCGCCCCCGAACAGATGGGCCACCCCGCTGATATCGAGCCGCAGCCCGTCCGCCTCGTCGACCTCGACCAGCGGCGACCATCGCCCCGCCCAGCGCGCCGCGGCCTTGAGCCACGCAGCCTCCCCCGCAAGGTCTGCGACCTCGGCCTCCAAAGCGGGGTCGAGCGCACGCGCATCGGTCAGCCGCCCGCCCGGCCGCGCGCCGCGTGAGCCAGCGGCGGGCGTGACCGCGTGGATCAGCAGCCCGTGCCGCCCCTCGACGGTCAGCACCAGCGGGCGGCTGAGTGCAATCTCAGGCCCGTCGGCGCACAATCCCGCCCAGCGCTCGATCGCCAGGTTCGGCAGCCACAGGGAGGCGATGCGTCTCACTGTCCCTCTCCCCTTGCGGAAAAGGGACAGAAGAAAAGACCCACCGCCCCGGCGCCCGGCTGCGCGAGCGGAACAGTTCCGCCTCCCACCGCGCCGCGCCCGGCGCCTTGAAGTCGAACGGATGCGCCTCGCTCGGCGCGCTCGCCAGTCGCCAGCGCTCGCGTGCGCCGCTCAGGCTCGGCTGCCCCCCGAGCCGGACCAGCCAGCAGGCCACGCCCGACCGCTCGGCCGCGACCGCCAGCCGGCGGGTAGCGGTGAAGTCGAGCGCCGCGGGGTCGCCCCACAATTCGCCGATCACGCCGCTCAGCCCCGGGCATCGCAGCCCCTCCTCCATCGCCCACAGCGCCGCTTTAGCGTCGCGCGCCTCGACATGGATGAGGTCGGCGCCGAACGCGCCCAGCCCCCCCGCATGGACCCGCCCGCCCTCCAGGATCGCCATCCGTTCCTGCACCCACAGCAAGGGCTTGGCGGGATCGAGCCGGGCGAGGACGAAGCCGGTCCAGCCCGCATCGCGCGGGGAAGCGGGGAAGAGGTCGCGGAGGGTGGGGGATCCTCCCTGTTGCGGCGCAGCCGCAATGGGGAGGTGGCAGTCGCGCAAACGACTGACGGAGGGGCCTTCAGCGCGCGCCAGGGGCCCTCCGCCACTCGGCTGCGCCGAGCGATCCCCCTCCCCATCGCTGCGCGACGGGGAGGATGAAGATGCCGCACGGGATTCCCCGCCGGCGACCAGGGACAAACCTTGTTCCACACGACTCGCAACGCTCTTGTTCTTCTTTTGTTCTAGTCGCGCGAGTCCGGGAACGGAGTCAATGGGGCGACTCGAACAGCCGCGCGCTCAACGGCGCCGGGCGAGCTCCTCGCGGCACACACCGAGCGCGAAGCGCGCTACCGGGCGCAGGGTCGGGCTTGCCCCCCGCGCCGCATAATCGGCCTCATGAACGTCGCAATTGGCGAGCGCGGTGCCGACCACGCGGCCCCAGGCAGCGGCCATGTCGGCGCTCCGTTCCAGCGCTTCCAGCTGCAGCCGGTCGGTCGGCAACAATTCGGCCGAGGGCAGCAACTCCAGCCTTCGCCCGGCAAAATTCAGCTGCGATGCCACTCCGCGATGCGCCGCGGCGACCCGCCCGGCGTCGGCCGCAAGGTCGGGGGCGCGCGCCGCCACCAACTCGGCCCCGCGCACCAGCAACAGGCTGCGCGAGGCGCTGATCGCGACATATTGCGCGGGCGTGAGGGGAGGCCGCTCGACCGGTCGCACCGGCGTGGCCGGGCGCGGGGGCGCTACTGACGGCGGCCGGGTGGCGCAGCCGGCGAGAAGGAGGGAGAAAAGAAGAAGAAACTTCCGCATATTCGTCACCCCGGACTTGATCCGGGGTCCCGCTACCTTCGCCCCGAAGAACGATGAAGGAAGAAGCGGGACCCCGGGTCAAGCCCGGGGTGACGCACTTTCGGAGAATTACCGCCCGATCATCGCTTCGGGCCGCACCACCCGTTCGAAGGTCTCGGCATCGACCAGCCCCAGCTCCAGCCCAGCCTCCTTCAGCGTCAGCCCCTTCTTGTGGGCATGCTTGGCGATGGTCGCGGCATTGTCGTAGCCGATCTCGGGCGCAAGCGCGGTGACCAGCATCAGGCTGCGCCCGACCAGAGCCGCGATATTATCCTCATTGGCGATCATCCCCTCGACGCAGCGTTCCGCGAAGCTGGTCATGCCGGTCGCCAGCAGCGACACCGAGCGCAGCACATTGGCCCCGATCAGGGGCATGAACACGTTTAGTTCGAAATGCCCCTGCATGCCGCCGACGGTCACCGCCTGGCCGTTGCCGATCACTTGCGCGCAGACCATCGTCAGCGATTCGCACTGGGTCGGATTGACCTTGCCCGGCATGATCGAGCTGCCCGGCTCATTCTCCGGCAGGCTGAGCTCACCCAGCCCCGAGCGCGGTCCCGAGCCCAGGAAGCGGATGTCATTGGCGATCTTGGTCAGCGCCACCGCCAGCGTCGTCAGCGCGCCGTGAAAGAACACGAGGCCGTCACGCGCGGCCATTTCGGCGAACTTGTTGGGGGCAGGCGTGAACGCCGTGCCCGCGATATCGCTGATCGCGGCGACCATGTCCTCGGCCCAGCCAGCCGGTGCGTTGAGGCCGGTCCCGACCGCTGTCCCGCCGATCGCCAGCGCGCGCAGACTGCCATCGACCGCCTGCCCGATCCGCGTCCGGCACGAGGCGAGTTGCGCCGCATAACCGCTGAATTCCTGCCCCAAGGTCAGCGGAGTGGCGTCCTGCGTATGCGTCCGCCCGATCTTGACGATCCGGTCCCAGCCCTTCGCCTTCTCGTCCAGCGCCATGTGCAACCGGTCGAGCGCGGGCAGCAGTTCGCGCTCGGCGGCCAGCACCGCGGCGACGTGGAGCGCGCTTGGGAAGCTGTCGTTCGAGCTTTGCGACTTGTTGACGTGGTCGTTAGGGTGGACCGGGCTCTTGCCGCCACGCGTGCCCGCCAGCGCCTCGTTGGCGATCCCGGCGATCACCTCGTTGACGTTCATGTTGGTCTGGGTGCCGCTGCCGGTCTGGAAGATGGTCAGCGGGAACTGGTCGTCGTGATGTCCCGCAACGATGGCCGAGGCGGCCGCTTCCATCGCGTCGGCGAGGCTGGCGTCGAGCCCATGCTTGCGGTTGATCCGTGCCGCGGCCTGCTTGACGATCGCCTGCGCCCGGACGATCCCGATCGGCATCCGCTCAGGCGCCGCAAAGGGGAAATTGCCGAGGCTGCGCTGCGTCTGCGCGCCCCAATAGCAGTCGGCCGGCACCTCGATCGGGCCGAAGCTGTCGGTTTCGATGCGGGCCTGATCAGTCAATGCGCTCTCCCTCGTCATGCCGGCCTTGAGCCGGCATCCCGCTTATGTTGCGGGCGCCGTAGGAAGAAGCGGGACCCCGGATCAAGTCCGGGATTACGCAAGACGACTATTTCTTCCGCGTGAAATCCACTGAGACGACATTCGACCCATCTTCCACCGGGACCGCCGAGGGCGTGTCGTTTTCTGCCGGTTCGACCGGCTCATGGCCTTCGTTCTCAGCGCCATTGGCCTGGAACTTCAGGCTGAAGTCGACCGCCGGATCGACGAAGTCGGTGACCGCCGCGAACGGCACGCGCAGCGTCGAGGGAACCCCGCCGAAGCTCAGGCCGACGGTGAAGAAGTCGCCGCCCACATGCAGGTCCCAATAGCGATGCTGGATGACGATCGTCATCTCGTCGGGAAAGCGCTGGGCGAGATGCCTGGGGATCTCGACCCCCGGCATGCGGGTCCGGAAAGTGATGTAGAAATGGTGGCTGCCGGGCAGGCTGCCGCCCTTTTCGATCGTGCTCAGTACCCGTCCAACGACATCGCGCAGGGCTTCCTGCACGATCTCGTCGTAGGGGATGAGGCTTTCGGGACTCTCGTCTGCCATGGCCCGTCCGTGGTAGCGGCAGGGCATTCAGGGTCAACCGGGGAAAACGTCGCGCCATGCCGATCGATCACAAGCAGCCCTATGACGACAGCAATATCTTCGCCCGGATCCTGCGCGGCGAGTTGCCAAACCGGACCGTGCTGGAGACCGGGCACAGCCTCGCCTTTCATGATTTGCACCCGCTGGCCGGGGTGCATGTGCTGGTCATTCCCAAGGGCGCATACGTCAGCTGGGAGGATTTTTCCGCCCGCGCGCCCGATGCCGAAATCGCCGATTTCGTCCGGGCGATCGGCGAGACGGCGCGGATCGTGGGGGCCGAACCCCAGGGCTATCGCCTGCTCGCCAACACCGGCAAGCGCGCCGGGCAGGAAGTGCCCCACCTCCACGTCCATGTGTTCGGCGGGCAACCGCTCGGGCCGATGCTGGCGCGCTGAGCCATATGTTGCAGAGGGATTGCACCGGTCGAATCAGGCGCTAGGCTCCGGCGCCAGCAGCCCAGACGGGGTTTCAAGGGAGCATTCATGGCCAGTATCGCGCCGCAAAAGAGCTTGGTCGGGCGAATGTTCGCCCGCAAGTCGATCGCCCAGGTCCAGCAGGAGTCCGCGTCGAGCGAGCTCAAGCGCACCCTTGGCAAGTGGAACCTCCTCTTGCTCGGTATCGGCTGCATCATTGGCGCGGGTATCTTCGTTCGTACTGGCAGCGCCGCCGCGCTCCATGCCGGCCCGGCGGTCATGCTGTCGTTCGTGGTCGCGGGCATCGTCTGCGCTTTCGCCGGCCTGTGCTACGCGGAGCTGAGCTCCACCCTGCCCGTCTCGGGCTCGGCCTACACTTACGGTTATACCACGTTGGGCGAGTTCGCCGCGTGGATCATGGGCGCGCTGCTGCTGCTCGAATATGGCCTCGCGGCGTCCGTCGTCGCGGTTGGATGGGGCGGCTACGTGGTCAGTCTGCTGGCCGACTTCGGCCTCGTCATCCCGCCGCAATTCACCGGCCCGGCCGGCTATCCGTTGCTTAAAGACGGCGTTCCTGTGCTGATCGACGGCCAGGCCGTCACCACCATTTTCAATCTCCCCGCCTTCCTCATCTGCATCGCGCTTTCCGCGCTGCTGGTGCTCGGGGTGAGCGAAAGCGCCAAGGTAAACAATCTCATCGTCTTCGTGAAGGTCAGCGTGCTTGCCGCCTTCATCGTCGTCGGCGGGATGATCGTGCTCGGCAATTTGCCCGAGCTCGTCGCCACCAACTGGACTCCGTTCATCCCGGAAAATACCGGCCCGGGTGAGTTCGGCACCGACGGCATCATGCGCGCCGCCTCGATCGTCTTCTTCGCTTATATCGGCTTCGAGGCGGTCTCGACCGCGGGCCAGGAAGCCAAGGATCCCAAGCGCGACATGCCTTTCGGGATCATCGGCAGTCTCGTCGTCTGCACCGTCATCTACATGCTGGTGGCGGCGATCATGACCCTGCTGGTGCCCTATCAGACCTTGAACGTGCCCGATCCGGTCGCGGTGGTCGTCGACAGCTTCGGCGCGCAATGGGCCTGGCTCGCCAAGATCATCAAGGTCGGCGCGATCATCGGCCTGACCTCGGTCGTGCTGGTGCTGATGTACGCCCAGACGCGCATCTTCTACACCATGGCCCGTGACGGCCTGCTGCCCAAGGTGTTCGCCAAGGTTCATCCGAAGTTCCACACGCCTTACATCAACACCATGCTGGTGGGTGTCGTGACCGCGATCGCGGCGGGCTTCTTCGACATCAATATCCTGGGCGACGCGACCTCGGTCGGCACGCTGGCGGCCTTCGCCATCGTCTGCCTGTCGGTGATCTACCTGCGCCGCTCGAACCCCGAACTGCCGCGCGGGTTCAAGGTGCCCTTCTACCCGGTGCTTCCGATCCTCGGCATTCTGTCGTGCCTGTACCTGATCACCACGGTGCCGGCGAACGTGCTGAAGGGGTTCGTTGTATACCTGGTCGTGGCGACGGTGCTCTACTTCGTCTACGGCATGCGACATTCGGAGCTCGGCAAGGGCCATGCGGTCACCGCCGACGGCGAGATGCCTTATTTCCCCGAGGACAATCCCGACGGCGGAACGGTCACCCGCGACTGATCCTGCCGACAGACACAAAAGAGGGCCGGTGCAGCGATGCACCGGCCCTTTCTTTTTCTCTTGCGAAAGCAGGAGCCCAGTAACTTGAGCTTTTGGAGATAAGAAGGCACCGGGACCCGGCTTTCGCCGGGGAACAATTCAGCCCAGCACCCCCGCCGCCAGAACCTTCAAATCCGCCTCGGGCCGTGCGCCATAATGCTGGATCACCTCGGCCGCCGCGATCGCGCCGAGCTTGAGCGAGGCCTCGAGCCCCAGCCCCCTGGCCTGCCCCGCGAGAAACCCCGCCGCGAATAAATCTCCCGCCCCGGTGGTATCCACCAGCCGCTCGATCGGCTCGGCCGACACCGCCGCCCGCTCGCTCCCTGCGATCGCCACCGCGCCATGCTCGCTGCGGGTGACCACCAGCAGCGGGGCCTTGGCCGACAGCTGCCCCAGCCCCGCCTCAAAGTCGTCCGCCCCGGTCATCGCCATCAACTCGGCCTCGTTGGCGAACAATATGTCGACCTTCTTCTCGTCGAGCAGGCGGTGGAAGCCGTCGCGGTGGCGCTCGACGCAGAAGGTGTCGCTCAGGGTAAAGGCCACCTTGCGACCGGCCTCGCGCGCCGCACCGATCGCCGCCTCCATCGCCGCCCGCGGCACCTCGGGATCCCACAGATAGCCCTCGAGATAGAGAATCCCCGCGGCGCGCACCTGATCGAGGTCGATCTCAGCGGCGCTCAACTGCTGCGCGGCGCCGAGGAACGTGTTCATGGTCCGCTGTGCATCGGGCGTGACCAGGATCAGGCAGCGCGCGGTCGCCCCCACGTCGCCCCGCGCCGGCGTGTCGAAGGTCACCCCGAGGCTACGGATGTCGTGCCGATAGATGGCGCCCAACTGGTCGTCGGCAACCTGCCCCATGAAGCCCGCGCGGACGCCGAGCGCGGCCAGGCCGGCGGCGGTGTTGCCGGCCGACCCGCCACTGGCCTCGCGACCTTGGCCCATCTCGCCATAAAGCCGCTCGGCCTCCGCCTCGTCGATCAACCGCATCGAGCCCTTGTCGAGCCCCTGCGCGGTCAGGAAGGCATCGTCGGCATCGGCGATCACGTCGACGATCGCATTGCCGATGCACAGGACGTCGAGAGTAGGGTCGGTCATGAAAGTTCCTGGAGCCTGAGGAGAGAAAGGCGCGGCGGGTAGCCGCCCCATGCTTGCCAGTCCAGCGCCGCGCCGCCACAGCCCGGCGATGCACCGCCCGATCCTGACCGCCGCCCTCGCCCTGACCCTCGCCGCCTGCTCGACCACGCCGCGGCCCGCACCGCTGCCGCAGACGCCGAGCCTCCCGTCTGCCCCCCAAACCGGCCTCACCGGCCTGACCCAGGCCGAGCTCGCCGTTCGCTTCGGCGCGCCGTCCTTCGTCTTGCGCGAAGGGCCCGGGCTCAAGCTTCAGTGGCAGAATGCGACCTGCCTGCTCGACGCCTACCTCTATCCTCCGGTCAACGGTGGCGGGCTTGCCGTCGTCGCGCATTTCGACGCCCGACGCCCCGGCAGCGGCGACAGCGTGCCGGTGGAAGGCTGCGCGGCGGCATTGGCGCTCCAACCTCGTTCCTCCTGAGCGGAGCGCCTTCGACTTCGCTCAGGACGAACGATATTCGTTGACGAGCTTCCCCTCAGCCCACGCCGCCGCCTCCGCCACCATCGGATCCGCATGCGCCCGCAGGACCCCCACCCGCGCCAGCAACCCCGCATCCCCGCTGTTTCCCGCCGCGATCAGGCAATTGCGCAGCATCCGCGCGACCCCGATCCGCTTGATCGGCGACCCCGCGAACATCTCCCGAAAGGCTGCATCGTCGAGCGCCAGCAGATCGCCCAAGGCCGGCGCCGCCAGTTCGGCGCGTGGCCGAAACGCCATGTTCGCCTGCGCGGCGGCAGCAAAACGGTTCCACGGACAAGCCGCCAGGCAATCGTCGCAACCATAGATGCGATTGCCAACCGCCGCCCGAAATTCTAGCGGGATCGGCCCGGCATGCTCGATCGTCAGATAGGAGATGCACTTGCGGGCATCGATCCGCCCAGGCCCATCAATCGCGCCGGTCGGGCAGGCGACCATGCAGGCGGTGCAGCTGCCACAATGCTCGCTCGCCGGCGCGTCGGGCGCCAACTCCAGCTCGGTAAAGATCACCCCCAGGAACAGCCAATTGCCATGATCGCGCGACAGGAGATTGGTGTGCTTGCCCTGCCAGCCGAGCCCGGCCGCGGCGCTCAGCGGCTTCTCCATCACCGGCGCGGTATCGACGAACACCTTCAACTGGCTCGGCACCTCGCCGACGATGAACCGCGCCAGCGCCTTCAGCGCTCGCTTGACCACCTTGTGATAGTCGCCGCCCTGCGCATAGACGCTGATCCGGCCGCGGTCGGGGGCGTCGGCCAGCGCCCTTGGGTCCTGCGCCGGGGCATAGCTCATCGCCAGCGCGATCACGCTTTTCGCGTCGGGCCAAAGTGCCTGGGGATGGCCACGCTGCCCGGCTCGCTCCTCCATCCAGGCCATCGATCCGTGCCGCCCCTGCGCCAGCCACTCGCGCAAGGCCGCGTCCGCCTCTGGCACCGCATCCGCTCGAGCAAAACCGCAGGCGACAAAGCCCAGCCGCGCGGCCTCCTCGCGTATCGCTTCCTTAAGGCTTGCCGGTCCAGGCACGGTCGCTCACTACAGGCCAGAAGCGCGGGAGACCAGACGAGTGACGAGCGAAGACGCAGGCATGGAACCGGCCCTGGAGGCCCATGACCTCGTCAAGGATTTCGGCCGGAAACGCGCGGTCAACGGGGTCAGCCTGACCGTTCCCACCGGGACGATTTTCGGACTGCTCGGCCCCAATGGAGCGGGCAAGACCACGACCTTGCGGATGCTGCTCGGGATCATCGACCCCGACTCCGGGAGCCGCGCCCTGCTCGGCAACTCGCGGCCGCTCGAAGTCGCGGCGATGGTCGGCTATTTGCCCGAGGAGCGCGGCCTCTATCCGGCGATGAAGGTCCAGGCTGCGATCGCCTTCATGGGTGCCTTGCGCGGCCTGCCGCTGGCAGAAGGGCGCCGCCGGGCTGCGGCGATGCTTGAGGAACGCGGGTTTGCCGACTGGGCCGACAAGCCGATCCGCACCTTGTCCAAGGGCATGGCGCAGACCGTCCAATTGCTCGGCACGTTGATCCACGATCCCGCCCTGATCGTGCTCGACGAGCCCTTTTCGGGGCTTGACGCGATCAACCAGGAGAAGCTCGAGGCGATGATCCGGGCCGAGGCCGCCAACGGCAAGACGATCATCTTCTCGACCCACGTCATCGCTCATGCCGAGCGATTGTGCGAGCGGATTGCGATCATCGCCGAGGGCAAGGTCGCCTTCGCCGGCCCGGTCGACGCGGCCCGCGACCGGCTCGCCCCGATCGTCCGGCTGCGGACCCGCGCGCAGGACGGCCCGTGGCGCAGCGCCCTCCCCGCCGATGCCCGCTGGACCGGCTGCGAGTGGCAATTTCCGTTGCCCGACGGTGGTCCCGAGCCCTTCCTGCGCGCGCTGATCGACAATAAAGCGGGGATCGAAACCCTGTCGATCGAGCGCCCCGGCCTCCACGACGCCTTCGTCGCCATCGCCGGCAATGCCGCCGCGCAGGCGATGGGCAAGGGAGTTTCCGAATGACCCCCATCCGCCGCTCTCCCGATCACCGCGACGGCGGCAGCCGCCGCTTGGGTAAACTTTCCGCCGCCTTCGTCATCGGCCGCCGCGACTATACCGCCACCGTCCTCTCGCGCTCCTTCCTCCTGTTCCTGCTCGGCCCCTTGTTCCCGGTGTTGCTGGGGGTGCTGTTCGGCGGGATCGGCGCGGGCATCGCCAACGACGCCGACCGGGCTCGCGTCGCGGTCGTGTCCGACGCCCCCGGCTTTGCGCGGCTTGAGTCCGCCCGCCGCGACCTCGTCGGCGTCACCGGCGGGGAGCGCATGCCCGTGCTCGAACGGGTATCTCCCGGCACCGACCTCGAAACTCTTCTCACCCGCAGCGAGCGCGCCCCGGTCGCAGTGCTGACCGACCCGTTCGGGCGTCCGAACCTGCAAGGCGCGCTCGATTCCTCCAGTCCCTTGCATGGGCAGATCACCTTGCTGCTCGCCCGCGCCGGGCCCGCCGCCGCGCCGCTTCCCGAGGTTGCGCTGACCCGCATCCGCGGCAGCACCGGCGACATCCGGGGCGCCCGCGAACTCACTGCGCGGATTGGCCAGACATTGCTCTTCATCCTCACCATCATGCTGGCCGGCATGCTGCTCAGCCAACTGATCGAGGAGAAATCAAACAAGGTGATCGAGGTGCTCGCCGCCGCCGTCCCGGTCGAATCGATCTTCATCGGCAAATTGTTCGCGATGCTCTGCGTCAGCCTGACCGGCATCCTCGTCTGGTCGAGCGCCGCGGTCGGCGCCATCCTGTTCCTTGCCCCCGGCGCGCTTGCCGCTTTGCCCGCCCCGGCCGTCGGCTGGCCTCTGTTCGCCCTCCTCGCCGCGCTCTATTTCGCGATGAGCTACCTGCTGATCGGCGCGGCTTTCCTCGGCATCGGCGCGCAGGCCGCCTCCGCGCGCGAGGTGCAGACGCTGTCGATGCCCGTGACCATGGTCCAGATCGGCCTGTTCGCCCTGGCCAGCTTCGCGGTCGAGGAGCCGGGCAGCACCGGCGGGCTCGCCGCCGCCATCTTCCCCTTGTCCTCGCCGTTGGCGATGATCAGCCGCGCCGCGCTCGAGCCCGCCTTCTGGCCGCATCTCGCCGCGCTCGCCTGGCAGGCGTTGTGGATCGCGCTCATCCTCAAATTCGCCGCCGCCTGGTTCCGCCGGTCGGTGCTGAGCAGCGGCGGCGGGGCCAAGCGCTGGTGGCGCCGGTCGAAGCCGAAGCCCGCCTAGGCCGCCGCCTTCACCTCGTACATCGCCCGGTCGGCGCGCGCGATCACCGTCTCCAGCGTGTCGCCGGCGCGGATCTCGGCCAGCCCGATCGCCGCGGACAGCGGAATCTCGTGCCCCCCATGGCGAAAGTCCGTCCCCGCGATCCGGTCGGTCAGCCGCGCCGCCGTCTCGCTCGCCTGCTCCAGGTCGACCCGCTCGAGCAGCACCGCAAATTCGTCGCCGCCGAAGCGCGCCACGCAATCGCTCTGCCGCACCCCGCCGATCAGCAATTCGGCGACATGGATCAGCGCCGCATCCCCCGCGTCATGCCCGAAATTGTCGTTGACCATCTTCAGCCCATCGACGTCGACGAACAGCAAGGCCCCGCCGTCGCCATAGCGGATCGCGCGGTCGATCAGTCCCTTCAATTGCCGCTCGAACCCCCGCCGATTGGGCAGCGGCACCAGGGCATCGTGATGTGCCAGCCGGTCGAGCTCGCTGACCTGCCGCTCCAGCCGGGCGATATCGGCGCGCAGCGCGGCAATCTCGTGCCGCAGCGCCGCCGGATCGTCACTATGGGCCCGCACCGAATCGCTCATTGCTCGCCTTCCCGCGAAACGCTTCGTTGCATAACCCGGATCAACTCTTTTGGGGAGCCGGTGCCGGACAGGCGGGTGACAGCGCCGCTCACCCGCCCTAGAGACCGGCGTCCAGCGGGAGCGAGGCGGGGCATGGACGTCGGGATCATCATGGGCAGCCGGTCCGATTGGGAGGTGATGCGGCACGCCGCCTCCATCCTCGATGCTCTTTACATCCCCCATGAGGCCAGGGTCGTCTCGGCGCACCGCACTCCCCGCCG